>NZ_JBFPFX010000028.1:0-80743 GCF_047978245.1 Pseudomonas sp. LFS044
CCAAGGCTGACAACTATGGCCTATCAGGCCATGGCACGTTGCAACAAATGTGGGAGCGGGCTTGCCCCGCGAAGCGCCGCGCGGGCGGCGCTCGATCTCAAGGGCGCTGAAAATCTCAGGGCAAGCGCCCCGCGAAGCGCCGCGCGGGCGGCGCTCGATCTCAAGGGCGCTGAAGATCTCAGGGCAAGCGCCCCGCGATGCGCCGCGCGGGCGGCGCTCGATCTCAAGGGCGCTGAAGATCCCAAGGCAAGCGCTTCGCGATGCGCCCCGCGGGCGGCGCTCGATCTCAAAAGCACTGCAAAACCCAAAGGCATGCACTCCAACCCCCCCGCAATCTCCCTGATGACGCCCAGAAAAATCTCCCGCACACTGCAAAAAAATTCCCAAGCCCGTTGCCCTCACCGTGAAGAGGCACAGCCGGAGCAAAAAATGGCGCGACAACAACAACCAACCGCCCAAGACCCACTCCATGAAGCCCGCCAGGCCCGTCTCAAGCTGGCCCGCGAAGGCCAGCTGCCGTCAGGCATGCTGCGCGACGAAATCGACGCCTCCTGGCGCCGCAGCCTGGGCCATGGCCTGAATTGCCTGCAAGGCGAGCAGGTCGGCCTGGGCCTGCAGCAGGGCCTCGACCTGCGCGCGTTGCTGGACCACAACCGGCTGCTGGTCGACGCGGTGACCCCCGAGCTGGATTATCTGGTGGCGCGCCAGGGCAAGGCCGGCATCATCATCCTCGGCGACGCCCAGGCCAACGTGCTGGCCATCGAAGGGCAAACCCACGTACTCGAACGCGAAGGCCTGCGCGACCTGCACCCCGGCAGTTGCTGGAGCGAATCGCTGCGCGGCACCAACGCCATCGGCACGGCGGTGGTGGAAGGCCGGCCGACCCTGATCAACTGCGGCGAACACTACCTGGACCGGCTCAGCCCGTTCGCCTGCACCTCGGTGCCGCTGCGCGACCCGAATGGCGAGGTGATCGGGGTGCTCGACATCACCCGCGAAGGCAACATGGCCCAGCCGCAAGACAGCCTGTCGATGCTGATGCTGGCTGCCGGCAATATCGAAAGCCGGCTGTTCGGCCTGTGCCACCCCGAGCAGCTGGTGCTGGCCTTCCACAGCCGCCCGCAGTACCTCAACAGCGCATGGCACGGCTTGCTGGCACTGAGCCTGGACGGTGAAGTGCTGGCGGCCAACGACAACGCCTGCCAACTGTTGCAGGTACCGCGCCAGGGCCTGATCGGGCGGCGCAGCAGCGACCTGCTCGGCGAACGCTCGCCAGCGTTCATCGCACGCCTGTGGCAGGGCGGCGTCAGCAGCGTGCAGACTGCCAAGGGCGAGTTCTTCTTCCGCGCGCTGCAGCTGCCACGCCATGGCCAGCTGACCAGCAGCGTGGCACCGAGCAAACCGGCACTGGCCAACACATCGCCGGCGCTGGACGCCCTGGCCGGGGGCGATGCACGCCTGGCGCGCAACCTGCGCATGGCCCGCCAGGGCCTGGCCAGTGGCCTGCCGGTGCTGCTACTGGGCGAGACCGGTACCGGCAAGGAGGTGGTGGCGCGCGCCTTGCACCAGGCCAGCCCACGGGCCGACAAACCCTTCGTGGCGGTAAACTGCGCGGCCATCCCCGAGGGGCTGATCGAGTCCGAGCTGTTCGGCTACCGCGAGGGTGCCTTCACCGGCTCCCGCCGTGGCGGCATGGTCGGGCGGTTGATGCAGGCCCACGGCGGCACGCTGTTCCTCGACGAGATCGGCGACATGCCGTTGGCCTTGCAGGCGCGCCTGCTGCGGGTGTTGCAGGAGCGCCGGGTGGCGCCGCTGGGCGCGGCCGACGAGCAGGACATCGACGTGGCGCTGATCTGCGCCACCCACCGCGACCTCAAGCGGCTGGTGCACGAACAGCATTTTCGTGAAGACCTGTACTACCGCGTCAACGGCGTTTCGCTGCGCTTGCCGGCACTGCGTGAACGGGACGACCTGGCGAGCCTCGTCCAGGGCCTGCTGGACAAGGCCGGCGCCAACGGCGTAAGCCTCGACCCGGCCCTGGCTGCGCTGCTCCAGGGCTTCGACTGGCCGGGCAACATCCGCCAGCTGGAGATGGTTGTGCGCACCGCACTGGCCATGCGTGAAGACGGTGAACAGCAGCTTACCCTCGAGCACCTGACCGATTGCCTGCTCGACGAGCTGGCCAGCGGCGCTGCGCCGTCCGGCAGCTTGAGGGACAACGAGCTGGAGCTGATTCGCGAAGCGTTGGCCCGGCATCAGGGCAATGTCTCGGCTGCGGCCGAGGCCCTGGGCATCAGCCGCGCCACGTTGTACCGCAAGCTCAAGCAGTTGCGCGGTTGATATGGGTAACCTGTTCGCAAGGCTGGTAGAGACCAGCGACCCCGCGCTCATGCGCCAGGCGTTGGCCTGGTTGTATGGTTTCGTCCGCCCGCAGCGCCACGCCATCGGTGTGTTGCTGGGCCTTTCCCTGGGCGCCTCGCTGTTGGCGCTGGCGCAACCCTGGCTGGTCAAGACCCTGATCGACGAAGGCCTGCTGGCCAAGGATTACCAGACCCTCTGGCACGTGGCCGCGATCATGATCGTCGCCGGGCTGCTCGGCACCGTGCTGGCTGGGGTCAACCGCTACCTGCACACGCGGCTGTCCGGGCGCATTCTGTTTGCCCTGCGCGATGACCTGTATCGCCACTTGCAGCAGCTGTCGCCAACCTTCTACGGGCGCCGGCGTACCGGCGACATCCTGTCCAGGCTGGATGGCGATGTGGCGGAAATCCAGCGCTTTGCCGTGGACTCGCTGTTTTCGGCGGTGTCGGCGGTCATTGGCCTGGTAGGCGCAGTGGCGCTGATGCTGATGCTGTCCTGGCAGCTGTCGCTGCTGCTGGCGCTGCTGGTCCCGATCGAGGTGCTGTGGTTGCGCTGGATGCGGCGCAAGGTAGAGCGCGAAGTGCGCAGCCTGCGCGAACGCTCGGCTGACGTGTCGTCGTTCCTGGTCGAAACGCTGCCGGCGATGAAGTTCATCCAGGCGTCCGGCCAGCAAGGCCGCGAGGCCGGGCGCCTGGACCAGCTGGGTCAGGGGTACATGCGCCAGTTGCTCAAGGTGCAGGTCACCGAGTTTTTCACCCAGGCGATACCCGGTACCCTGACGTCGTGGTGCCGCGCCTGCGCGTTTCTGGTCGGTGGCTGGTGGGTTATCGAGGGTACCTGGCAACTGGGCGCGCTGATTGCGTTCTCTACCTACATGGGCATGGCCGTGGGGCCGGTGCAGAGCCTGTTGGGCCTGTATGTGGCGGTGCAGCGCATGGCCGTGAGCCTGGGCCGGGTGATGGAGCTGAAGCAGGAGGCCGTGGCCGTGCGCGAGGCGGATACGCCCCGGCCGATGCCCCAAGGCCCAGGCGAATTGCGCCTGGAAGGCGTGCACTTCGCCCACGATGGGCGCCAGGGTGCGGTGCTGGACGGCGTGCATGCCTGCGTGCCGGGCGGCCTCAAAGTGGCTATCAGTGGCGCATCCGGTGTCGGGAAATCGACGTTGATCGACCTGCTGCAGCGTTTCTACGACCCCGATGCTGGGCGCATTCTGCTGGACGGCGCCGACCTGCGGGACCTGAACCTTGCAGCATTGCGCCAGCGCATCGCCGTGGTCAGCCAGGATATCGTGCTGTTCCGTGGCACCTTGGCGCAGAACCTTGCCTACGGTGCGCCGCAGGCCAGCCGCGCGGAGCTTGAGCGGGTGGTGCGCCTGGCGCACCTCGAAACCCTGGTCGACAGCCTGCCGCTGGGCCTGGATGGCCTGCTCGGCGAGCGCGGCCAGCAACTCTCCGGGGGGCAGAAACAGCGCATCGCCATCGCCCGCGCCGTGCTGCAGGCCCCGTCGATCCTGGTGCTGGACGAAGCCACTTCAGCGGTGGACGAAGCGACCGAGCGTGAGGTGATTGCCGCCATCGACCAGCTGTTCGCCGGGCGCACCCGCATTCTTATCAGCCACCGCGCCTCGACCTTGGCCGATGCCG
Organism: Pseudomonas sp. LFS044; assembly: GCF_047978245.1. Classification (NCBI taxonomy): domain Bacteria; kingdom Pseudomonadati; phylum Pseudomonadota; class Gammaproteobacteria; order Pseudomonadales; family Pseudomonadaceae; genus Pseudomonas; species Pseudomonas sp. LFS044. The sequence goes on from NZ_JBFPFX010000028.1 coordinate 4,005, forward strand.
ACCTGCACTTGCAGTTGCTGGGCGGGCAACTGCGCGTGTTGCCCAAGGAGGCCATCAAGCATGGCCCATGACGTGCAGGTCGGGGTGATCGACAGCGGGTGCTCCCCGGCACAGGCCTTGGGCCTGTGTGCGGCGCGGCGGTTCTGGTTGGAGGACGGCGTGCTGCGTGACGGCGAGCCGCAGCCCGACCGGCTTGGCCATGGCAGCGCGGTGCTAGCCCGGCTGCAGGCCCAGGCAGGCCAGGTGCCGCTGCTGGTAGCCCAAGTGTTTGCCGAGCAGGCGAGCACCAGCGCCTTGCAGGTAGCCGGCGCATTGCTGTGGCTGGCAGAGCAGGGCGCCACGCTGATCAACCTGAGCCTTGGGCTGCAGCAGGATCGGCCGGTACTGCGCCAGGCCTGCGCCGAGGTGCAGGCTGCTGGTGTGCTGCTTTGTGCATCGAGCCCGGCGCAGGGCAGCGCAGTGTACCCGGCCGCTTACCCAGGCGTTATCCGTATCACCGGCGATGCTCGCTGCGCGCCGGGGCAGTGGTCGTGGCTGAACAGCGCCCAGGCCGACTTCGGCGGTTACGTCGGCGAGCGCGGCATGGCCGGCGCCAGCCTGGGTTGTGCAGCGGTAACCGGGCGGATCGCCGCGCTGTTGCAACAACAGCCCGATCTTGAGCGGGACCAGGTTGTGGCGTGGCTGCAAGCGCATGCAGCCTTTGTCGGCCCCGAGCGGCGGGGGGCGCGCGATGCCTGAACCGCGCATTCTGGTATTGGGCGCCGGCCCGGCCGGTGCCGCCACGGCAATCGGCCTGCGTCGGCTGGGCTACCCGGTCACGGTGGTCTCCGACTGGCGCCGTTTTGCGGCGGTGGAGGGCGTCTCGCAGCGGGTTCTGGAAGGGCTGCGCCATGCCGGCCTGGGCGGCGCCTTGAGCGAGGCGGCGATGCCGGCGGTCCGGCAGGTGCGCTGGAATGGCGAGCACTTGCAGATGAACCAGGAGTTTCTGCTCGACCGGCAACGCTTCGACCGCGCCTTGCGGGATGACCTTGTGCGGGCCGGGGTGACGCTGGTCGAAGGGCGCATCCGTGAGGTGCTGCGTGCCGAAGCTCACCAGGTACGCCTGGACGATGGGCAGGTGCTGCAGGCCGATTTTCTGGTTGAAGCACGCGGGCGCCAGGCGCCGTTGGCGGTTGACCGCTTGCGCGGGCCAGAGACGGTCAGTTTGCTGAACCTGTGGCACGACGCCCCTGGTCCACCGGCTTCGGCGGTGGAAAGCCTGGACGACGGCTGGGCCTGGATGGCCAGGTTGGCCGATGGCCGTTGCTATTGGCAAATTACCCTGGACGCCCAAGGGGTACCGGGCAAGGCAGCTCTGCCGGATTACTGCGCCACACGGCGCCGTGGCTCGGCGCTGGTGGCCGAGTTGTTCGGGGCGCAGGCGATGGAACCTGCACAGGTGCATGCGCGCAGCAGCACCGCGATTCTTGCCGGCGCCTGCGTAGGGGATGACTGGATACGGGTGGGGGATGCTGCGATGGCGGTTGACCCACTGTCGGGGAACGGGATTTTCCAGTCGCTGTCGTCGGCGCTGCAGGCGCCTGTGGTGATCAACACCCTGTTGCGCCGGCCCGAGCGGGCTGCGCTGGCGCGGCAATTTCATCAGCAGCGGGTCGAGCAGTTGTTCATGCGCTTTGCCCGGATCGGGCGGGATTTCTACGGGCAGGAGCAGACACGCATGGGGCAGCCGTTCTGGGCGCGGCGCCGGGGTTGGCCCGATGCACAGGCGTTGCATGTGGCGGCCGATTGGCAGTCAGTGCGGGTAGCGCGCAGGCCGGTGTTGCGTGAGGGCTTTGTGGATGAGGCTGAGGTGGTGGTCACAGGGGATCAGCCGTTGGGGGTATGGCATTTGCAAGGTGTGGAGCTGGCGCCGGTGGTGCGGGCGGTGCTGGCGGGGCAGGCGTTGGACGAGGTCATGAGCAGCCACTCCCCAGTGCAACAGATGATGCTGCGGCGGTGGCTGGCAGAGCAGGGCAGGGCCTGAGCATTTGGGGCCGCTGTGCGGCCCATCGCCGGCAAGCCAGCTCCTACAGGCTCATCACCGGTCTTGAGATCTGCGCTGGCCCTGTAGGAGCTGGCTTGCCGGCGATGGGCTGCAAAGCAGCCCCAATTGGTCAGAAGAAGGTCCCGACTACCAACTGCATATAGGTCCCGGTATCCCGGCTGCCCATCTGGGTACCGCCATTCACCGCACTGCGCTCTGGCTTGTAGAACCCCACCAGCGGGCTGATCAGCAGGTGCTCGTTGACCATCCATTCCACATACAGGTCCAGTTCACGCCCCCCCAGGTTGCCCAGGTCGGTGTCGAGCGTATCGAAGTCGAAGTACAGTGCCCCCACCGTCAGGTTGTCCAGCGGCTTGCCTTTGAGCGCTACGTGGTGCACCTGGCTGTTCTTGTTGAACGGCCCGGCATAGTTGGCTGCCACCTCACCCTGGAACCAGGTCCCGTAGCCGCGGCTCAGGCCATAGAACAGCGGGTCGAAATGTTCCGAAAAACGGCTGTAGCGGTAGCTGGCAGTGGGTGTCCAGGGCAGCGCCGAGAAAGTCCAGTCAGCCTCCAGGTACCACGCATTCTCACTACCGCCCGTGCGGTCCTGAGTGACGTATTCGCCCGCCAGCTCCAGGTCCTTCACCCCGAGGTTGCCGCGCCCGCGCAGGCTGACCGTGTCCATGCCATCGCGATGCTCAAGGCCCATGATCTGCGCATAGCGCGGGTCGACGTCGAGGCCGCGTATCCAGCTGACGCCGACGGTGCCGGCGTCTGCGACATGCTCGAGGTTGGCCACCGCCAGCGAAGTGTCGGCCTGGTAATGGTTGTCGGATTTCAGCCACATCATATCGCCACGCCAACCGTCCTTGCCGCCCAGGCGCAGCACGGCGGTGCGGTCGAAGGCCTTGCGCGCGGCCAGGTAGTAGGCACCGCCGCGGTCGAAGTTGGCGCCCAGGTCTACCTTGCCCAGGTTGACCGGGTCGCCCTGGATCAGAAAGCCGTCACCCAGGGTCACCACCTGACGGCCGCCTGATAGATCGACACCGTCTTCGCCCAGGGCAGGGAACAGATTGGCCGAACGCCAGCCCAGGTACAGGTCTTCGATGGCCGTGCGGCGCTCGTCGCCGAGGGTCAGGCCGGCGGCATCGCCATCGCCCCAGGTGGCCGAGCTGAGCAGGTTGAAGGCAGCGTACAGGGCGCCGCTTTCGGCCAGGGCCTGGCTGCCGCTCAGGCCGTATTTCACATAGCCCTCGCGCCAGTTGCTGCTGCCTGGCTGGCGGTTGCCGGCCTGGTTGTAGCTTTCGTCGCTGTGGAAGGCACCGAACAGGGCTTCGAGGTCGGCATTGAGGGTGGTGCCGTTGTGGTTGTAGAGCTCGTGGGCCTGGGTCAGGGGGGCGATGACGATCAGTGCCAACGTGCAGGCGAGTGTGTGCTTCATGGTGGACTCCATGTTTTTTTTTGTTGTATTTGTTTTTCCTGGCCAGGCCCTTTCGCCGGCAAGCTGGCTCCCACAGAGACCGCGCGCGTCTCAAGCCTGTGGTGATTCTGTGGGAGCCGGCTTGCCGGCGATGAGGCCGGTGCAGATGTCGATCAGAGCTTGATCAGCACCGATTTCAATTCGGTGTAATGCTCGATCGCCGCCGCACCCATCTCGCGGCCGACGCCCGACATCTTGTAGCCACCAAACGGCAGCGCCGGGTCCAGGGCGCTGTGGCAGTTGACCCACACCGACCCCGACTTGATGCGCGGGATCATCCGGTGCACGGCAGCCAGGTCGTTGGACCAGATGCTGGCGCCCAGGCCGTAAGGGTTGTCGTTGGCCATGCCGAGCACCTCGTCCAGGTTATCGAACGGCATTGCCACCAGCACCGGCCCGAAGATTTCCTCTTGCACCAGGCGATGGCGTTGGTCGACGTCGACGATCACCGTCGGCTTGACGAAGTAACCCGGGCCGAAGCCCTCGCCACCGCAGGCGATGGTCGCGCCCAGCTCGCGGCCCAGTTCGATGTAGCCGGTGACCCGGTCCTGCTGCTTGGCCGAGATCAGCGGGCCCATCTGCACGGTCGGGTCCAGGCCATTGCCGAGCTTCATGCCGTTGGCGATGCCGGCGATATCCGCCACCACGTTGTCGAAGTGCTTGCGGTGCACGTACAGGCGCGAACCCGCGCAGCACACCTGGCCCTGGTTGAAGAAGATTGCCGTGGCGGCGCCGGCGGCAGCTTCCTGCAGGTTGGCGTCGGGCATGACGATGGTCGGCGACTTGCCGCCGAGCTCCAGGGTGACGCGGGTCATGTTGTCCATGGCGGCCTTGCCGATCAGCTTGCCGACTTCGGTCGAGCCAGTGAAGGTCAGCTTGTCGACGCCTGGGTGGCGGCTTAGCGCCGCGCCGGCGTTCAGGCCGGTGCCGGTGATCACGTTGAGCACCCCGGCCGGGTAACCGGCTTCATCGACCAGTTCGGCGAGCTTGAGCGCGGTCAGCGGGGTTTCATCGGCGGGCTTGAGCACCACCGTACAGCCAGTGGCCAGGGCAGGGCCGAGTTTCCAGCAGGCCAACAGCAGTGGGAAGTTCCAGGCGACGATGGCGCCGACCACGCCCACGGCCTCACGGCGGACGAAGCCGTGGAACTGGTCGTTGGGCATCAACGGCATCGAGGCTTCGACGGTGCTGCCCTCGATCTTGGTGGCCCAGCCGGCCATGTAGCGCAGGAAGTCGATGGCCAACTGTACGTCCATGACCTTGGCCACGGCAGCGCTCTTGCCGTTGTTCAGGCATTCGAGCTCGGCCAGTTGCTGTGCGTCGCGCTCCATCAGGTCGGCCAGGCGCCACAGCAGGTTCTGCCGCTCGCGTGGGCGCATGCGGCTCCAGGGCGAATCGTCGAAGGCCTGGCGCGCGGCGCGCACGGCGCGGTCGACGTCTTGCTGCTCGGCGGCCGGCACTTCGCCGAGGATGTCGCCGCTGGCCGGGTTGCGGAACGCCAGGGTACGGCCGCTGGTGGCGTCCTGCCAGTCGGCGCCGATGCGCATCTTCAGCTTGCGCTCCAGGAAGGCGCGGGTGGCGGGCAGGATGGGCAGGTCGGAAAGCATGGGGCTGTGCCTCTTGTCATTGGATGTGCCGGGCACCGGCGCAATGGCCGTGCCAAGGTGGCCAAGCAGGCGCAACTGCTTGAACTGCCTAGGGTTTGCCTTGGTGCACGGGTGCCATTGCGCAGCTGCGCTGTTGCACATTGAGACGGTGTGAGACGGTGATTGAAACAGTGCCTACAAGGCCTCATCGCCGGCAAGCCGGCTCCCACAGGTACAGTGCAGTCATCACCTACGCCGCTGTACCTGTTGGAGCTGGCTTGCCGGCGATGGCCTGCGCAGCAGGCCCCTGTCTCAACATGAAACACCCTGTCGCGAAATGGCACGTTCCGACTCGACACCAAGGTGTGGTTGCAGGTCCCTTAAATGCGCTAAGAAGCTGAAATACAACAATTTTCAAGCATCTGGCACAGTTTCTGTATCGCAACTGTCACATGCACACCTGCTGTACCCAAGCGTGCGAAAACCATAAGAACAACAACCGTGGAGGTCTGACCTTGAAGACGACTCGACTCCGGCGGCAAGCGGGCAAACTGGCGTTGATCGCCGCCGCACTGCTGGGCACCCAGGCCATGGCGGCCGAGCAGGGCCCGAGCCTGTTGCAGAACAAGTGCATGGGGTGCCATATCCCCGAGGGTAACGATACCTACAGCCGCATCAGCCACCAGCGCAAAACGCCCGAAGGCTGGCTGATGAGCATCGCCCGCATGCAAATCATGCACGGCCTGCAGATCAGTGACGATGACCGTCGCACCTTGGTCAAGTACCTGGCCGACAAGCAAGGCCTGGCCCCCAGCGAAACCGAAGGCGTGCGCTACGCCATGGAGCGCCGGCTCAATACCGTCGAGCACTTCGACCCGATCATCGGCGAAACCTGCGGCCGTTGCCACTCCGGTGCCCGTGTCGCTCTGCAGCGCCGGCCGGCCCAGGAATGGGAGCATTTGGTCAACTTCCACCTCAGCCAGTGGCCATCGCTGGAATACCAGGCCCAGGCACGCGACCGCGACTGGCTGGACATCGCCCTCAAGCAGGTGGTGCCGGAGCTGGCCAAGCGCTTCCCGCTGGACAGCACAGCCTGGGCTGACTGGCAGAACGCCAAACCCAAGGCCGATGCTTTACCGGGGCAATGGGCCTTCAGCGGCCACATGCTGGCCAAAGGCGACGTGCGCGGGGTGATGACGGTCAGCCCCGAGCAAGGCGATACCTTCAAGGTGGAAGTCAAGGGCGCCTATGCCGACGGCACGCCATTCAATGGCACTGGCACGGCGATCCTCTACAACGGTTACGAGTGGCGCGGCAACGTCAAGGTGGGCGACGCCAGCTTGCGCCAGGTGTTCGCGGCGCTGGACGGCGAGATGAAAGGCCGCATGTTCGAGGCCGAGCACGACGAGCGCGGGCTGGACTTCACCGCGGTGAAAGCCGGCAAACCACGCCTGTTGGCAGTACAGCCTGGCTACATCAAGGCCGGTGGCGAAAGTGAGATCACTCTGGTGGGCAGCGACCTGAGCGGCAAGCCTGACCTGGGCGCGGGTGTCGAGGTGACCGAGGTGCTGGAGCAGACCCCGACCCTGGTGCGGCTCAAGGCGCGCGCGGCAGCAGATGCCAAACCTGGCCAGCGTGAGGTTGCAGTCGGTGCACTCAAGGGCGTCAACCTGGCTGTTTACGACAAGGTCGAGGCGGTGAAGGTCGTGCCGGCGTTCTCCATCGCCCGTATCGGCGAAAACGGCGCGGCGGTACCGAAGGTTCAGGGGCGTTTCGAGGCCGAAGCCTGGGGCAAGGATGCCAGCGGCCAGCCGCTGCGCATCGGTTACCTGCCGGCCACGTGGAAGGTCGAGCCGTTCAACGAACGTGCGGTCGAGGACGAAGACGTCAAGTTTGCTGGCCAGATGCAGGCTGACGGCGTGTTCGTGCCAGGCGGTGCGGGCCCTAACCCTGCGCGCAAGATGATGACCAACAACGCCGGCAACCTGAAAGTCATCGCTACCTTGGCTGACGGCGGCCAGACCGGCGAGGGCCACATGATCGTCACCGTCCAGCGCTGGAACAACCCGCCCCTGCCATAAGGGTTGGCCTGCCAGACGCATCAACCAACGGATCGATTATCGGAGGTCGCCATGGGCGTATTACTGAACCTGGTCGAGCGCAACCTGCACGAAGTGCAGGTCGATGCCGACCGCATGCTGTTTCATATCCCCAGCAGTTCGCTGTTCACCGCCGACGCGGTGACCGGGGGCATCATCGACACCCTGCGCCAGCACGGCTGCTCCGCCGAGGAGCTGGTGCAGCGCCTCGGCCAGCAGTTCGCCGGCAACGACATCGAGGACACCCTGCGCGAGCTGATCGCGCTGGAGCTGGTCAGCGACGGCTCGCCGCTCACCCCGGAAATCGCCCTCAAGCAAGTCGAGCGTACGGCGCTGAACACCGTCGTGCTCAACGTGAATACCGGCTGCAACCTGAGCTGCACCTACTGCTACAAGGAAGACCTGGACAAACCCTCGGCCGGCAAGAAGATGAGCACCGCCACCGCCGAGGCGTCGGTCGAGATGCTGCTCAAGGAATCACCCGACGAACAACGCTACAGCGTGGTGTTCTTCGGCGGCGAGCCGCTGTCCAACCGGCCGTTGATCGAGCACATGGTCGCCTACTGCGAGCGGCGCTTCGCCGAAGCCGGCAAGCAGGTGGAATTCATCATGACCACCAATGCCACGCTGCTCACCGAAGACACCATCGACTGGCTCAATGCCCACCGCTTCGGCCTGTCGGTGAGCATCGACGGGCCCAAGACCGTGCACGACCGCAACCGCATCACCGTGGGCGGGCAGGGCACCTATGACGTGGTGCGGCGCAAGGCCGAGCTGCTGCTGTCGCGCTACACCAGCCGGCCGGTTGGGGCGCGGGTGACCCTGACCCGCGGCATCACCGACGTCGAGACCATCTGGAACCACCTGTTCAATGAGTTGGGCTTTGCCGAGGTGGGCTTCGCCCCGGTGACCTCGGGCGACATGGCCGACTTCAACCTCACCGGCGAGGAGCTGATCGCGGTTTTCGCCAACATGAAAGCCCTCGGCCGGCGCTACCTGGAGGCCGCCCTGGAACACCGCAACATCGGTTTTTCCAACCTGCACCAGTTGATCACCGATATCCACGAAGGCCACAAGAAAGCTCTGCCGTGCGGCGCCGGGCTGAAAATGCTGGCGGTGGACCACGAGGGCGAACTGAACCTGTGCCACCGTTTCACCGGCTCCAGCCTGCCGACCTTCGGCAACGTGCACCAGGGCGTGAAGCAGGCGCAGCTCAATGACTTCCTGTCCCAGCGCCTGGACCGCAGCAACACCGGCTGCGACAGCTGCCGCATCCGCAACTTGTGCTCCGGCGGCTGCTACCACGAAAGCTACGCACGCTACGGCGACCCGCAGCACCCGACCTACCACTATTGCGAACTGATGCGTGACTGGGTCGACTTCGGCATCGAAGTCTACAGCCGCATCATGGCCGCCAACCCGGCCTTCATCGACCGCTATATCACTCCGCGCAAGGCCCACTGACATGAAGCACTTGAAGCCCCTGAACAACAAGGCACGCATCCTCGAACAGGCCGCTGCCGAAGACCGCGTCGAAGAAGTCATGGCCATGAGCGCAGTGGCCGGCTGCACCGCCACCACCGACCCGGGTTGGGAAGTGGACGCCTTTGGCGGGGTCAGCTCGCTGTGCCAGCCGATGGAGGCCGACCTTTATGGCTGCTCCGACCCTTGCTGGTGGCCAGCCCAGGTGCCGGACATGATGAGCACCTACCAGGACTGGAACGCCCAGGCGACCAATTCGCAGGACGACTGGCGCAACCTCGGCACCGTGTTCCCGAAAGACAAGTGACCGGCCCAACAAGAATGACAAGGGGAAACCGCATGAAACCTGGACTCTGCGCGCAGCTCGCGCTCACCGTCGCCGCCACGGCCTGCGCCTGGGCGGTACAGGCCGATGACGCCGCGCCTGCCCTGAAGGCCGGCAACGAATACCTGATCGCCACCAACTACCCGAACAACCTGCACGTGGTCGATGTGGCCAGCGACACGCTGTATAAAAGCTGCCGCCTGCCCGACGCGTTCGGCCCGGGCACCGCGATGATGGCGCCGGACAACCGTACCGCCTACATACTCAACAACCACTACGCCGACATTTACGGTATCGACCTGGACACCTGCAAGACCACCTTCCACGCCAACCTGTCCAGCGTGCCAGGCGAAGTCGGCAAGTCGATGTACTCGTTCGCCATCAGCCCGGACGGCAAAGAGGTGTACGCCACGGTCAACCCCAGCCAGCGTTTGAACGACCGTTACGTGGTCAAGCCACCGCGCCTCGAAGTGTTCCGCACCGCCGACGGAGTAGGCGCCAAGCCAGTGCGCACCTTCCCGATGCCACGCCAGGTATACCTGATGCGCGCCGCCGATGACGGCAGCCTGTTCGTCGCCGGCCCCGACATTTACAAGATGGACGTGAACACCGGCAAGTACGAGGTGGCCTTGCCGCTGCGCAACTGGAACCGCAAAGGCTACAGCGCACCGGACGTGCTGTACTTCTGGCCGCATCAGAGCCCGCGCCACGAGTTGTCGATGCTGTACACCATCGCCAGGTTCAAGGACGAGAAACAAGACCCCAACACCGCCGAGCTGCTGTACGGCTACCTGAGCGTGGACCTCAAGACCGGCAAGACCCACACCCAGGAGTTCGCCGACCTGACCGAGCTGTACTTCACCGGCCTGCGTTCGCCGAAGGACCCGAACCAGATCTACGGCGTGCTCAACCGCCTGGCGCGCTATGACATCAAAGAGCGCAAGCTGATCAAGGCAGCTAACCTTGAGCACACCTACTACTGCGTGACCTTCGACATGAAGGGCGACAAGTTGTACTTGGGCGGCACCTTCAATGACCTGGCGGTGTTCGACCCGCAAACACTGGAGAAGGTGAAGAACATCAAGCTGCCCGGTGGCGATATGTCGACCACCACGCCGCAGGTGTTTGTCAGGTAATTTTGTGTTGGCTTCTTCGCGGGCAAGCCCGCTCCTACAGGACCATGCGACACCTCGGTCATTGTGGGAGCCGGCTTGCCGGCGATAGGGCCCGATTCGGCACCACAAAAACAACAAGAGCGCACCCATGACCCAGCCAAGCTACTCCCAGGGCGATCAGGGCAAGGCCTTGCTCACCCAATGCATCGGCGACGCCTTCGACACCACCGTCGCCCGCTTCCCCGACCGCGAAGCCCTGGTGGTTCGCCACCAGGCCCTGCGCTACACATGGCGGCAACTCGCCGACGCCGTCGACCAGCATGCCCGCGCCCTCATGGCCCTGGGTGTCCAACCCGGCGACCGGCTCGGCATCTGGGCACCGAACTGCGCCGAATGGTGCATCACCCAGTTCGCCAGCGCCAAGGTCGGGGCAATCCTGGTCAACATCAACCCGGCCTACCGCGCAAGCGAACTCGACTACGCGCTCGGTCAGTCGGGCTGCCGCTGGGTCATCTGCGCCGATGCCTTCAAGACGTCCGACTACCACGCCATGCTGTCGGGCCTGGTCCCTGGCCTAGCCAAAGGGCACCCCGGCGCGCTGAACTGCGAGCGCTTCCCAGCGCTACGCGGGGTCGTCAGCCTGGCCGTCACGCCGCCACCTGGCTTTCTCGCCTGGCACGACCTGCAGGCCCGCGCCGCTGCCGTCAGCGCCGAAGCGCTGGCCGAACGCCAGGCACAGTTGCAGCCTGGCGACCCGATCAACATTCAGTACACCTCGGGCACCACGGGCTTTCCCAAGGGCGCGACGCTCAGCCACAGCAACATCCTCAACAACGGCTACATGGTCGGCGAGAGCCTGGGCCTGACCGAGCACGACCGCCTGGTGGTCCCGGTGCCGCTGTACCACTGCTTCGGCATGGTCATGGCCAACCTGGGCTGCATGACCCACGGCAGCACCCTGATCTACCCCAACGATGCGTTCGACCCGCTGGCCACGCTACGCGCCGTGGCCCAAGAAAAGGCCACCGCCCTGTATGGCGTGCCGACCATGTTCATCGCTGAACTGGACCACCCACAGCGCAGCGCTTTCGACCTGTCGAGCCTGCGCACCGGCATCATGGCCGGCGCCACCTGCCCGATCGAGGTGATGCGCCGGGTGATCGACGAGATGCACATGGCCGAAGTGCAGATCGCCTACGGCATGACCGAAACCAGCCCGGTGTCACTGCAGACCGGCGCCAACGACGACCTGGAGCGCCGCGTCACCAGCGTCGGCCGCACCCAGCCACGGCTGGAGAACAAGGTGATCGATGCCGACGGCAACAGCGTGCCGCGCGGCGAAATCGGCGAGCTGTGCACCCGGGGTTACAGCGTGATGCTGGGCTACTGGAACAACCCCAAGGCCACCGCTGAAAGCATTGACGATGAAGGCTGGATGCACACCGGTGACCTGGCGGTGATGGACGAGCAGGGGTATGTGCGCATTGTCGGGCGCAGCAAGGACATGATCATCCGCGGTGGCGAGAATATTTACCCGCGTGAACTCGAGGAATTCTTCTTCACCCACCCGGCAGTCGCCGATGTGCAGGTGATCGGCGTGCCGTGCAGCAGGTACGGGGAGGAGATCGTCGCCTGGGTGCGGCTGCACCCTGGGCATCTCGTCACTGAGGAGGAACTGCGCGAGTGGGCGAGGGCGCGGATCGCGCATTTCAAGGTGCCCCGGCATTTCCGCTTCGTCGACGAGTTCCCGATGACGGTGACGGGCAAGGTGCAGAAGTTCAGGATGCGCGAGATCAGTATCGAGGAGCTGGCTGGTGGTTGATATGTCGCATTCGGTGGCCCTATCGCCGGCAAGCCGGCTCCCACAGGTAATGCGCAACGCCTGAGGCTTGCGTAAAAGAACCTTGTGGGAGCCGGCTTGCCGGCGATAGGGCCGGTACAGGCAGTCGCTAGCTCAGCCCTGCAGCAGGTCGGGGCTATTGAAGTTGCTCAACCGCCGATCATCCTCGGCACACTCCAGCCCCTGCACCGGCTCAAGCAACAGCGCCTTTTGCAAACTCCGCTCACCCGCCGCCCAGGCCTGCTCAAGCACCGGCAGCAACCTGCGCGGCAGCACGCTGAACATCGGCTGCCAATAGCCAGCCTGGCGCACCATGGCGGCACTGTCATTGGCCACCGCCAGCTGTAGCAATTCCTCGATCAACCCCTGGTCAATCAATGGCGCATCACAGGCCAGCACCACCACCCATTCCTGCCGCGCCACTGCCAGCCCGGCAATGACGCCGGCCAACGGCCCGGGGAAGCCCACTTCAGCGTCGGATACCAGCTGATCGGCAAACGGGCGATAAAGATCCTGGTTGCGGTTGCAGGAGATCACCACGTCATCGCTGAGCGCCCGCACCACGCGCTGCACATGCGCCACAAGTGGTTCGCCACGCCACGGCACCAACCCTTTGTCACGGCCGCCCATGCGCTGGCCGCGGCCGCCAGCGAGGATCAATGCAGAAAAGGAGGGGAGCCTGGGCATTGTGTCGATTCCTGAAGTGCAAGGACCGCACCCTCCCACGCTGCAGCGCAATTGTCCAGGCTGGCCGGGGGTGCCCTTACAGGGCAATCCCACCGGCGGCTTATTGAGCGTCGATAGCTTGCGCGTCGCCATCGGCCCGCTTGCGGCGGCGCTCGCCCAGGCGCATCACCACCACAAAGAACACCGGCACGAACACCACCGCCAAGGTCGCGCTGAGCATCCCGCCGATTACCCCGGTACCGATCGCTTGCTGGCTCGCCGAGCTGGCACCGGTGGCGATGGCCAATGGCACTACGCCGAGGATGAACGCCAGCGAAGTCATGACAATCGGCCGCAGGCGCAGGCGGGCAGCCTGGATGGCGGCGTCGACAGCGTCCACACCCTGGTCCACCAGGCTCTTGGCGAACTCGATGATAAGGATGGCATTCTTCGCCGACAGGCCGATCAGGGTAATCAGGCCGACCTTGAAGAACACGTCGTTGGGCATGCCGCGCAGGGTTACCGCCAGCACCGCACCCAGCACGCCAAGCGGCACCACCAGCAGCACGGCGGTGGGGATCGACCAGCTTTCGTACAGCGCCGCCAGGCACAGGAACACCACCAGCAGCGACAGCGCCATCAGCAGCGGCGCCTGGCTGCCGGACAAGCGTTCCTGCAGCGACAGGCCCGTCCATTCCAGGCCGGCGCCGGCCGGCAGCTGCGCGACCAGGCGTTCAACCTCGGCCATGGCGTCGCCCGAGCTGTAGCCGGCCGCCGGCTCGCCGGAAATCGACACGGCCGGGTAGCCGTTGTAGCGGGTCAGCTGCACCGGGCCGCTGACCCACTTGGCCTGGACGAAGGCAGCCAGCGGGACCATCTTGCCGCTGCTGTTGCGCACGTGGATTTTCAGCAAGTCCTCGACCTGGCTGCGCTGGTCGCCTTCGGCCTGCACCACCACCCGCTGCATGCGGCCCTGGTTGGGGAAGTCGTTGACGTAGTTGGAGCCCACTGCGGTGTCCAGCACCGCGCCGATATCGGCAAACGAGATGCCCAGCGCGTTGGCCTGGCGGCGGTCGATCTCCAGCTGCACCTGCGGGCTTTCGGCCAGCGATGACTCGCGCACATTGACCAGTATCTTGCTCTTGCGGGCACCGGCCAGCAGTTCGTCACGGGCGGCCATCAGCGCGGCATGGCCCATGCCGCCGCGGTCCTGCAGGCGGAACTCGAAGCCGGTGGATTCACCCAGGCCGTCGATGGGCGGCGGCAGCACCGAGAACGCCACCGCATCCTTGATCTGCGAAAACGCTGCGCTGGCGCGGTCGGCAATCGATTGGGCACTGTCGTCGGCGCCGCGTTCGGACCAATCCTTCAGGGTGGTGAAGGTCAGCGCGGCGTTCTGCCCACTGCCCGAGAAGCTGAACCCGAGGATCACCGTGGTGTTGCCCACGCCAGGCTCTTCGGCGTTATGCGCCTCGATCTGCGCGGCCACCTGCTCGGTGCGCATGCGGCTGGCACCCGGCGGCAGCTGGATGTCGGTGATGGTGTAGCCCTGGTCCTCGGTGGGCAGGAACGCCGTGGGCAGTTGGCTGAAGCCATAACCCAGCACGGCCAGTAGCACGCCATACACCAGCAGGTAACGACCGCTGCGCTTGAGTGCATTGACGACCCAGCGCTCGTAGCCGTTGCTCATGGCCTCGAAACGCCGGTTGAACCAGCCGAAGAACCCTGTGCGCTCGTGGTGCTCGCCCTTGGCCAGGGGCTTGAGCAGCGTAGCGCACAGGGCCGGCGTCAGGCTCAGGGCGAGGAACGCCGAGAACAGGATCGACACCGCCATCGACAGTGAGAACTGCTGGTAGATGACGCCCACCGAACCCTTCATGAACGCCATGGGCAGGAACACCGCCACCAGCACCAGGGTGATGCCGACAATGGCGCCGCTGATCTGGCCCATGGCCTTGCGCGTGGCCTCCTTGGGCGGCAGGCCTTCTTCGGCCATGATCCGCTCGACGTTTTCCACCACCACGATGGCGTCGTCCACCAGGATGCCGATGGCCAGCACCATGCCGAACAGGGTCAGCACGTTGACCGAGAAGCCCAGCGCCAGCATGACGGCGAAGGTGCCCATCAGCGCCACCGGCACCACCAGGGTCGGGATCAGCGTGTAGCGCAGGTTCTGCAAGAACAGGAACATCACCGCGAACACCAGCAGCATGGCTTCGAACAGGGTACTGATGACCTGCTGGATCGACACCTTGACGAACGGCGAGGTGTCGTAAGGGATGTCGTACTTGACCCCTTCGGGGAAGTAGCGCGACAGCTCCTGCATCTTCGCCCGCACCAGCGTGGCGGTTTCCATGGCGTTGGCGCCCGGCGCCAGCTGCACGCTGAAGGCACTGGCCGGCTTGCCGTTCAGCCGCGTGCCGTACTGATACTCCTGGGCGCCGATCTCGACCCGGGCAACATCGCCGATGGTCACGGTCGAGCCGTCCTGGTTCGCCCGCAACACGATCGCGGCAAACTCCTCAGGGGTGCTGAGCTGGCCCTTGACCACCACGTTGGCGGTGATCTCCTGGGTGCTGCGGGCGGGGAGGTCGCCGATGCTGCCGGGTGCGACCTGGGCGTTCTGCGCAGCGATGGCCTCGGCCACGTCATTGGGCGTCAGGTTGAAACCGATCAGCCTGGCCGGGTCGATCCAGATACGCATGGCCCGTTCGGAACCGTACAGCTGGGCCTTGCCGACGCCCTTGAGGCGGCGGATTTCGTTCATCACATTGCGCGCCAGAATGTCCGACAGCGCGGTTTCGTCGAGCGTGCCGTCCTCGGACGTCAGGGTGCCAAGCAGCAGGAAGCCGGTGGAGACCTTTTCCACCTGCAGGCCCTGTTGGGTGACCGGGCGCGGCAGGCGCGACTCGACCACCTTGAGACGGTTCTGCACATCGACCTGGGCCAGATCGGGGTGGGTACCCGGTTCGAAGGTGGCGGTGATGGTGGCGCTACCCAGGCTGCTCTGCGACTCGAAGTACAGCAGGTTGTCGGCGCCGTTGAGCTCCTGCTCGATCAGGCTGACCACGCTCTCGTCCATGGTCGCCGCCGAGGCGCCCGGGTACACGGCATAGATTTCCACCTGCGGCGGCGCCACGTTGGGGTACTGGGCCACCGGCAACTGCGGGATGGCCAGCGCGCCGGCCAGCAGGATGAACAACGCGACCACCCAGGCGAACACCGGGCGGTCGATGAAGAATTGCGGCATGGGTCAGGCCCTCATTGGCCGTTGTGCTGGGCGATGGGCTGGGTGTTCTGGCTGGCGTCGACCTGCACATGGTCACCGGCCTTGACGTGTTGCAGGCCTTCGACCACCACGCGGTCACCGGCTGCAAGGCCTTCGCTGACGATCCAGCGGTCGCCCTGGGCGTTGCCGAGGACCACCTGGCGTTCGCTGATGCGCGCCTGCGCGTCGACCACCAGCACCTTCGGTACGCCAGCGCTGTCGCGCAGGATGGCGCGCTGCGGCACGCTGATGCCCTTGGGCTGCACGGCCTGCTCTAGGCGTACGCGCACATAGCTGCCGGGCAGCAGGTCGAGGTCCGGGTTGGGGAACTCGCTGCGCAGGGTGATCTGGTTGGTGCTCGGGTCGACGCTGATATCGGAGAACAACAACTTGCCGGGCAACGGGTAGGCACTGCCGTCATCCTGGATCAACGTGGCACGCGCCTCGCCGTTGCCGGCCTGCTGCAGTTCGCCCGCACGCAAGGCGCGGCGCAGGGCGTTGAGCTCGCGGGTCGACTGGGTGACGTCGGCATGGATCGGGTCCAGTTGCTGGATGGTGGCCAGCGGCGTGGTCTCGTTCTGCCCCACCAGGGCACCTTCGGTGACCAGCGCACGGCCGATGCGCCCGGCGATCGGCGCCGTGACGGTGGCGTAGCCCAGGTTCAGGCGGGCCCGCTCCAGTGCAGCCTTGGCCTCGGCCACTTCGGCGTCAGCCTGAAGGAAGGCGGCCCGGGCGTTGTCGTATTCCTGGCGGCTGACGGCCTTGTCATCCACCAGGTCGCGGTAGCGCTGTTCCTGCAGGCGCGCCTGGTACAGGTTGGCCTGGGCTTTGGCCAGGGTGGCCCGGGCGCTGTCGTGGTCGGCTTTGAACGGTGCCGGGTCGATGAGGAACAGCACGTCGCCTTGCTTGACGTCGCTGCCCTCGCGGTAAACACGCTTGAGCACCACGCCGGCGACCCGCGCACGCACTTCGGCCGTGCGCGGTGCCAGAATGCGCCCGCTCAGTTCGGTGCTGATCGCCAGCGGCTGCAACTGCAGGGTTTCTACCCCGACGTGGGGCGTGGGTGCCTGCTCGTCCTTCCCGGCGTCGTCGCCACAACCGGCCAGGGACAGGGTAAGCAGTGCCAGAAGCGCCAAAGGGCGCAGGCGATGGGTAAACATGATAGGCATACGGATCTTCCGATGATGACCGTGCGTATGCTAAGGCAGAGGTTGCCTGAGCGCCTGTTAAGCTGTGTAGGGCGAGTGTGAAAAAGTGTGAAGAACAATCCTGTCTGCGGGCGGGATTCTATATCCTGCCGGTCTTTCCCCTTGTGTCCAAGCGCTTATGCCAAACCTTCTTCTGGTCGAAGACGACAGTGCCCTGTCCGAGCTCATTGCCAGCTACCTGCAACGCAATGACTTCCATGTGCGGGTGATCGCCCGGGGCGATCATGTGCTGGAGGCGTTCCGCCAGGACAAACCGGACCTGGTCATCCTCGACCTGATGCTGCCGGGCATCGACGGCCTGCAGGTGTGCCGCCTGCTGCGCCAGGAATCACAAAGCCTGCCGATCCTGATGCTCACGGCCCGCGACGATAGCCACGACCAGGTGCTGGGCCTGGAGATGGGCGCCGACGATTATGTGACCAAACCCTGCGAACCGCGCGTGCTGCTGGCACGTGTACGCACCTTGCTGCGCCGCAGCAGCGTGCACGAGCCGCGCCTGGACAGCGAGCAGATCCTGGTCGGCGGTTTGCGTATCGACCTGGCCGAGCGCGTGGTCAGCTGGCGCGGCGAAGAGGTGGAGCTGTCCAGCGGCGAGTACAACCTGCTGGTGGTGCTGGCCCGCAATGCCGGCGAAGTGCTCAGCCGCGACCGCATTCTCCAGCAATTGCGTGGCATCGAGTTCAACGGCACCGACCGCTCGGTGGACGTGGCCATCTCCAAGCTGCGCCGCAAGTTCGACGACAGCGCCGGCGAGGCGCGCAAGATCAAGACCGTGTGGGGCAAGGGCTACTTGTTCAGCCGCGTCGAATGGGAGTGCTGATACCGCATGCTGAAGATTCTGGTGCGCCTGTACCTGCTGATCATCGTCGCTTACGCCGGTGCGCTGCTGTTGATTCCGGACACCATCGTCGGCCTGTTCCATGACCGCTTCATGGCCTACAACCTGGACCAGGCCAAGGGGGTGCAATCGCTGATCGTCCGCCAGTTCCGCCAGGCCCCGCGCGAGCAGTGGCCTGCGGTGGAGCAGGACCTGGCCAAGGCATTCGCGCCGCTGCAGGTGACGCTGCTGCGCACCGACCAGGCCGGTTTGAGCCCGCAGGAGCAGGCACGCCTGGAGCACGGCCTGTACGCAGTGCGCATCGGCGACTGGGGTTACTACCAAACCGTGCTGGCCCCGCTGGAACAAGGCTGGCTGGTGAGCCTGCACGCGCCGCCAGACCCACTGGACATCAATGTGCTGTCGTGGGGCGTGACGGTGCTGATCGGCGCCGCCATGCTCGGCTGCCTGCTGCTGTGGGTGTGGCCGCACTGGCGCGACCTGGAGCGCCTCAAGGAAACCGCCAGGCGCCTGGGCCAGGGGCAGATGGCCGAGCGCACGCATATCTCGCCGCATTCGAACATCGGTGAGCTGGCCGGGGTGTTCGACACCATGGCCAGCGACCTGGAGCGCCACGTCAACCAGCAGCGCGAGCTGCTCAATGCGGTGTCCCATGAACTGCGCACGCCGCTCACGCGGCTGGATTTCGGCCTGGTGCTGTTGTTTGACGAAGTGCCGCCCAGCAGCCGCAAGCGCCTGCTGGAGCTGGTCGGGCATGTGCGTGAGCTGGACGAACTGGTGCTCGAGCTGCTGTCCTACAGCCGGCTGTACAACGCCGACCAGGCCCGCGAGCGGGTCGAGGTGTCATTGCTGGAACTGGTCGACAGCGTGCTCGGCGGCTTTGCCGAAGAACTCGACAGCCGTGGCATCCAGTGGGAGGTGCGCGCCGAAGGCGATCTGCCGCGCTTCGTGCTCGACCCACGGCTGACCGCCCGCGCGGTGCAGAACCTGGTGCGCAACGGCATGCGCTATTGCGACCAGAGCCTGCTGCTGCGCTTGCGCCTGGAGGCGAACGGCGCCTGCCTGCTGACCGTCGAGGACGACGGCATCGGCATCCCGGTGCAGGAGCGCGAGCGGATCTTCCAGCCGTTCTACCGCCTGGACCGCAGCCGCGACCGCAATACCGGCGGCTTCGGCCTGGGCCTGGCGATCAGCAGAAGGGCCATCGAGGGCCAGGGCGGAACGCTTACCGTGGCGCAGTCGGCGCTGGGTGGGGCGCAGTTCAGGATTCGGCTGCCAGCCGGCTAGTCCACAACACGAAGCGGTCCTTGCCGGTGTGCTTGGCCTGGTACAGCGCCTGGTCGGCCTTGACCAGCGCCATGGTCAGGGTATCTGCGCTGCCCACCTCGGCCAGCCCGATGCTGATCGTCACCGGGTGCGCACCCAGGTCTTCGCGCACCCGCTTGCACAACGATTCAACCTGGCGCTCGGCGGCTTGCTGATCCAGCCCGTGCAGGAAGATCGCAAATTCCTCGCCGCCGAGCCTTGCGAACTCATGGCCCGCCATCGATGCCTTGATGTGCACGGCCACGCGTTTGAGCACCTCATCGCCGACGTCATGCCCGTAGCGGTCGTTGACCTTCTTGAAATTGTCGATGTCGATCATGGCCAGCCACTGCCCGGGTGGTGCCTGCTGCAATTGGCGTTGAGCCTTGGCCATGAACGAGCGGCGGTTGGGGATTTCGGTGAGCACATCGACGTAGGCCTGTTCCAGCAGCAACTTGGACATGTAGAAATTGTGCAGCTTGGCCTGGCGGATGCGCAGGTAGCTGTAGATCACCAGGCCGCTGAGGAACACCGCATAGCTCACCAACATGGCTGCTTCAAGGTCGTCCAGGTCGATGTTGGTGTCATAGAACGGGTTCAGCATGGCCCAGGTGATGCCCATGGCGCAGAAGAACGACCAGCGCCGTACCGGCAGCACCGAGACGCTGTACAGCACGGTGGAGGTGCCGAGCACCAGCCAGACCGGGCGAAGGGCGATCGGGATGCCTTCGATGACCAGGCGCATGCCCAAGGTGATGACGGCTATGAACAGCAGGTTGAGCACGTCGAAGTGGTGGGTTTTGCGGGTAAAACCCAGGACCACGGTGAGGCTGCACATCAGCGCCAGGAACAGGCCTGAAAGCCAGGTGAAACCTTGGTTGCCCAGGTAGCTGACCATCAGGTCGAAGAGCAGCCAGACAGCGATGCTGAGGCAGAAGATCAGTTGGCAGAAGCGTCGAGCGGTGTCGTATTCATGCTGGCGAAATTCGGCGCGCAGGGCGGCGGGGGCCACCTGCTGGCGCACGTATTCCTCGATGGTCTTGAACATTCATCTGGCCCTGTTGAGGAGTGCTTTGTCAGTGCCGGCCTCATCGCGGGCAAGCCCGCTCCTACGGGATAATTGCTGACCCAAGGGCGATGGTCGACCTGTAGGAGCGGGCTTGCCCGCGATGAGGCCCGAACAGACGACTCAATTCTGCGGCAGGATACCCCGAGCCCACGGCCGGTAGCGCAGGGCAAACACCGCTTCGGCATGGCACCCACCCGTCAGCCCGGGCGGGGCCGGCTCGGCCCGAAACGCCTGCCCCGGCGCGCTCACCTGGCGAAAGGCCTCACGCACCACCCCGACCCGGCACGGCAGGGCCTGTTCGTACCCCTGGCGCACCAACGGCGGCAACCGCCCAGTCCCGGCACCGTCCTGCCACCACACAGTCAAACCCAACCCCACCAGTTGCTCCAGCCACGCGGCGTTGACCCGCGGTGCCAGCGTGCCGGCACTGAACGCACTGATGTGCAGCGGCTTGTCCAACTGCCGGTTGAACGCCTGCAACTGGCCGTACAGTGCTTCACGGCGTGCGGGGTCACGAAAGTGCAGATCGTCCAGCTCCATTGGCAGGTACCAGCCGGCTACCTCCAGGTTCCAGTCCTTGCGCACCTGCTGGTAGTGGCTCAGTGAGCGGCCCAGCTGCGCTTTCCAGTAGCTGTTCAGTCCATCCCCATCGAGCGCTTCGAGGCGCTGGTAGTAGGCCGGGTCCATGTACAAGCCGAGCACCAGCTCCAACCCCTGCGCGCGGGCTTCGCGCAGGCTGTTGGCCAGCCACCCCTGGGCGCCGCCGAAATCGCTGTCACCGTAGGCGCTCCACTGCACGATCAGGGTCTTGCCGCCGTGCGCTGCGGTGGCGCGCCACAGTTGCTGCCACTGGGCTGGGCTGACCGCGGCGTCGCGGTTCAGGGGTTGGTAGAACAGCCGCTGGTCGGCCATGGCCGGCAGGCACAGGGCAAGCATGCAGATTGCCAGGAAGGTACGCATCAGAAGGTCATCTCCGCGCCCACCAGCACGCCGTTGGCGCGCTCGTAGAGGTTGCCACCCAGCGACTGCTGATACTCGGCGCGCACTTTCAGCGAGCCGCGGTAGGCGTTGTAACGGTCGTCGTCGAACCACCATTGCCAACGCACACCCACGCCTGCCCGGGCGTCCTGGCGCCAGTCATTGCTCGGGTCCTGGCTGGCAAATTCGAGGAAGCCATAAGGCATCAGGGTTTGCGGCGAGGTGCCAGGCAGCTTCCAGGCATGCCCCTGCTGGTAGCGCGACAACCAGGCATGGTCGCCGGCGCGGGTCCACCAGGCGGCGTCCAGGTACAAAAAGCGCTCGTTCCAGTCGTCCTCGTCAACCCGCCAGTCGTTACGCCAATCCCCTTGGTCGAGGAATGAGGCCGTCGCGCGCAACAGCAAGTCGTTGCTCGATTCGGCGTTGTGGCGCAAATCGCCCCAATTGCCGCCGACCTTGGCCGGGCTCAGCAGCTCGCCAAGGCTCAGCCCGCTGTAATGCTCGGCGTCGATCTGGCGTTGGTGATACAGCTCGGCATACAGGTTGAGGTTGGCCTGGCCCAGCGGCTTGTAGCGCAGGCCGACGCCAGTGCCCATGCTTTGCGCGTAGTCGGTGCGGCTCTGGCCGCCGAAAAGCACGCGGCCGTACACCGACAAGGTGCTGCCATTGCGGCTGGGCTCGTCGCCCAGTGCGTGGTCCCACATGGCCAACTGCACGTTCTGCGACTGTGCCCGGCGAGCGCTGCCACTGCGCTGGCCGGTGTCGAGGAATTTGTCGTTGGTCGAGGTGCCGGCTGGCGACCAGGTGCTGGCCAGGGTGACGCTGTCGCGGCGCGACAGGGTTTCGTGAGCGCGTCGCTGGCGGTACTTGCGCGCTTCGAGGCTGCCATATTCATCGTCACCGTCGACCAGGTGCTGCTCTACGTCGATGATCCGGCGCAGCTCGCGGCGGGCAGAGGCGCTGTCTTCGGCTTCGTCGTAACGCAGAGCGAGGGTTTCGCCGAGGCGGTAGTCCTCCGGAAAATCGCGCGTGGCGCTTTGCAGATAAGGGATCGACTGGCGGCGCTGGGCCTTGTCGGGCGAACCGGCCAGGCGCATGCCGTAGTCGGCACGGTAGCGGGGCTGGTCCGGTGCCAGGCGTAGCGCCTCGGCCAGCCAGGCCGTGCTCTGGGCGCTGTCGCCGGCCAGTTGCGCGGTGCTGGCGGCTGCGTAGTAGTGGTCGGCACGCGGGTTGTGCGCCAGGGCCTGACGCTGGAAGCCAAGCGCTGCCTGCAGGTCGCCCTGGCGCTGGGCGATCGCGGCGCCCAAGGCCCAGTCGTCGGCGCTGTTGTGCGCAGCGGCGTCCCAGTAGCGGCGCGCGGCCTGTGGGTCGCCTGCGTGCAAGGCGCCAGCGGCGGCGGTCAGGCGGGCGTTGTCGGTCCAGGCGCTGTCGGGCAGGCTGCGCCAGATCGGCAGGGCGGCTGTGGAGTCGCCGGCGGCTTCCAGGGCGTAGGCCAGCGGTAAGCGGTTGCCGCTGTCGCCCAGGCGTTCAGCGGCCTGGTAGTAGACCACTGCTGCACCGGGCTGCTCGGGCATGGCGCAACGGCCCAGAGCACGGTACTGGCCAGCTTCGCTTGGGTTGGCCGGGACAGCCTGGTGTACGGCGTCGCACTGGCCGGCCTCGGCCAGGCGCGCGAGCAGCTGGGCGCGTGTTTGGGTATCGACGCGTGGGATCAGGCCCAGCATCCGTTGGCTGTCCAGCGGCCCGTCGTCACGCGCGTAAAAATTGCCCAGGCGCTGCAGCAGCGAGGGCGTCAGCCGGCCCTTACGGCGGTCGTAGGCCTGCTCAAGAAGGCTTCGTGCACGTTCGCTGTGGCCCTGCTTTACCAGCAGGAAGGTTGCCTGTTCAAGTGCGGCCAGGTTACCGCTCTGGCGGTAGCGTTGCTCCCATTCGGCGGCCGTGCGTGGTTGTGGGGGTTGCACGGGGTCGCCGTAAAGGCGCTGCTTGAGGATGGCGTAGGCGCGGGGGTCGACGGCGGCGGCGCAGCTTTTGAGCTGCTCGCGGGCGACATCCGGGTCATGCCGCGACAGCCAGTCGACCGTCTCCAGGCACGGGCGCTGCAGTTCGTTGCTCAGGCGCCGCAGCAACGGCGCATCGTCGCCTTCACGGGCCAGTTCCCACAGTTGCTGGCGTTGTTCGGGCTGTTGCAGCTGCTCGGCAGGGAGGGTTTGCAGCCAGCGTTGCGCCTGCTGGTTATGGCCCACGGCGATGGCTCGGTTGGCCATGGCCAGCCGGGTCTGGTTGGCGACTTCAGGGGAGGGCGCGCTTTGCAGCAACCGTGTCAGGCCCTTTTCATCCACTTGCTGGACATAGGCATTGGCCAGGCGCTGCCAGTCTTCAGCTGGCAGCTGGCCTTTTTCGGCCAACGGCTGCAGCTGTTCGATGGTCTCTTTCCAGTTGCGCAACTGTTCGGCGAAATTGGCCCGGGCCAGGCGCAGCACCTGGCCATCGTCACGGGGTGGTAACTGGCTGAGCCATTGCAGGGCTTTGCCGGCACCGCCGAACTTGGCCAGGCTCAGGCTGTAGGCCTGCCACAGCCGTACCCGCTGCATGCCGTCGGCCGTAGCCAGCCAGCTTTCAACCTGGCTGGCGGGCGGTGGGTCCTGTTCGATCCAGGTCAGGCGCAGCTGCAGCAAGGCATCGGCATGCTCGGGGCCATCGAGTTGCTCGGCCAGGGCTTGTGCCTCTTTGTAGCGGCGTTGGTGGGCCAGTGCCTCCACCAGCAAGGCGCGCGCCTCGTCATTGTTCGGCACGCGGCCCAGCACATGGCGGGTCAGGCGTTCGACCTCGGCCCAGTTATCCTTTTTCGCTTCGCGGTAACTGCGCTCCATGAACGGGTAGCTGGTGAAACGCTGAAAGTCCGTCATGGGCGCGGCCAGCGTGGGCAGGGCGGTGGAGCACAGCAACAGGCCGGTGAAGGTGAGGGTGAAACGCGGCTTCATGCCACCTCCCTGATCAGGTCAAAGGCGGCCTGCTGTTCGCTGGCCTGCTCGGCGAGCGCCTGCTGCAGCACGTGCTCGGTGATGATGCCGCGCGCGATCAGGTGCTCGCCAAGGCTCTGCTGCTCGGGGTCGAAGTCGATCAGTGCCTGGTTGAACAAGGTCGGCGGAACCATGCCGCGCACCTGCAGCAGGGCACCGAGCATGACCTGGTGAGTGCTGACCTGTTCGATCAGCTCGGCATTGTCCTGGTGCAGTTCGAGCACCTTGAGCATCTGCTGGGTCTCGGCGTGCTGCCAAGGGCTGGGGTAGTGCAAGCGCAGCCCCAGGGTTACGCGGCCCTGGGGCGCCAGGCGGCAACGGACGGGCCGTTTGAGCTGGCGGCTGATCACCCCCAGCGACACCTGGCTGACCGGGCTCTCGCTGGCCAGCACCAGCGTACTGCCGTCTTGCGCCACCGGCAGCACGCCGTAATGCGTGGCCAGCCGGCGCGGCAGTTGGGCGATCAGCTCTGCGTCGAGTTTGAACGGGTTGAGCGGCGCCCAAGGCATGTCCAGTTGCTCGGCCAGGGTCTGCACCAGCTGCTCGCTGGTCAGCCAGCCGCGCAGCAACAGCTCGCGGCCCAGGCGCCGGCGTACCGGGCTGGTGATGGCCTGCTCAAGCTGCTGTTCGCTGATGTAGCCTTTCTCGACCAGGCGGTGGCCCAGTGGCGTGCGGGCCGGCGAGGCGAGGGCGGGGAACTCGTGGGTGGTCTTGTCCCAGGCTACCCGGCGCGAATCGCCCATCTCCATGACTTGGCGCAGCGCGCGCAAGTTGGCGAAGAAATTGACGAAGTTGCTCCACATCATGCGCGGTGCCGACAGCAACCCTTCGCCGATGCCGTAATAGCGAGTAACGAACCAGCCGCGCTGGAACAGCCGGTTGATCAGCATCAGGCCGTTGAGCCAGAGCAGGGTGGTGAGCAGCCAGCTGTCACTGAGGATCGACATGAACCGCCAGGACTGCGGCGCGATAACCGTCACCAGCCACATGGCCAGCAACACCAGCAGCAACAGGTTGACGAGAAAGCTCAGCAGGTAGGCGAACAGGCCGCGCCGGTCCCGCCAGAGGAAGTAGTTGAGTGCGCCCGTGCGGCTCCAGCCGAGGTTGCTGGTGCCCTGGAACACGATGCCGACGATCCACCGCGACTTCTGCCGAATGGCGTGCTGCCAGTCGCGCGGAAAATGCTCGCGCACGCAGATCACCTGGGAGAACTCGCGGCTCATCCCCCAGCGCCAGTCGTGCTTGAGCGCCAGGGCCGGGTCGGTCACCGAATAGCGGGCGAAGATGCACTTCATGCCTTTTTGCTTCAGGCGAAAACCGATGTCGTAGTCTTCAGTGAGGCTCTGCACGTCGAAGGCGATGCCGTCGCCGTCTTCGAGCAGTGCGCTGATGGCGCGCCGGCTGAAGCAGGTGCCGACGCCTGCGCTGGGCACCTGGCCGGTGAGTGCTTCGCGCACGATCACGTCCTTGCCATGGTTTTCGGCGAATTCGTCCACATAGTGCCCGGCGGTGAAGCCTTTCCATTCCGGCGCATAGGGGTACACCGGGATCTGGATCATGTCCTTGGCCGGCAGCAGGTAGTTGAACAGCCGCAACTCCATGGGCGAGATCACGTCCTCGGCGTCGTGCAGGATGAAGCCTGCGAACTCGATGCGTGCGTCTTCCTGGAAACGCAGGATGGCATCGATGATGTTGTTCAGGCAGTCGGCCTTGCTGGTCGGGCCGGGGCGGGCGCAGACCACTTTGTGCACGTTGGGGTAGTGCAGGCACACGGCATCGACGTCGGCCTGGGTTTGCGGGTCGTTGGGGTAGGTGCCGACAAAGATCTGGTAGTTCTCGTAGTCGATGGTAGAGGCCGCCAGGCGCGCCATTTCGCCGACCACACCCACTTCGTTCCAGGCCGGGACCATGATCGCCAGCGGTTTTTCCGGCACTTCGAACAGGCGTTTTTCGTCAGCCTTTTCGTACTTGTCGTAGATGCGCACTTGCCGCACCACCTTGCGGCACCAGTAGCACAGGTCGATGAACAGGTCATCGAGGCCGAGCAGGAACATCAAGCTGGCAAGGATGATGGCCAGGATCTTCAGGCCGAACAGCACATAGGTGAGGAAGTCGACGAAAGCCAGGCTCATGCGTCACCCTGTTGACGGGTGGTTTCCTCGAACCAGAGGCTCAAGCGTTCGGCGATGATCTCGCTGGCGTGGCCGTCGCCGAACGGTGTGAATACCCGGGCCATGCGCGTGTAGGCTTGTTCATCGTCAAGCAGCTGGCTGGTTTCCTTGACGATACGCTCGGCCTGGGTGCCGACCAGCTTGACCGTGCCGCCTTCGAGTACCGACGGGCGCTCGGTCACCTTGCGCAGTACCAGCACGGGTTTGCCCAGCGCGGGGGCTTCTTCCTGCACGCCACCGGAGTCGGTGAGGATGATGTGGGCGCGGTTCATCAGCCAGACAAAATGCTGATAATCCTGCGGCGCCACCAAATGGATGTTGTCACGGCCGGAAAGCAGGCCGTAGACGGCCTTCTGTACCTGCGGGTTGAGGTGCACGGGGTAGACGAATTGCACGTCGGGGTAACGCAGGGCCAATTCGGCCAGGGCCAGGCAGATGCGTTCGAAGCCGGCGCCGAAGTTTTCCCTGCGATGGCCAGTGATCAGCACCATGCGCTGGTCGTCGCGCAGGGTGTGCAGGGGTGAGTCGGCCGAGGGGTGCCAGGCCGTTTGGGCCAGGTATTCGCGCATCCACAGCAGGGCATCGATAACGGTATTGCCGGTGACTTCGATGTGCTCCAGCGGCACGCCTTCACGCAGCAGGTTGTCGCGGGCTTTGCGGGTGGGGGCGAAGTGCAGGTCGGCGATCACCCCGGTCAGGCGCCGGTTGGCCTCCTCGGGCCAGGGTTGCTGCAGGTTGCCGGTGCGCAACCCCGCTTCGACGTGGCCGATGGGGATGTGCCGGTGGAAGGCTGCAAGGCCGGCAATGAAGCTGGTGGTGGTGTCGCCGTGCACCAGCACGATATCCGGGTTGACCTTCTCGAAGGCCTTGTCGATCTTGTCCAGCAGGTCACGGGCCAGCCCGTTGAGGGTCTGGTTCTGGGTCATCACCTTGAGGTCCTGATCGACGCTCAGGCCAAAAGCGGTGAGCACCTGCTCGAGCATCTCGCGGTGTTGGCCGGTGGAGCAGATATGCAGGTCGATGTCCGGCCATTCGCGCAATACCCTGGCCAGAGGGGCCATCTTGATCGCTTCTGGGCGGGTACCGAATACCATCATGACGGTGTTTGCCATCGTCTTGTTCCTCGTACGATTCCCTGGACGAAGTTGTACGAATTCGGGTTGCTTGCAATGGATAGATACAAGCAGTCGAGGGAGGGGTTGTCCAATGTGGGGGGCTGGAATCGGTGTGAGGTTCGGGAGATGCCTGGCTTGGGTGTGGAGGTGATGCGCAGATCGAGCGCCGCCCGCGCGGCGCTTGGCTTGGGATCTTCAGCGCCCTTGAGATCGAGCGCCGCCCGCGCGGCGCATCGCGGGCAAGCCCGCTCCTACATTTGTTGCAACGTACCATGGCCTGATAGGCCATAGTCGCCAGCTTTGTTAGCATGACGGGATTCCTCGGCTGGCGCTGCCGGCCTCTCACATGTCTTCAGCCATGCGCCAAGGCGGACAACCATGGCCTGACTGGAACGGCGCGTTGCAACAAATGTAGGAGCGGGCTTGCCCGCGATGCGCCGCGCGGGCGGCGCTCGATCTCAAGGGCGCTGAAGATCCCAAGGCAAGCGCTTCGCGATGCGCCGCGCGGGCGGCGCTCGATCTCAAAAACGATGAAAATGCCATGGCAAGCACATACAGGAGACCCAACCATGCAAGGCAAGGCCCGCAAGATCGTCCAGGCCATCCTCTACGAGGCCATCGCCGTGGCCTGCGTGGCGCCGGCGCTGGATCTGGCGTTCGGTGCCGGCATGGCGCAATCGGCCGTGCTGTCGATCCTGATGTCGGGCATCGCCATGAGCTGGAACATGGCCTTCAACTGGGCCTTCGAGCGCTGGGAAGCCCGCCAGCAACAACGTGAACGCACCTTTCTGCGCCGGTTGTTGCACGCGCTGGGCTTCGAAGGCGGGCTGGTAGTGCTGCTGTTGCCGCTGGTGGCGTACTGGCTGGATGTCAGCCTGTGGGCGGCGCTGCTGACCAACCTGGCGCTGTTCGTGTTCTTCTTCGTCTATGCCTTCGTGTTCCAGTGGGGCTTCGACAAGGTGTTCGATGTGCCGCTGTCTGCCCAGCAGGCCAAGTGTTGACACGCCCGCCCGTAGCGGGATAAGTTCCCACCCAATGAACACTTTCCTGCACGTGAACGCCATTATTATTACCGCCATTATCAGTTTGGCGGGCTAGCGCGTACGTGCACCAAACCCGCCCTGGAGGCGGGTTTTTACTCTTCGACTCCTGGGCAACGTGAAAACAGCCAAGGAGTTGCACCGATGACCAGCCTCAACGTCAGCCCACGTACCCCGCTCAGCCCGCAGCAACTGTTGTCGGAGCAGGTGCGGCGCATCTTGTCTGCGCCGGTGTACGACCTGGCCATCGAGACGCCCCTGCAAGCGGCACCGGCACTGTCTGCCAGCCTCGGCAACCAGGTGCTGCTCAAGCGCGAAGACCTGCAACCCACGTTCTCGTTCAAGATCCGCGGTGCCTACACCCGGCTGTCGCGGCTGACCACGGCCCAGCGCGAGCGCGGTGTGATTACCGCATCGGCGGGCAACCATGCGCAAGGCGTGGCCCTGGCGGCTTCGCATCTGGGCCTGAAAGCCACCATCGTGATGCCGACCACCACGCCATCGCTGAAGGTCGAAGGTGTGCGTTCGCGGGGTGGCCATGTGGTGCTGCACGGTGAAAGTTTCCCGCATGCGCTGGCCCATGCGCTGACCCTGGCCGACAGCGAGGGCGCAACCTTCGTGCCGCCGTTTGATGACCCGGACGTGATCGCCGGCCAGGGCACGGTAGGCATGGAAATCCTGCGTCAGCAGCCGGGTGCGCTGGACGCGATCTTCGTGCCGGTCGGTGGCGGCGGGCTGGTGGCGGGGATTGCCGCCTATGTGAAGTACCTGCGCCCCGAGGTGAAGGTGATCGGTGTCGAGCCGGAAGATTCCAACTGCCTGCAGGCCGCCATGGCCGCCGGCGAGCGGGTGATTCTGCCGCAGGTCGGCACCTTTGCCGACGGCGTGGCAGTGGCCCAGGTCGGGGCCCACTGCTTTGAACTGTGCCGGCACTTTGTCGATGAGGTGTTGACTGTCAGCAGCGACGAGCTGTGCGCGGCGATCAAGGACATCTACGACGATACCCGCTCCATCACCGAGCCCTCAGGCGCCCTGGCGGTAGCGGGCATCAAGAAGTACGTGGCGCGCGAAGGCGTGCAGGGCCAGACCCTGGTGGCCATCGATTCCGGCGCCAACGTCAACTTCGACCGCCTGCGCCATGTGGCCGAGCGCGCCGAGCTGGGTGAGCAGCGTGAGGCGATCATCGCCGTGACCATCCCCGAGCAACCCGGCAGTTTCCGCGCCTTCTGCCAGGCGCTGGGCAAGCGGCAGATCACCGAGTTCAACTACCGCTATTACCCGGGCAAGGAAGCGCGGCTGTTCGTAGGCGTGCAGACGCACCCGCTGCACGACCCGCGTGAAAAGTTGCTGGCCAGCCTGGCCGAACAGGGCTACAGCGTACTCGACCTGACCGACAACGAGCTGGCCAAACTGCATGTGCGCCATACCGTGGGCGGGCATGCGGCGCCGGGGGCGGATGAGCGCGTACTGCGCTTCGAGTTCCCCGAGCGGCCGGGGGCGCTGTTAGGTTTCCTGGAGCGGCTGGGCAAGCGCTGGAACATCAGCCTGTTCCATTACCGCAACCATGGCGCGGCCGAGGCGCGGGTGTTTGCCGCGCTGGAAGTGCCGGCGGATGAGCAGGCCAGGTTGCCGCAGGCGCTGGATGAGATGGGGTATCGGTATTGGGATGAGACTGATAACCCGGCGTACGCGTTGTTTCTTGGGTAACCGCGCACTAGCGGGACTGCGTGAATTATCGGGGGCTGCTTTGCAGCCCTATCGCGACACAAGGCCGCTGCCACAGGGAGGCAGCGTATCTTGATCAGCGCTCGCGCATGAAGAACCCGGCCACAAACTTGCGGAAGGTCTCCAGGCTCTTGAAATCCGCATACCGCTTGAAGTTCTCGGCATCCGGCTCCGGCCCCACCGGCTGCTCGAGCAGCGACACCGACAGCACCCGGTCCTGATCCGAGGTCAGCACCAGCTCATCCATCACCTGGCCGCCAATCACCGGCCGGCGCATCTGCACCTTGACACCCTTGCTGGCCATCCAGTCGATCAACGACACCAGCGCTTTGAGCGGCTCACGTTCTTCGTCGCGGTATACCGGGAACAGGTGAGCGCGTGACAGCACCGGCACGCTGGCCACGTGGATCAGTTCGTAGAAGTGACTGCCCGCTGTGGTCGGCGAATACAGCGCCAGTGCCAGCAGCGGCCCGGACGTCCGGCTGCCGCCCCAATACAGATGATGCCCCTGGAAGTCGAAGCCATCCTCGCGGCGATTGTTGAACACCTTGCGCCCCTTGATCTGGTCGACGCAATCGAGCATCAGGCCATGGCGGCGGTGGTTGCCGAACACCGTGGCCTCGCGCAGGCGGGCCTTGAGCATCAGCATGTGCTTCATGTCCAGCCGGGTTTCCAGGTAGTTGCTGGCGGGCACGCGCTCGAGCAGCGGGTAACGGCTGGCGACGCTGCGCAGTTCGGCAAACTGGCTGGTGAGGTCTTTTTTCAGGTGCGTGGCGTAGAGGTTCAAGCCACTGGTTTCGATCCAGGTCAACAGCAGCGACAGCAGACGCTGCTGCTCCCGGCGCTCGCTGCCGTCAGGGGCGCCGCCAGCGCTGTCGCTGGCCTTGCGGAAATCACCCAGCAGGCGCAGCGCGGTGTCGGGGGGCAGCCAGGCGGCGGGCGGGGCGGGGTCTTGCTCGCGCTCGGCCGCCTCGCGCTCGTCCTTGGTGAACGGGCACCCCGGCGCATGCTCGGCGGTGCCGGGGTTGTTCTTGAGAAACAGGGTACCGGTGCTGCCATTGAGGGTGACATTCAGTACCGGCAGGGCATCCTTGCGGCAATCGCAGGCCAGCCAATGGTTGGCGCTGCGCACCCTCAT
Organism: Pseudomonas sp. LFS044; assembly: GCF_047978245.1. Classification (NCBI taxonomy): domain Bacteria; kingdom Pseudomonadati; phylum Pseudomonadota; class Gammaproteobacteria; order Pseudomonadales; family Pseudomonadaceae; genus Pseudomonas; species Pseudomonas sp. LFS044. The sequence continues at coordinate 35,499 of NZ_JBFPFX010000028.1, forward strand.
CAATAACTGGTTGGCCTGCAGCAGGCGGGGGCCAACAAGGGTGCCCGCGGCAAATGCCTGCAGCAGTTCCTCTTCGGCCGGGGTCAGGCTACGGACCTGCGCGGCGGTTTTGTCGATGATTCGCATGAAGCAGCTCCAAGCTACGAGCCACAAGCTTCAAGCAAAGTCGCGCCGCTTTCAACTCGCTCCTCAACTACCACCGAACATCTTGGCGGCGCGGGCACGGATTTCCTCTGGGCTGAGGTCCTCTTTGTGGGTGGAGACGAACCACATGTTGCCGAACGGGTCTTTCAGCGTGCCGCTGCGGTCGCCGTAGAACTGGTCTTTTACTTCATGCAATTGCGTGGCGCCGGCGGCGAGGGCCTGGGCGTAGACTTTGTCGCAGTCCTCGACGTACAGGTGCAGGCCGACCGCAACGCCATTGAGTGACTGGCTGGCGGTGAGGCCACCTTCCATGTCGCACGGGTCGGCGAGCATCAACGACGAATCGCCGATCTTCAGTTCGGCGTGGCCGACACGGCCGTCAGGGCCTTCGAGGCGGAACATCTCGACTGCGCCAAAGGCTTGCTTGTAGAACTCGATGGCCCTCGCAGCATCCTTTATACCCAGGTAAGGGGTGATGCTGTGCTGGCCTTCGGGGATGGGTTTGGCTGCCATGTTCGAATCTCCTTTGCCGGGGATGCAAGAGGGGCGCGATAGGCGCCCCTGTTGCATAGAGTCGTTTAGCAAAGCGCAAGATCGACACGCACCCTAGATCAAATGTCTATAACCAAGGCGGCATCAGAAGATGTAATCGGTGGTCAGGAAACTCGATTGCCGGTTGCGGATGATTTCGCTGATCAGTTCCTTGTTGGCCTCCTGGAACCGGGTTGCGACCAGCGTGCGGATGGAGAACACGCGCAGGGCGTCATGCACCGACAGCGTGCCTTCGGCGCTGTTCTTGCGGCCGTTGAAAGGGTAGGTGTCCGGGCCGCGCTGGCACTGGGCGTTGAGGTTGATCCGGCCTACCTGGTTGGCGAAGATATCGACCAGGCTGCCGATAGTCTGCGGGTCGTTGCCGAACAGGCTCAGCTGCTGGCCGTAGTCGGAGTCCAGCACGTAGTCGATCACTGTCTGCAGGTCGCGGTAAGGCACCACCGGCACCAGCGGGCCGAACTGTTCCTCGTGGTACACGCGCATGTCGCTGCTGACCGGGTAGAGCAGGGCGGGGTAGAAGAACGAGCCGCGGCTATGCCCACCACCTTCATTCAGCACTTGCGCGCCCTTGGCCGTGGCGTCGGCCACCAAGCCGTCGAGGTAGTCCACCTTGCCCGGCTCCGGCAGTGGGGTCAGGGCCACGCCTGGCTCCCACGGCATGCCCGGTTTCAGCGCGGCAAGCTTGCGCTTGAACTTGTCGAGGAACGCGTCGACCACATCCTCATGCACGAACAGGATTTTCAGCGCCGTGCAGCGTTGGCCGTTGAACGACAGCGCGCCGGTTACCGCTTCGTCGACGGCGTTGTCCAGGTCGACCTGCGGCAGCACGATGCCCGGGTTCTTGGCGTCAAGCCCCAGTGCCGCGCGCAGGCGGTGTGGGCGTGGGTGCAGTTTCTTCAGGTCGCTGGCGGCCTTGTGCGTACCGATGAAGGCGAACACATCCACCTTGCCGCTGGCCATCAAGGCGCTGACCGTCTCGCGGCCACGCCCATAAATGACGTTGATCACGCCAGCCGGGAAGCTGTCGCGGAAGGCTTCGAGCAGCGGGCGGATCAGCAGCACGCCGAACTTGGCCGGTTTGAACACCACGGTGTTGCCCATGATCAGGGCCGGGATCAGCGTGGTGAACGTTTCATTCAGGGGGTAGTTGTAAGGCCCCATGCACAGCGCCACGCCCAGTGGCGCGCGGCGGATCTGGCCGAGGGTGCCTTGCTCGAGCTCGAAACGGCTGGAGCGGCGGTCAAGGTCCTTGAGGGCGTTGATGGTATCGACGATGTAGTCGCAGGTGCGGTCGAATTCCTTTTCGGAGTCCTTGAGGTTCTTGCCAATCTCCCACATCAGCAGCTTGACCACCGCCTGGCGCTGTTCGCGCATGCGTGCCAGGAAAGTTTCGACATGCTGGATGCGTTCGGCAACGCGCATGTTCGGCCATACCCCGCGGCCCTTGTCGTAGGCCTGCACGGCGGCATCGAGTGCGGTCAGGGCGGTATCGGCGTCGAGCAGCGGGGCGCTGCCGAGGATGACCTGGCGCTCGCTGTCGCCCTCCTTGAGCCAGACCGGGCTGCGCACGGTAGCCAGTGGGCCGTCCCAGCGGCGCAACTCACCGTTCACCAGGTAGTCGCGTTGCTCGAGTGGCTCGCCCAGGCGCCAGGCCTCGGGGATGTTCTCGGCGGCAGGAAACAACGAATCGAGCAGACGGTCCATGGGTACTGCACCTCACATGTGTTGGCTAGGTGAAACGCTTCAGCTTCGAGCATGCACCGGCCTGAAGAAAAACACCAGTCTGGCTCAACATTGCCGAAGCTGCGCCGATACAGAAGCAATCGAGTGCGTCCGCAGGCTTATGATCCCGTCCAATTCCCCGTATTCCGATGAGCAGAAGCCGGCTGCCGGCACCCTGCGCAAGACCGTCAAGCGCTTGCTGCCGGTGGCTTTCGCCCTGGCCGGCATCGGCTTGTCGGTGGCGCTTGGGCACCTGGACGCACAGCGCCAGCAGGCGCCAGAGGGCGCAGGCGTGTTCGCTTCGCCGCTGTTCTGGCTGGGGCTTGTGTGCACCGGCCTGAGCGGCCTGTTGGTCGCCCAGATCAATCGCAAGCAGCGCCAGTTGGTGCAGCGCAACCGCGAGTTGCAGCGCTCGCAGGCGCAGCTCGAGCGCCTGGCGCATTACGACACTATTACCGGGCTGCCCAACCGCGTGCTGTTCCAGCAACAGTTGGCCGACGCCACCCGCCAAGGCAACGGCCTGGCAGTGCTGATGCTGGACATCGACGGCTTCAAGCAGGTCAACGACAGCTTGGGCCATGCCATGGGCGACTTGCTGCTGCAGCAGGCCACCGCGCGCTTTCTGCAGGAGCTGGACACCACCGACCGGCTGTGCCGGCTGGGCGGTGACGAGTTCGTGTTCATGCTCCAGGGCACCCAGGGGCAGATCAACCATCAGGTCCGCCACCTGCTGCGTTGCCTGCAACGGCCGTTCGACCTCAACGGCAATGCCGCGCTGGTCACCGGCAGCATCGGCCTGGCCTGGTGCCCGCAGCATGGCGCCGACGTTGGCAGCCTGCTGCGCCACGCCGACACCGCGATGTACGTGGCCAAGGAGGGCGGGCGCAATACCTGGCGGCCGTACCACCGCGACATGACCGCGCGCCTGCAACAGCGCCTGGAGCTGGAGCGCAACTTGCGTCGGGCCCTGCAGAACAACGAGTTCGAGCTGTGGTACCAACCCAAGGTGGACCTGTTCAGTGGCCAGCTGGAAGGGGTTGAAGCGTTGCTTCGCTGGCGTGACCCTGAGCATGGCCTGGTTTCACCTGGCGAATTCATCCCGCTGGCGGAGCGCACCGGCCTGATCATCCCGCTGGGTGAGCGGGTGCTGGAATTAGCCTGTGCGCAATTGGCGGCATGGCGTGCCGACGATTGCCTGCCTCGCCCGCTGGCCATCAACGTTGCCGCCCTGCAGATCGAGCGCAGCGACTACGTGTCGAGCCTGGCGCTGGCGCTTGAACGGCATGCTCTGTCGCCCAATATGCTGGAAGTGGAAATCACCGAGAGCCTGTTGATGGAAAGCCAGCAGCAGGCCTGCGCCGCGTTGGCCCAGCTGCAGGCCATGGGGGTGGCCACGGCAGTCGACGACTTCGGCACGGGCTACTCGTCGCTGGCCTACCTGCGTGCCTTGCCGATCGACCACCTGAAGATCGACCGTGCGTTCATCAAAGACCTGCCCGGTGATGACGACGCCGTGGCCATCGCCCGGGCAATCATCGACCTGGGCCACGCCCTGGGCTATCGCATCACGGCTGAAGGCATCGAAACCCAGGAACAGTATGACTTCCTGCGCAATGCAGGTTGTGATCAGGGGCAGGGCTACCTGATGGGGCGGCCGATGCCTGCGCCTGACCTGGCGCTTTGGTTGGCCCGTCAGCCCGACCGGGCGAGGGGTAATGGCAACGCCGAGAGATAGTCACTTGTCGATAGGTGCCAGGTGCACCTTGCCGTGTTACTTATCCCTTATTTGACGCCATTAAATAGAGGCCGGTGATATCAATTGGCCGCTTGCCAAGACGCAGCCTTGCATCTTAAATTGTTACTGAATATTAGGATGGTAGAGCGGCTAAGTTCCCATTTATATCAATGCGTTACGCGGGTTATCTGCACATTTCCGATACTCTTTTTCGATCACGCCCATGGGCAACATCTAAGGACGTCGAAGCAGACATGAAACAGCACCTGGCAGCGGTAGCCCGAAAATTCATCTCCCCCTCCATGCGCTACGAGCTCAGAAACGTTTCAAACGTGATACGCGACATGCTGGGGCGTGCGTGTTTCTGGCGCTGGGAAGTGGCCCGTTTCAGGCTGCAGCAGGAGAGCCCCTACGAAATCCTCTACATTGGCAGAAAGCAGCAGCGGGAAATGGCCAAGCTGCTGATTGGCGGCAAGGGCCAGCAGCAGGCCCAGGTGCCCGAAAGCAGCGCGGCAGCCACCACGGCGAACCGTGTGGTGGTGAGTGAACTGCCGACCCTCGGCGCGTTGTCCGTGCCGCACTACCTGAGTGCCGTCGTGCCACTGGGCCGTTCGCTGGACGACATCACCGCTCGCTATGACAGCGAACTGCGCCGCAGCATCCGCAAGAACCGCCCATTGTATGAGATGAGGCAAACCCTGGCGGATGACGACATCGCCATGGCCGACCGCGACCTGCTGCGCCCGTACGCCACCGCCAGGCAGGGCATCCATGCGGCGCAGTTCCCCACCGAAGAGGTATTCCGCCTGGCCAAGGGGGTAGGCCGGCTGGACTTGATTACCCTCAATGGCGAAGTGGTCGCCTGCCACCTGGGCTGCGAGATAACCCGCGCCGGCAAGCGTTACTGGAGTACGCTGCGTTTCGGTTACTGCGAAGCGGTGTTTTCCGACGCCAAGAAGCTGCGCGAAGTCAATTCCATCACCACCTTCATGGCGCTGGAGTGGGCCTTGGCCAACGGCTTCGACTACTACGACATCGGCCTGTGCCTGGCACGCCCCGATGACGGGCTGCTGAAATGGAAGCGCCGACGCGGGGGCGATGTCGATTCGCTTGGCAACCACGCCTACATGTTCATCCGCCTGCCCCGCACGGGCGTTGCGCAGTTTCTCTGGGACACGCCGCTGTTTGCGGTAGAAGGCAACAAGTTGACGCTGCACCTGGGGTTACCCGACGGGTCCAGTGATGAAGAACTTGCCAGCCGTTATCACGAGATGGTGTTTGGTGGCCTGCACAAAATATACCTTTATGGTGCCAGAAGTTCGGGCGAGCAATTTCTGCAGAACTTGCGCGAGCGTTACGCGAGCGTAAAGTCGCCGCCGACGATGGAGCGGGTTTTGTCCAATTAAGTTGTACGCAGGTTCGGCATCGAACAGGTTGTCGTTTGCCACGTTATTGACGTTGTCATTGATAGGGGGCGTTTGATGGGAAGCGATATCTCGAAGTTTAGCCAGGCGCTGAACGCCCGCGAAAACATCTGGACACTGGCGGCGTACAGGAACATGGCAAGAAAGCGGCTGATGCGCAAAGCTGATATCGATATAAAAAGCCTTGCGGTTAAAACCTGGGATATTGCACCGGGTGAAGCCACCCTTTCGCCTCCAGCCATTTACCTGCCCGGTCAGTTGGAACGTGTCACGGGCTGGGAGGCCAAGCGCTTTTACCCTTACATACACCCCGCCCGCACCATGGAGGGTGGCATCAGTGCGCAACAGGGGCCGACCCGTGGCTACCTGATCAAAGATGTATGGATGATTGATGGGGCCCTCTACAAAGGCAATGCCAGCCACTGGCTGTCGCTGAAGCCGAGCAACTTTCCCCGGGTAAAGGTCGAGTATGAGATCGAACGGGGGGCTGCTTTCTGCACCCAAAACGGCAATACATGGTTTGGCACCTGGTTGATGGAAGACTGCCCGACCTATGCCCTGGCCATCAACGAGGGCATCCCGATCACCACCGCGCCGTCGGCGCGGTACCCGCTATTTACCCAAGGCCCGGCTTATGAAGATTGGTTAGGTATGCAGCCGCTGCGGGTGCGCAGTGCTTATTTCAAGGAACTGGTGCTATTTGATGACGTGAGCAACAACCGTAGCCGTCACCAGCGTTACCGCGCCATGGGTGACAAGTTGCTGTCGCATGTCGATCACAGCGCACACCCCGGCGTGTTCATCCTGCGCGGCAGTGAGGGTGACTTGCGTCTGATGCGCAACGAACTTGAAGTTGCCGAACACCTGCGCAGCCACCGCGGGTTCCGTGTCATCAACCCGCTGAAGTGTGATGTGCCGACCATCGTTGCAGCCTGCGCCGGCGCAAGGACGGTAATTGGCGTGGAAGGCAGCCAGCTGGTCCACGGTGTTAACGTGCTGCGCTCGGGGGGCGCTGTAGTGGCACTGCAGCCACCGAACCGCTTCGTCAGTTACTACAAATACCTGACGGACCGAGACCATCAGCATTTCGGCTTTGTCGTGGGAATGCCGGAGGGTGAAGGCTTTACGATCGATGTCGAAGAAGTCGAGCGTACCCTGGACTTGCTACCGTCATAAGCGTGACGGTAAGCGCAATGATTCTCACGCATTCTCGTTGATGAAACACATTAACGTTGGCCGGGCTTCGGCGAGGCGGCAAAACTGCCCCAGTTGAGCCTGCATTCACTGCGACTGGTTTATCAGGATTATCAGCAACTTGGATGGGTATATCAAGGCTGGGTCGAGGCTGCAAATTCTGCATGTCGAGATATTGACGAAGCCAAGGCATATCGATTGAGATTTATTATGGTGTCGGATCGTTGACGTAATGGCATCGTGCCCATAAGCTCCAATCAACAGCGATTAAAACCCCTGCCAAAAACCCTTGCCACACTTTCCTCTTCGTAGGAGGGGACCATGCGTTCGACACTCTTCATCAAATCGATTTTCCTGTTGGTATTATTGAGTGGTGCGGCGCGCGCAGCGGACTCTTATATGAGCCAGACCAATATTGTACCGCTGGCGACAGCCGGTTGGTTGTTTGCATTTGCGGTTATTGGTTTTGTCGCGGTGGCAAACAGAAAGAAAATCTAGTTTCAGGCAGTGCCGTTGCAAAGTTGTACCTGTATTACCGCGCTGCCGGTGAATTGACGCTAAATAAGGGATATTTGCGTTGAGGGGGGATTCGCCGCTTGTCAATTTTCCAGCTATTGCTATATTCCAGTAGCTGACGCCCCAGGGGCTGATTGGCAGTGGCACAAAAGCAGCATCGCGGTACAAGGCCTCCAGGATGCTCGAGGCCATCGCAGTGGGTCACCCCTGCGAAGCGGAGCGAGAGGTTTAGTGTTGTTCTCATTCAGTGCTCTTGAACCTGGGCCGCAAGGCCGGAGGGATCCCTCATGGCGCGTTTGCTGATTTCCATCTTCTGCGTACTCGTAGCGTGGTCCGGCGCCAGTGTCGCCGATCAAGGCAACTCGGCGTACCTGCTCAGCCCTGGCGACAGGGTGTTGATTTCGGTATGGCAGGAAGACACCCTCCGCCAGGAAACCGTTGTCCTTCCCGACGGCAGCATCACATTCCCCCTGGCTGGCCGAATCGATGTGGCCGGCCTCGATGTCACGGCGGTAGCCAGCAAGGTCACGGCCGGCCTCAAACCCTATCTTGCCGACCCTAACGTCAGCGTTGTCGTCACCGGCACTGCTGGCAATCAGGTGTATGTCCAGGGCAAAGTGGTCAAGCCAGGCCCAGTACCGATGACAGGCCCTACTGCGGTGCTGCAGGCGCTGAGCATGTCGGGTGGAATGGACAAATTCGCCGACGAAAGTGCCATCAAGGTCATCCGTGGCAACGGCCCTTCGCAAAGGGTAATGCCAGTGCGTTACAAGGATCTGGTCTCCGGGCGGGACATGTCCACCAACTTCCAACTTCAGGCTGGCGATACGCTGGTCGTACCTTGACCCTTCATATAAATAAGAATCTCCAGTGCCTATTTTTCGACCAACACGTATTGCGACGGCGATCATGATGATGCCGTTCGCAGGGGTGGCTCACGCCGCCATCTGGCAGTCTTCAGTCGTGGTACCCACGTCTGTCGAGTACGACAGCAACCCATTGCTCCTGACGTCCGAGGAGAAAGGTGTGACGCGTACCATCATTGCACCCGACTACACCCTCACAGGCCAGTTCGATCGTGACCAGCTGCGCTTCGGGTTGGGCGTGAACGTGCTGCGTTCATCCGACCGTTCGGTCGTGGATGACCGCGAAGACCCCAAACTGAGCCTGGGCTGGCAGCGCGAAACCGAGACCGGCGGCTTTGGCCTGCTGGCACGCTATGAAGAAAGCTCCACGCTGTCCGGGGCCGTGCAGGATACCGGTGTGGTCACCACCGACGGCACCCAGAAGATGACCACGCTGGAGGGTAACTGGACAAGTGCGGTGACCGAGCGCAGTACCCTGGCGAACGTGCTCACGTACTCCCATGCACGTTACGACATCAGTACGCTGACCGGCTACGACGAGTTGTTCAACAAATCGACCTGGACCTACGCCTGGAACGAGCGCACCGACATCATCACCGGTTTCAACGCCAGGCGTTATGAACCGCAGGATGACACCACTGCAGTGTCCTCCAACAGCTACAGCCCCAACATCGGCGTACGTCACCGGTTCTCCGAGCGCTTCGAAGGCGAGATGCACGTTGGCGTCAACAAGACCACTGGCCCGGGGGGCGGGCGCCGTGGTGAAGGCGGCATGTCGCTGTTCTATCGCGGCGTGCGCGCCGATGCCAGCCTGAGCGCCGAGCGCAGCACCGTCGCCAACGCCGAGGGCGGTTTTGCCGAACTCGACATGGTCCGCGGCAGCTGGAGCTACCTGGTCACCGAGGTGGACCGCGTGGGCGTCGATGCATCCTGGCAGGACAGCAAGGGCGTATCACCGAATACCTTGCAGACTTACGGCGTCTGGGCCAGCCGAGCGTTTTCGCCGGCCTGGGACCTGCGTTTCTCTCTGATGTACAAGCAGCGTAAGCAAGACGGCTTGCCCGATGCTGACGCGACCATTGCTGGGCTGACGCTGACGTATAGATATCCCGACATCTGACTCTCGCACGGGTGGCCACCATGAAATCCGAGTACGAGCTTTCCCTCAAAGATTACATCGCCATCATCAAGGACCGCGCCTTGTTGCTGGGGGTGAGCATCGTCGTCGTGGTTGCCGCAACCGTGGGGGTCGCCGTCACGGTGCCGCCGCTTTATCAATCGACCGGCACCATCCTGGTGGAGTCGCAGCAGATTTCCCCGGATTTGGTGTCGGCGAACAACAACAGCTTTGCCGATGAGCGCATCGAGGTCATCCGCCAGCGCGTGATGACCCGCGAGAATCTGCTGAAGATCATCGACAAGTACAACCTGTTTGCCGACAAGGGCCGGCAGTTCAGCGAAACCGACAAGATCGACCAGATGCGCAACGCGATCGTTGTGGCCACGCTGAGCACCTATGTCAAAGGCCGAGGCGAAGCCACGGTCGCGTTCACGGTTTCGTATGAAGACAAGCGTGCCGACGTCGCCAAGGAAGTGGCCGACGAACTGGTAACGCTGTTCCTCAACGAAAACATGAAACAGCGCACCGAAAGGGCCACCGAAACCACCGAGTTCCTCACCCAGGAGGCGAACAAGCTCGGCGCGGAGCTTGCCGACCTCGAAAACAAGCTGGCGGACTTCAAGCAGGCCCACGCCAATGCCTTGCCCGAGAACCAGCAGTTGCGCATGAGCATGCTGTCACGCTCGGAGCTGGAGTTCCGTGAGGTTGACCGCGACTATAAATCGGCCCAGGAAGAACTGCGTTACCTCGAATTGGAACTGTCGGCCGCCAATGCGGGCGTGCCCAGCCAGGGTGCCGGCGGCAGGCCTGCACCAGCGGACCAGCCGCAAGACCTGGCCAGCCTCAAGGCCGAGTACGCCCGGCTGCTGACCAAATACACCTCGGCGCACCCTGATGTCGTCGCGGTCAAACGCAAGATCGACCTGCTGCAGGCGTCGGGCGGGAAGGGCATCGCTGCGGCAGCGGCCATGAACCTCGATGCCGCGAGGGTGCGTACCAAGATGGCTGCGGCGCAGTCGCGCATCAGCTCGCTGGCCGAACAGAAACGCCAGCTTACCGCCAAGATGGAAGGCTACGAGGCCGATATCCTTGAAGCCCCGCAAGTCGAGCGTGGGCTGGTGACCTTGATGCGTGACCACGACAACGCACGCAAGAAGTACGAAGAAATCCGCAACAAGGAAATGGGCGCGAAGATCACCGAAAGCCTCGAGCAGGAAAACAAGGCCGAGCGCTTCGTGCTGCTGGAACCCCCTTTGATGCCGGAAAAACCGGTCAAGCCCAACCGCAAGAAAATCGTCGCCCTGGGCCTGGTGCTGGCACCGGCCATTGGCGGTGGCTTGGTGATGTTGCTGGAAATGCTCAACCAGCGGGTACGCGGTGTGGGTGCGCTGGAAAGCGTGCTGGGCAAGCGTGTGCTGGTGGCTGTCCCATACATTCCCACGCAGGCAGATGCAGCCAGGCGCCGCAAGTGGCGGTTCTGGTTGCTGATCGCGGGGTTGGTACTGGTTGCTATGCTGATGGTGGTCGTCCATGTGTTCTATATGCCCTTGGACCTCCTGCTGTTTAAAGCTATGGCTCGGTTTGAATAGGGAAGCGCAGCGATGGACAGAATTACGCCGGCTATCGGAAAGAACATTCATCAGGTTTCTCCCAGCCCTGCAGAAACGCCCAAGGCGCCGCTGTTGGCGGACAAGCCCGAGGCCCTGGGGCAGTTCGATTATGTGCAGACCAAGGTGGTGCCGCTGAATGCGGAGCACCTGGAGCGCAACCGCATCGTCTCGTACAACAAGAACTCGAACATGAGCGGCGCCATCGACCTGCTGCGCACGCAGGTGCTGCAGGCCATGGAAGAGAACGGCTGGCGTACCTTGGCGATCACCTCGCCAACGCCTGAGGCGGGCAAGACGGTGCTGGCGGTCAACCTGGCCATGAGCATCGCCCACCACACCACCAAGACCGCCTTGCTGGTGGACTTCGACCTGCGCCGCCCACGGGTTGGCAGCAGCCTCGGCTTGCCGATGGACAAAGCGCTCAACGAACTGCTCAAGGGCGAGGCATGGCTTGAGGAGGTGATGGTCAACCCGACCTTGCCGCGTTTTGTCGTGTTGCCAACGCGCGAGCCGATCCCGATGTCCACCGAGATGCTCTCGTCGCCCAAGGTGAACAGCCTGATCAACGACCTGCGCGATCGCTACGACTCGCGCATCTGCATTTTCGACCTGCCGCCGCTGTTGAGCTCCGACGATGCGATCACCGTGTTGCCGAAGTTCGACTGCGTGCTGCTGGTGGTGGCCAACGGGATGAACAGCAAGAAGGACATCGAGGATTGCCTGCACCACCTGGCGACGGCGAACCTCATCGGGGCGGTGTTGAACAAGGCGGATGAGAAGCCGCGGGCTTACTACTAGATACAGGTTCGCTGCAAACGGGAGCAGGCTGGGCAAGCCTGCTCTTTTCTGTTCTGTATCTCGGTTCATCGCCACGGGTACTGCAGCTCCCACTCCCAAGCATGGCGCACAATCTGCTCCAGTGAATCAAACCGAGGCTGCCAGCCCAGCACCAGCCTGGCCCTGGTAGCATCCGCCACCAGCCTGGCCGGGTCGCCATCGCGACGTGCGGCCTCGACCACATTGATCTGCCGCCCCGTTACATCGCGGGCTGTATCGATCACTTGCTGCACCGAAAACCCCAAGCCATTGCCCAGGTTGAACGCCGTGGTAGTGCCACCTTTCGATAGATACTCCACTGCCAGTTCATGGGCCGACGCCAGGTCGGCTACATGCACGTAATCGCGGATACAGCTGCCGTCCGGCGTGTCGTAATCGTGGCCGAACACGGTAATCGCCTCGCGCCGCCCCGCGGCGGCCTGCAGGATCAACGGGATCAGGTGCGTCTCCGGCTCGTGGCATTCACCTAGCAGCCCATCCGGGTCGGCGCCCGCTGCGTTGAAGTAGCGCAGGCACACCGACTTCAGCCCATACGCCCGGTCGAAGTCCTGGAGGATCTGTTCCACCATCCACTTGCTGCGGCCGTAGGGGTTGATGGGCGCCTTGGGGTGCTGCTCATCGATGGGCACGTACTGCGGGTCGCCATAGACGGCGGCGGTGGAGGAGAAGATCAGGTGTCTGATACCTGCCCGCACCATGGCGTTGAGCAGGGTAAGGGTGGCCGCGACGTTGTTCTGGTAATACTTGCCAGGGTCGCTGACCGATTCCCCTACCTGAATGAAAGAAGCGAAATGAAAGACGGCATCGAAGTGGCAATCGCCAAACAAGGTGTCCAGCGCATGCGCGTTGGCGATGTCCAGCTCGACCCATTCGATGCCCGGGTCGGCGGCCGCGGTGTCCGCCACCACGACTTCATGCCCGGCGCGCAGCAGGTGCTTGACCATGTGCGAACCGATATAACCTGAACCCCCGACCACCAAGTACTTCATCCAATCCTCCTGGAACAGACGCAGCGTCGAATGCCTGGAATTCAGGTCTGAATTGACTCTAGATGGCGAAATGCCCTATTTCAAGAAAAGCCAGTTGGACATGTTCTGAGCGTCGAAGGTGATCATGTAGCGCCCGTCCTTGTAGCTCGCAGCCAGTGTCTTTTCCTGGCCGTCGGCAGTGTGGCTGTACAGTTTCAGGCCCGCGGGTGCCTTGATGCTCAAACCACCTTCAAGCGGTTCGACGTGGAACGGCGTCATGTCGTCGGGCCGGGGGACAGCACGGCTGCCGAGCGAAATCAGCAGGTTCCGCGACTGACCGAGCGGCTTGGCATCCAGGCTTTGCACGGCAACGCTGGCATAAGCGGTTTTCAGCTGCAGCGTGACGTCGCCAAGGCTCATCGACTGGCCGCCCAGCCAGCCTGTGGCGGCCTGGGTGAGGGGGGTGTCGATGGTGTAGACGCCCTGTTGCCAGTTACGCCGCAGCTCACCGGTATCGGTGACCGCTTCGCTGGCGTTGGCATCCAGCAGAGACTGGTCTGGGTCGTGCAGCACCTGGGCATCGGCCGGGATGGCATTGGCCTGCAACCAGGGCAACTGTGCGGTCTGCGGCATGGCGATCTGCAGCCGGCCTTTTTCCATGGCGGTACGCAGCAGCACCGAGGTGTTGGGGGTTATGAGTGTGTTGTAGAGGGTGTCGGGGGTAGGCGCAAACACATAACGGGTTTTGGCCAGCTGCACGTCTTCGCGGCGGTAGAGCAGGGCGGCGGCGGGCATCGTGGCCATCAGCGCGGGGTCGTTGTAGGCGTTCCAGTTGTCGGCCCTGCGCCACTGGGCCAGAAAACCCTGCTGGCTGTAGGCATACTGCATGATCGCGTCCCAGCCCTGATGGCTGGCGGTGGCCGCGATGTACAACGGCAGCGAGTGGCGATCAGGCAGCGGGAAGGGTTCGGCGTTCCACTCGGTGACGGTCATCGGCAGCCCGACCACTTGGGCCGCACCCAGCCAGTTGATCAGGCCGTCGCTGGTCAGCGGGTTCTTCTCCAGCTGGCCGATGCCGCCATAGCTGTGGGCGTCGATCACATCACCGGTGGTCAGCGAAGGCAGCGACGACAGCCCGTTGCCGCCCCAGGTGCTGGTGGTGGCGATGGGTACCTTGACGCCGAGGCTGCGCAGGTCCTTGATCATGTCATCGAAAACGCGGTGCTCCAGGTCATTGAGGAACAGTTTCGACGGGCCCTGTTCCCAGGCGCGCCAGGTCTTGTCTGCGGGCAGGTTCTGGCGGGCGGCGAAGGCCTTGGCTTCGTCCATGTACAACTTGCTGTGTTTGGGCACGCCCTTGTCTGGCAGCAGGGCGTTGCCGAAGTGGTGGGTGATGTCGTTTTCGTTGGTGATCAGGATGGCGGCGATGGCCGGGTCGTCCTTGTAGGCCAGCCCGGTGTAGCTGTTCACGTGGGTCATGTACTGCTGGGCAAAGCGCTTCATGGCCTGTTGCAGGGTGACGTTGACGTAGGCATAGCCCTTCAGGCCGGCAACCTCGTGTTCCTTGGGCAATTCGTCGAATGCATAGATGTTGTCGTGAGCGGTCAGTACCCGCGACACGTTCATGTCGAGCCACACATAAATGCCTTCGTCCTTGAGGCACTTGATCCACCAGTCGATCTTCTTCAGCGCATCGGTATCGAGTTGCCCGGTGTCCTTCAGGCGCTGCAGGTCGCCGAAGACATTCGGGCTGACCCAGGGCGAGTCATGGTGGTGCAGCCTGACCAGGTTGAAGCCCAGTGCCGACAACCGCTTGGCCTGGGCCTTGATCTCTTCGTCGGGGGTCTTGAACAGCGCGTAGGCCGACAGGTTGGTGCCCCAGAAGCGCGCCGGGGTGTTGTCGGCAAATACCAGCTGTTCACCGGCCGCCTTGACGAAACCGCGCTTGCCCGCAGGCTTTTCGGGGGCATTGAGGAACGACAGGTCCACCGGCGACGTGCGCCAGTCGAGCTGGTCATCAGGCCATTGCGTGGGGTCGGCCAGGCCGAAGCGTTCGCTCGGGGTCGGGCCGATGGTGACGTCGCCGGTCACGTTCAGCACGGCCTTGATCTGCTGGCGACCGGGGCGGATCGGGTCGATATAGAAGAAGGTACGGATCTGGCGGGTGTCGCCCCGTTCAAAATAGACCTTGGCCAATGGCGGGTCGAAGCGCATTTCCACGCGCGGGCCTTGTGCGTTCTTGCCCCACGACCAGCCGCGATTGCCCGGCAGCAGCACCGGGTCGCCCATCTCGCCGGCGATCAGCGCAGGGTCGAAGTCCCAGACGATGCCGCCACCCATGACATCGGCCTGCTTGCTGTGCGCTTGCAGGTCAAAGTTCCAGGTCAAGGTTTGCGCTTCATCCTTGCGGATGTCGGCCTTGAGGTCGAAATCCAGGTCCTTGTTGTTGCCCGCCAGGGTGTAGTGGTAAGGCCCTTCGACCTTGAACGTCGGGTAAAACCCTGTCCAGCTCCAGTTCGCCCCCCAGAAGTTGAAACTCGATGCCATCGCTGCGCCGCCGCCGCGTGTCAGGCCTGGCAGGCCATTCTGTTCGTTGATGCTGACCACCCATTGCGAGGCCCAGCCGGCCAGCGGCAGCAGCAACAGGCCAGCGAGCGCCGTTGCCCGGGTAAAAGGGCAAAGGAGTGTGCGGATCATCGCGTTACCTCGGTTGCAGGCTGACGTTGGCGGGCTGGGTGGCATCGGCCTGGCCGAGCCTGCGCACCATCTGGATGTAGGCAATGCCGAGGCCGCCGACAGACCAGTAGATCACCGGGATCACCGTGATGCTGCTGACCGTGAAGATGGTCACCAGAATGCCCAGCAAGGTCGCCAGCAGTACCCGGCCCAGTTCCCGGTACGGGTCATCCCGGTCGGTAAAGGTGCGCAGGGTCTTTCTGATGCCCAACACGACGCAGGCGAAAAAGCCCACGAACAGTGCCAGGCCGACCAGGCCGATGCGCAGGGCCAGGTTGATGTAGGTGTTGACGATGTCGATGATGCCTTCGCCCTGGATCATCGACTGCATTTCCGGGGTGTTGCGGAAGTCGAACGAGCCGAACAGCGGGTAACGCTGAATGACGATCCACGAGTTGTCGAGCAGGCGCTCGCGGTAGGTGATGTTCTCGTGGTCCACATTGCCGATGAAAGGCAGCAGGTCGAGCACTTTTTCGCCGCCAGGCATGATGCTCAGCAGTGGGATGCTCAGCAGCCCGGCAAGGCCCAGCAAGGCCAGCCGGCTTAGCGCACGGCGGCCCATGGCGATGTACACGACGATCAGCACCACCGCGCCCACCCAGGGGCCGCGGGACAGCGGTGCGAACAGCCCGGCGGCCAGCAGCAGGGCGCCCAGGTAGCGCTGCATGCGGTTGCGCACGAAGCCCTGGACGAACAGGAACAGGCCGATCGCCACGGTGATGACGTAACCCAGGGCGATGGCCTGGCCGGTGGTGACACTGGCGCGTAACGCACCGCCGCGGCTCAGGTAGCCTTTCATGCTCCACTGCACGCCCAGGGCATCGAGCAGGGCGTTGTACAGCAGCCAGTGGCGCACATACTCGGCCACCGCCAGCAGCGACAGCACGAACGCGGCAATGACGAAGGCCAGCATCACGTCCTTGAATTCGCTGATATCCCGCACCCCGCGGCTGGCGACGTAATAGGGCAGGAACACGTCGATATACAGGTACACCCCCTGGCGCAGGGTGTCGGTGACGGTCGTTTCGCGCAGGTACAGCAAGGCCATCAGCAGCAGGCTGGCGGCCAGCAGCTTGTCGGCCCACAGCCGGCCGAAGCGCAGGGTATCGCCTTGCTTGCTCAGCACCAGTGCGGCAGGCAGCAGTACGCACAGGGCCAGAATGCGCTGATGATTGAGTTCGATGAGGTAGTTGACCACGCCAAACCCCGGCACCTCGATCGACGCCGGCGGGATGACGAACAGCAGCATGAAGAACAGCGCCATGGGGTTGCGCTCGCGGCGCCTGGTCGTTAGCAGGATGACCGCGGCCACGGCCGTGTAGATCCAGTAGCTGTGGGCAAAGAACGCCACCAGCGTGAGGGCGAACCACAGGTTGCGGCGGCGTTTGAAATCACCCTCGGGTATCAGGTCGGTTGCCGGGTTGCGGGCGAGGAAAAACACCACACCCGCGACGAACAGAATGACGACCAACGCACGAATATGTTCTGGCATCTGAAGGGTCACCTGTCCCTGGGTGGGTGGGCACTAGCATCATGGCTAATTGAAACTATAGTGACTTCTAGCCAATCAGTCAGAGATTGAAGTCATGCCGTCGATTGATGTGCAAGCCTCATCCAGTCTGCGCAAGCGCGCCTTGGGCGCCGGGGCATGGAACCTGGTGTCGCTGGTCGCCTCACAGGTACTGCGCCTGGGCGGCAACCTGATCATGGCCCGGCTGCTGCTGCCGGAAATGTTCGGGGTGATGGTCATTGCTACCACCGTTTCGGTACTGCTTCACCTGCTGTCGGATGTCGGCCTGCGCCAGAACATCATCCAGAGCCACCGCGGCGACGACCCGCTATTCCTCAATACCGCCTGGACCGTGCAGATCGTGCGCGGTTTCATGCTGTTTGCGCTGACGCTGCTGCTGGCCCTCGGTGCCTGGGCCGCGCAAGTGGCCGACCTGTGGCCGGCGCACTCCACCTATGCGGCGCCCGAGTTGCCCCTGGTGCTGGCAATCACCGGCCTGTCGGCGATCATCTGGGGGTTCCAGTCGACCAAGATAGACGTGGCCGTGCGAACTTTCCAACAGAAGCGCGTGGTACTGGTCGACATCGCGTCGCAGGTCGTCGGTTTGATCACGATGCTGGCCATCGGGTATTTCACCCGGTCGATCTGGTCGCTGGTGATCGCCGGCCTGACGTCCGCCCTGGCCGGTACGCTGCTCGGCCACCTGGCCCTGCAAGGGCCGCATAACCGTCTGCAGTGGGACCGCGAGGCGTTGAACGAACTGATCGTGTTCGGCCGCTGGATACTGCTGTCATCGATGGTCGGAGTGCTGGCGATGTATGGTGACCGCATCTGGTTCGGCGGCACCATGACGGTGGCGCAGCTGGGGGTCTATTCGATTGCGGTGCTGATACTCGGGTCACTGCAGACCGGCCTGATGAAGCTGTTCGGTACGGTGGCGCTGCCGGCGTTCAGCGAGGCAGCCCGGTCGGGGGACAAGGCTCGCCTGAAGAAGCTGTACTTCCACTTCAGGCTGATCGTGGACCTGGTCATGCTGTTCTTGTGTGGCGGCTTCCTGACCGGCAGCCCGTTGCTGATCGGCTGGCTGTACGACGCGCGCTATGCCGACGCCGGCCCCATGCTGGCCATCCTGTCGCTGTCGTTTTTCACCCTGCGCTACACCTTGGCCCATCAGCTGTGGATCGCCCTGGGCCACACCAAGTACCAGGCAATGGACAACATCATCCGGCTCGTGTCGCTGTGGACCCTGCTACCGTTGCTGCTGGCCTTGGGCGGTGTGAAATGGGCGATCTGGGGCGCAGCACTGCATACCTTCCCAACCCTGATCCTGATTTTCTACGTCAACTGCAAGCTAGACATTTTCAGTGTGAAGCGCGAACTTGTGGTGCTGCCGATGATTGTGGTCGGCGCGCTTTGTGGCTTTTTGCTCACACGCCTTTTCGACTGGCTGTGAAGCCCTGCTGGCACGTGGTACCTAACAATAACGAGCTCAATAAAATCAATGACATAGGTCTTGTGATCATGGGGAAGCTGCAGTTTCTTACTCGGCAGTTGGGGCGCAGGGGCTTTCTTCGTAATTGTGTCTTGTTGAGCGCCGGAGCTGCCGTGTTCGGCGTGGGCGCCAGCGTGCCGCGCAAACCTGCGGTAAAGGGCGAGTTTGTCGTGATCAACGGCTGGGTGTTGCCTTCCGAGTACTTCAAGGACGGGCGAGCATGATCAAGGACTATGAGGCTGAGAAAACCCTGCGCAAGGCTTACGACGTCTGCATCATCGGCGCCGGGCCGGCCGGCATCACTCTGGCCTTGCGCCTGGCCGAGGCGGGGTGGCGCGTGGTGCTGCTTGAGGGCGGTGGCCATGAGTATTCACCGCGTTCCCAGGCATTCTACAGGTGCACCTCCACCGGGCTTGAACTGTACGCTGAGGAAACGCGCCTGCGTTACCTGGGCGGCACCTCCAATCACTGGGCAGGCCGTTGCCGCCCCTTCACGGCGTCCGACTTCGCCAATGCACCGCCAGTCGATCTGCCTGGCTGGCCCATTCCCTATGGGGAGATAGAACGTTACCTGCCCGCAGCCATGGATATCGTGGACCTGCCGCAGGGCGCCGAATTTCGAACGGTCAACGCTGGCCTGGGCGGCGATGAATTCGACGCCGACCGCTTTCTGCTCAGCCCGCCAACGCGGTTTGCGCAAAAATATGCCAAGGCGCTCGACGAAACGGCAGGGCTGGACGTGTTCATCAACTGCAATTGCGTCGACCTGGATTTCGACGAGGCTGCCGGGCAGTTGAAAGCGGCAGTGGTCTGCGATTACGCGCGCAATCGTCAACGGGTCGTGGCGAGCACCTTCATTCTCGCCACCGGCGCCATCGAGAATGCCAGGCAGTTGCTCAACAGTACGACGCTGGTTGGCGCAGGCGTGATCAAGAAGGATGGCCTGACCGGCTGTTGCCTGATGGAACACCTGAACGTCGATATGGGCACGTTCATCCTCAAAGACGGGCAAGGTACCGAGCCACGTCAGTACTACACCACCGATACGTTTGTCTCCGAGTACCGCGCCGGCAAAGGCAATGTCTCGACCACCGTGCTT
This sequence comes from Pseudomonas sp. LFS044, assembly GCF_047978245.1. Classification (NCBI taxonomy): domain Bacteria; kingdom Pseudomonadati; phylum Pseudomonadota; class Gammaproteobacteria; order Pseudomonadales; family Pseudomonadaceae; genus Pseudomonas; species Pseudomonas sp. LFS044. Next base: position 55,024 of record NZ_JBFPFX010000028.1, read on the forward strand.
ACCGATGTGCAGACGTATGGCAGAACCGCCGAGGTGAAGCACTTTCTGGAGAACCTCGCCTGTGAGATGGGCGTGGCCAGCAAGATCGACTTCGTGGCCAAGTTCAGTTGCCCGGGCGATGGCGTCATCAGCACGATGATCGAACAGTTTCCCAATGCCCACAGCCGTATTTCGCTGCTCGACGAAAAGGATGAACTGGGTGTCTCCAAGGTCAACGTCAATTGGGCGCTCAGTGCCACCGACAGACATACCATCAAGTGCATTGGCAGTGAACTGGCCAAGCAGTTCGCCGAGATGGGGCTTGGCTTCGTCAAGCTGAACGACTACGTCTACGACACCGACCTTGCCTTGAAGGTGCAGCCGCATGCCCACCACATGGGCACCACGCGCATGGCAGCGTCGCCTGAGTTTGGCGTGGTCGATACCGACTGCAAGGTGTTCGGCACAGACAATCTCTACGTGGCCGGCAGCAGCATTTTCGCCACGGGCGGCGCTTCGAACCCGACGATGCCGCTGTTGCAGTTCGCGCTCCGCCTGGCCGACCACCTTGATGCACGGTTGAAGGCGGCCAGGGGCGCGCGGGTTTGATGAAGGCTTGAAGCACAAGGTAAAGGGTTGAGAGCGTTGCGGTCAGCACAAAGAAGAACGAGACCGGTTCGCCTCAGGGACAGTCCAGGAGCGCTTGACTTGCGAGGCTAGCAGTATGAAAGGATGGATACGGAATGCCATGACGCAGTACTTTTACTCGACAGGGCGGGGACGCTCGGCATACAAGAAATTCTGCAACCCGACACCCTTGGAGTGGGGTACCTACCTGGCGCGGTGGGGGAGTTTTCACTCCGTGGGCAGCAACGTGTATATCAACTGCGGCTGTAACGTGACCGACCCGACACTGGTGCGCATTGGCAGCAATGTGGGCCTGTCGGACTGCACATTGATCGGCCACGATGGGGTGGTTGCGCTGATCGAGATCTGTTACGGCAAGCATCTGGATTCGGTCGGCTACATTGATATCAGGGACAACAGCTTTGTCGGCCACGGCGCCATCGTCATGCCAAGGGTCACCATCGGGCCGGATTCGGTTGTCGCTGCCGGTGCCGTGGTCACCAAGGATGTGCCGCCCGGCACGGTCGTCGGCGGCAACCCGGCCAAATTCATCTGCACCACCGAAGAGCTGATCAAGCGGGTCGAGGCGCGCTGCAATGCCTATCCTTGGATCGACATGGTGAAGAACCGCAAGGGCGCTTACGACCCCACGGTGGAGCCTGCGCTGGCGCGGCAACGCAGCGAGTATTTTTTCGGAGACGGTAGCAATGGATAGAAAACCCGTCGATGTGATGGTCGTCAACTTCAATACCGCATCGTTGCTGCAGCCGATGTTCGATGCCTTGCGCCAGGCCGGCAGTGAGCGGCTGGCCAAGTACCTGGTAGTGGACAACGCCTCCGTCGACGATTCGGTGCAGCGCATGGCCCAGGTCTGCCCCGAGGCGGTTTTGCTCAGCAACAAGCTGAACGTGGGGTTTGGCCGTGCCAACAATCAGCTGCTGGCCCACCTGCAAGGCAAATACGCGCTGCTGCTCAATACCGATGCGTTCGTTGCCGACGACAGCCTGCAGAAAACCATCGACTACATGGATGCCCACCCGGAGTGCGGTGTGCTGGGCGTGCGGCTGGTGGGGCGCGACGGCGACCTGCAGCCCAGTTGCCGGTACTTCCCTACGCCGTTGAACGTGTTTGTGGCACGCACCGGTCTCGGGCGCTTTTTCCCCGGCTTGAAAATGGTCGACGAGATGAACTGGGACCACGGCTCGGTGCGCGAATGCGACTGGCTGCCTGGTTGCTTTTATCTGGTACGCCGTGAGGTGCTCGACCAGGTGGGGTTGTTCGACCCACGCTACTTCCTTTATTACGAGGAGGTGGACCATTGCAAGCGGGTCAAGGAGGCTGGCTGGAAGGTGGTGTTCTACCCGCACACCACGGTCGTGCACATCGGCGGTGAGAGCTCCAAGTCGGTCGCCGAGCTCGAGGCGGCGAGCCGGCAGATCTCCAGCTACCAGATCGAAAGCGAGCTGCTGTATTTTCGCAAGCATCACGGTGTCGCCGGGTTGGCCCTGCACATGCTGCTGGTGAGCCTGGGTGACCTGGTGCTGGCACTCAAGGCGCTGCTCAAGGGACGCGGCTGGGGCGCAATCAAGGCCTGCTGGCGGCATACCCAGGCGACCTGGTCGCTGCTGCTCAAGACCCGGTTCGCGAGCCAACCCACACGTTAGGTGAAGCCATGTTCGATAACATTCGCGCGGACTTGCGCGCACACGGTGGCGATTGGGGCGCCCAGGGTTTCTGGGTGCTGGTGGTGTACCGCTTTGGCCGCTGGCGTTATGGCGTGCGGCCGGCGCTTTTGCGCAAGCTACTGTCGTTTGTCTACAAGGTGCTGTTCAAGTTCGTGCAGATCATCACCGGGGTCGAGCTGCCATGCGAGGTGGTGATTGGCCGCAACTTCGTCATTGACCATTTCGGCGGGATTGTCATCAGCGGCTATGCTCGATTTGGCGACGACTGCCGGATTCGCAATGGCGTGGTGGTCGGCCTGAAGAACGTCAACGAACCGATAGCACCGGTGTTTGGCAATAACGTCGACATCGGCGCTGGGGCCAAGGTGCTTGGCAACATCCGCATTGGCAACAATGTGGCGATCGGCTCGAACGCCGTGGTGTTGATCGATGTGCCCGACAACTCGCTGGCGGTAGGCGTGCCCGCGACCATCAAGGCCAGAAAGCACAGCGAAGCCATGGAGTGCTCATGATTCAGGCTCTGTACGAAAAGGCTTGAGACGCAGGGCAGGCGAGGCTGCTTTCAACGCAGCATGGACAAGTATCAAGGCTTTTCGTACAGAGCCTAGCCAATGAATGGCCGCGCAAATGGGTCGTTCCGTCAAGCGCGCGAGTGAGGCCCCATGGTGACAGGCATTGGAGTGGTGGTGATCGGCCGTAATGAAGGCCAGCGCCTTGAGCGCTGCCTGGCGTCGTTGGCCGGGCGTGCGGACAAGGTGGTTTATGTGGACTCCGGCTCCACCGACGGCTCCGTGGCGCGGGCGTCGGCGCTGGGTGTCGAGGTGCTGGCGCTGGACATGTCGATACCGTTCACCGCTGCGCGCGCGCGCAACGAAGGCTTCGCCTGCCTGCAGAAATCGCTGCCAGCAATCCGCCATGTGCAGTTCGTCGATGGCGATTGCGAGGTAGATGCCGGCTGGCTGGCCAAGGCACAAGCGTTTCTCGACACGCACCCCCAGGTGGCGGTGGTCTGCGGCCGGCGCCGCGAACGGTTTCCCCAGCACTCGATCTACAACCTGCTCTGCGACCTGGAGTGGGACACGCCGCTGGGCGAGGCCAAGGCCTGTGGTGGCGACGCGCTGATGCGCGTAGATGCCTTCCTGTCGGTGTCTGGGTATCGGCCGGAGCTGATAGCCGGGGAAGAACCCGAGCTGTGCGTGCGTCTGCGCGCCGCTGGCTGGAAAGTCTGGCGCCTGGGCGCCGAAATGACCCTGCACGATGCGGCCATGACCCGCTTCGGCCAGTGGTGGCGGCGTAGCCTGCGGGCAGGTTATGCCTACGCAGAGGGCGCCTACCTGCATGGCGCGCCGCCAGAGCGCCATTGGTTGCGCGAGTCGCGGCGCGCCTGGTTTTGGGGGCTGGGCATTCCGCTGCTGATTGTTTTTGCCAGTGTGTGGCTGGGGCCTTGGGGGCTGCTGCTGCTGTTGCTCTACCCGCTGCAAATGCTGCGGCTGGCGCGGCGTGGCGGCAGGTCGGCGCGTGAGAACGGCTTGCAGGCGGTGTTTCTGGTGCTGGGCAAATTCCCGGAGATGCTCGGCCAGGTGAAGTTCCTGCTTAACCGCCACGCGGCCAGCAAGCCGGTGTTGATCGAGTACAAATGAGATGCCTATGATTTTCACATCGTTAGCGAAAAGTGTGCTCACCTTGCAGCCCGGCTACTCGTTACGGGCGCTGAACAACAAGCGCAAGTTGACGGCAGCGATGATCACGCAGTGGCCGCAGCTGCGCGCGTTCATCCAGCGCATGTCGGGTGCACTGGGCGACGAGCGTTTCGCCAGGCTGGGGGTGGACTGCATCGGCATGGTGCAATGGCCCTACATCAGCAAATGCTGGGAGGCACCCGAGCGTTTCGAGGTGGTGGCGTCGCACTACGAAGTGGTCGCCAAGGATTTCCCTGCACTGTTGCTGCTGGGGCGTGACGAAAGCCGAGTGGTTTGCGACCTGTCGAGCTACGCCAGTGGCTGCACCCTGGTGCTGGACCGGCCCATCTGGTTCAAGCGCGAAGGGGAGCTGGTACTCAACCTTTTTCAGGCTGACCTGCGCGTGGCGTCACTGGCGTTCACGCTGTGCCGCGCCGAGGGTGGGCTGTGCCTGTTCATTGGCGCGGTGCAGGGCATCCACAAGGGCATCGACAGCGAAACGTCGCTGAACATCTACCGCGACCTGACCAAGGATTTCCAAGGGCTGCGCCCCAGAAGCTTCCTGGTCGAAGCCCTCAAGTGCCTGGCCAGAGCGATTGGGGCCACGCACATCTATGCTGTGACTGACCAGTGCCGGCATCACCGCCACCCGTATTTCGGTATTGATAAGGCCCAGGACCTGGCCGCCAACTATGATGTGATATGGCAGGAGAACGGCGCCGAAGGCTCGACGCGCGAGGATTTTTTCGCCGTGCCGATGGCGCCGGCACAGCGCACCCTGGAGGACATCGCGCCAAAGAAACGTGCCATGTACCGCAGGCGCAATGAACTGCTGGACGATGTGTTTGCCAGGATAGAAGCAGCGCTGCCCCGTAAGACCGGGCAAAAAGAGCTGCCGCTGCATTCACAACTGGCCTGCAGTCAGTGACGAACAGCAAGAAGAAGGCCAGGGTCTCGCGGAGTCGACCTGGCCATTCGGTAAACGGACTTCGATTTGGGGGCGTATGCGCATTGCTTATTTCATCAATCAGTATCCCAAGGTCAGTCACAGCTTCATCCGGCGCGAGATCCTGGCGCTCGAGCGTCAGGGCATCGAGGTGTCACGCATTGCCTTGCGGGGTTGGAATGCCGAACTGCACGACAGCGAGGACCTAGCCGAGCGGGAGAAAACCCGCTACGTGCTGCAAGATGGCGTCAAGGGCCTGATGAAACCGATGTTCCAGGCACTGCGCGCTGACCCTCGGCGTTTTCTCTCCACTTTGGGCCTTGCCCTGCGCATGGGGCTGCGGGCCGACCGCGCCTGGCCATATCACCTGGTCTACCTGGCCGAGGCATGCCTTGTCGTGCAGTGGTTGCACGCCTTCGGTGCCGAGCACGTGCATGCGCATTTCGGCACCAACTCCACCGAAGTGGTGATGCTGGCCAATGCGCTCGGCGGGCCCAGTTACAGTTTTACCGTGCACGGCCCGGAGGAGTTCGACAAACCGCAGTTCCTGCACATGGGGGAAAAGGTCCGCCGCGCAGCCTTCGTCGCGGCGGTCAGCTCTTACGGGCGTAGCCAGCTGTTCCGCTGGGTGGCCCACGAGCACTGGGTAAAGGTCAAGGTGGTGCATTGCGGCCTGGAGCGCAGCTTCCACGAGGGCGCTGCCGTTGCCCCCCCGGCCGCGCCGCGGCTGGTATGCGTGGGGCGCCTGTGCGAACAGAAGGGCCAGCTGCTGTTGCTGGAAGCTGCGCGCCTGCTGCTGGCCAAGGGCGTGGCGTTGGAAATGGTGTTGGCCGGTGATGGTGAGATGCGCGAACAGATCGATGCCCTGATCGCGCGCCATGGCATGCAGGCGCAAGTGCGCGTCACCGGCTGGATCAGCAGCGCCCAGGTGCGCGAAGAAATCCTCGCCGCCCGGGCGTTGGTCTTGCCCAGTTTTGCCGAAGGGTTACCGGTGGTGATCATGGAGGCGATGGCCCTGCGCCGTCCGGTACTGACCACTTATGTCGCGGGCATCCCCGAGTTGGTTCGCCAGGGTGAAAACGGCTGGCTGTTCCCGGCAGGCGCTGTCGAGGAGCTGGCCACGGCCATGGCGGACTGCCTGGCGCAACCTGCCGAGGCCCTGCAGCGCATGGGTGAAGCTGCGTATGAGCGCGTGCTGCAACGTCACGACATCGACACTGAAGCGGCCAGGCTGGTCAGCTATTTCAAGGCAACTGCATGATGACTTTATTGAGTTGGCTACTGGGCATATTGGCGCTGCTGGTGCTGTTGCCGGTATTGGTGCTGTTGGTCCAGGTGCTGTTGGCCTGCTTGCCGACGCGGCCTGTGCCTGCATTCAAGGGGCCGCGGCCGCGGGTAGCGGTGCTGGTGCCAGCGCACAACGAGGCGTCGGTGATTGCCTCGGCACTCGCCACTATTCGCCCGCAACTGGTCGAGGGTGATCAGCTGCTGGTAGTGGCGGACAACTGCACCGACGACACCGCGGCACTGGCGCGTGCCGCCGGCGCGCAAGTGATCGAGCGCCAGCACGCGCAGCTGCGGGGCAAGGGCTACGCCCTGGACTACGGTGTACGGCACCTGGCCGAGGCGCCGCCGGATGTGGTGGTGATCATCGACGCGGACTGCCAGGTGAGCGCGGGCACGGTCGAGCGCCTGGCCCACTGTTGCATCGAGTCCGGGCGGCCGGCGCAGTCGCTTTACCTGATGCATGCGCCTGCAGGGGCGGGGCTCAAGGTTCAGGTCGCCGAGTTTGCCTGGCGCGTGAAGAACCTGGTACGCCCGCGCGGCTGGACCCGGCTGGGGCTACCGTGCCAGTTGATGGGCGCGGGGATGGCGTTCAGCTGGCAGGATGTCACCGCTGCTAATCTGGCGACCGGCCATCTGGTCGAAGACATCAAGCTGGGCCTGGAGCTTTGCCGTGACGGCAAGCCGCCGCTGTTCTGCCCGGCAGCGCAAGTCACCAGCCAGTTCCCCAGCAGCCAGGAAGGCCTGACCAGCCAGCGTACGCGCTGGGAGCATGGCCATTTGGGGTTGGTGCTGGCAGAAGGGCCAGGGTTGATCGGCCGCGCGCTGGCGCAGCGCAACTGGCCTTTGTTGGCCATGACCGTCGACCTGCTGGTCCCGCCACTGGCGTTGCTGTCGTTGGCCATGATGGTGGTGTTCACGGTGGCCTGGCTGGCGTTGCTGGCGCTGGGTATCGTGCTGCCGGCGGTGATCGCCACGGTCAGCCTGGCCTTGCTGGGTGCCGCGGTGCTGCTGGCCTGGTGGCGCTTCTCGCGTGAGCTGATTCCGTTTTCCGTGCTGTTGTATGCGCCGTTCTACGCGGCGAAGAAGATTCCCCTGTACCTCGGGTTTCTGCTCAAGCGCCAGGTGGAATGGGTGCGTTCAAAACGGGATGACAACTGATGGGTGACTGGGCTTGGCTCAAACGTTGGAAGTCGATCATCGGCAAGTTGCGCGTGGTCAGTGACGCGGCCGACGAGCAGCAGGTACTCGAGGCACTGCGTGCTCCGCAAACCGCTACCGTGCTCGGCTTCGTCAATGCCCATGCGATGAATCTGGTGGCCGCCGACAAGCACTACTGCGAGGCGCTGGCGGCCGCCGACGTGCTGCTGCGCGATGGCTCGGGGATCGCAATACTGTACCGGCGCCTGGGTCTGGCCCCCGGTTTGAACATGAATGGCACCGACTTCATTCCCGAGTTACTGGCAGCGTACGAGGGCAGGCGGGTGGCGTTCTGGGGTACACAGGAACCTTACCTGTCCCAGGCAGCGCAGCGCAGCGAGGCCTTGTACGGCGTGCAGGTGGTTTCGGTGCACGACGGGTTCTCCGGGGCCGAAACCTATCTCGAGCTGGCCACGGCGCTACAGCCGGAGCTGATCGTGCTGGGCATGGGTATGCCTAAACAGGAAAACGTCGCCGCGCGACTGGCCGACATTGGCAGGCCCTGCCTGATCGTCTGCGGCGGGGCGATTCTGGATTTCATCGGCGGCAAGGTGACACGGGCACCGAATTGGCTGCGCCGGCTGGGTGGCGAGTGGCTTTACCGGTTATGCAGGGAGCCCAAGCGGCTGTTTGTCCGCTATGTGGTTGGCAACCCGCTTTTCCTGCTGCGCGCGCTGATGTGCTCGAAAGCGACCTTTCCAGGTGCTCAAGGCAAGCCCGGGCGGATCTGAAGGGCGCTGGCTGGACAGGGTGAAAACGCCAGAACGGACGGCATGAAGGATTGGCCACCGGCGCTGCTGGCGGTGTGCTGCTACAGTGAAAGCAATGGCGTGGGGTGCCGTACGTTGAATTTAATGATTTTGTATTAAATCTAAGGTTGGTTTTATCGCATTGATGTAATGGGCATGCGTAAGTCGCGCACCTGAAAAAGAGGCCTCATAATGGTATTCGAGCCTAGAAGCAGCCGTTCCTTGCTCCAGCGTAGAAGCAGCGTGAGTAACGCCATTCAAGCAGGGCTCGATGGAATCGCTGTCACCGGTGTGGCGTGGTACTTGATATATGATCGGTTCGGTTACATTACCTCTGACTATGTAATCATGCTGCTGTTGCTGATTGGTGCGTTGGCGGTCATTTACGACCATTACGCCATTTACCGAAGCAACGTGGGGTTGTCGGTCAAAGCCTTCAGGTTATTCAAGGCCTGGTCGGCAACGTTCTGTTTTTTAGTGGTGATCGCGTTCGTCACCAAACAAAGTGAAACCTATTCCCGGTTATTGGTTGGCCAGCTGTTTGTTATTGGCTACGTCGTTCAGTTGCTGTTGCATATTGTCATGCGTGAACTGCAAAAGCGTTTTACCGCGCGTGCCCGCCTGGACAATGCCTTGATTATCGGTGGTGGCGATCTGGCCAACTTCCTTTATCAGAAGATCAGCAATAACCCGTGGTTCGGTGAACGGGTAGTGGGTTGTGTGCTTATTGATGAAGCCGACGGGGAGGACACGGGCGATACAAAACTGCGTTTGCCAGTGCTGGGGCGCATTGGCGACCTGGATGAGATTATCGCCAAGCAGGCGATCCGCACGGTGTACCTGGTAACGCCGCTTGGCGGCTCTGAACTGATCAACGACGTCTACCTGAGGCTGCTGGACAAGTGCATCGCCGTCAACTGGGTGCCGGACATCTTCTCCCTGCGGCTGATCAACCACAGTGTGCGTGAAATTGCCGGTATTCCGGTGCTGACCTTGTCTGAAACACCGCTGACCGGGATGAGCCTGTTCCTGAAGAACCTGGAAGACCGGGTGCTGGCGGCGTTCATTCTGCTGTGCGCCTCACCGGTATTGCTGGTGGTGGCCGCCGTCATCAAGTTCGACAGCCCCGGGCCTGTGTTCTTCCGCCAGGAACGCACGGGCTGGACGGGGGAATCATTCCGTATCTGGAAGTTTCGCAGCATGCGGGTGCACCAGCCTGAGAGTGGCGTGGTGCAGCAGGCGCAGAAGAATGACCCCAGGCTGACGCGGGTGGGTGCCTTCATTCGCCGCACCAGCCTGGATGAGCTGCCCCAGCTGTTCAATGTACTGACGGGCGAAATGTCGTTGGTGGGCCCACGCCCACATGCGCTGCAGCATGACACCCTGTATTCCCAGGACATCGTCGACTACTTCGCCCGCCACAACATCAAACCTGGCATGACCGGCCTGGCGCAGGTGCGTGGCCACAGAGGCGAGACCAAGGACATCGAACAGATGATCCAGCGGGTGAATTCGGACATCGAGTACATCAACAACTGGTCGCTGTGGCTCGACTTCGTGATCCTGGTACGAACGCTCAATGCCTTCACCGGCAAGCAGGCTTACTAGGGTCTGTAAGAAAACTGTGTGTGCAGGCGCTGGCTTGCCTGCGCCTACAGGACATTCACCCGCGTTCACGCGCTCATCCGGGTCATCGAATATGAAAAGCAGGTCCCGGTTTGGTGAGGGTGCGGCGAAGGTAGCGAAGGCAGAATGGCCGACTCTGTTGTTGTGGTCGTTCCTGCTGTCGCCGTTGCTGATCAGGTTGCTGGCAGACTGCAGGTGCTCGAAAACGGACCTGCTGGTGTACTACACGCTTGGCATTTCACTGCTGTGGCTGCTGGCAATACGCTTCGTTTCAGGCAACCAATTCAAGGTTCATGTGTATTTGCTGCCGTTTTATCTGGTGGCGAGCGTAGACCTGTTCCTGGTACTCAACTTCGGCTCGAGGTTGACGGCCGCTTATCTTTTCATCGGCCTGACCAACTACAAGGAAGCGGGCGATTTTCTGAGTACCTACGGGTCTTCGATCATTACGGTATTGCTGGTGTTGATGTTGTGTTATGGCGTCGGCCTAGCGGGCCTTTACCGGCGCACGTTATACAAGAGCAAAACTGTTTTCTGTTTCGCAATCGGTGCCTTGCTGGTCGGCTACGGTGCCTACTTTTATAAAACCGTGAAACTCAATTCGTTCGGCAAGAGCGCCGTTCTCGACCTGGCGGCAAAAGACCAAAGTACGCCGGTCGGCTACCTGTCACAAATCGGATTGACCGCCAGCTTGTACACAGAATCGAAAAAGTACATCAAGCAGCGCCTGGAGTCCGAAGTCAATATAACGTCGATATCGGACCAGCCCGGTATTGAGACCTTGGTGTTCGTGATTGGCGAATCCTCGCGCCCGCACAACTGGTCGCTGTTCGGCTACCCCAATGCAACCACGCCCAACCTTGATAAAGAGACGGGGGTTTTCAAGTTCAGCAGCATGTGCACCACCGCCCCTTACACCTCGGTCGCGGTGCCTTCGCTGCTCAGCCTCGAGCCCATCAAGCACTGGGACCTGATTGCCTCGACCAAATCCCTGGTCGGCATCTACCGTGCGGCCGGCTACAAGACTTACTGGCTGTCATCGCAGGAGGTCGACAGTTTTGGCGGGATCATTCCGCAAATTGCCGCCGAGGCGCAAAACCGTCAGTATTTTGAACGCAGCTACGATGGGGCGTTGATTTCAGCGTATGAAAAAATAATTCAGCAGGGGGCGGGGCAGAAGCAGGCGATCTTCATCCATATCAAAGGCAGCCATTTCGACTACGCGCGGCGTTACCCGCGTGAATTCGCCAAATTCACGCCTGCAACGGACAGTGCCAAGGACAGGATTACCGCCAACTACGACAACTCGGTGTTGTACACCGACTGGCTGCTAGGCACGATCATCGAGCAGTTGAAGGCCAGCCAACGCAAGGCGCTGCTGGTCTATTCGTCAGACCATGGTGAAAACTTGCTGGATGACAGCCGTGGCCTGCTCGGCCACGGCATGGGCAATGAGTATGATCTTTCGGTGGCGGCGTTTATCTGGGCCTCTGCCAACCTGCCTCAGCAGCAGGCGCAAAAGCTGCAGAAACTTGAAGAGAGGGAAGGGCAGCGCATCAGCATTTCCTCCTTGCCGCATACGCTGTTGACCATCACCGGTATTTCGATGCCAGGTTACGACAGCACTCACGACTTGCTGAGCAACGATTTCGTCCCGTCGCAATGCCCGTACCTGCTCGGCACCGGTTACGTTCCGTCGTTCGACTTCGATGTGAAACGGGTCGCGGCCGAATGATCACACTCATGGCCCGTTGTTGGCCGTGTCTGTTTGAATGGGATGCTGAGCAAGAAACGTCTTCGCTTCAGCCACCAACCAGTCGTGCACCGCGCGTGCCCCCGGCTGGTTGAGGCCGCCAGGTGGGTAATGCACCACATAACGTTTGTGGTTGGCGATCGGCACGCCGAACGGCACGATCAGGGCGCCTCGCTCCAGTTCTTCATTGAGCAGCGTGCGCCGCGCAATCGCCACGCCTACCCCGGCAATCGCCGCTTCGATGGTCAGGTGGTTGCGGTTGAAGGTGTGCCCGCGTCGCACATCCAGGCCGGGTGAGCCAATGCCCTCCAGGTAGAACTCCCATTCGGCGAAATCCGAGCTGCCACGCCAGGCGGTGATGTCGTGCAGCAATGGGTAATGCGCCAGGTCCGCAGGCCCGTGCAGCGGTGGCCGGCCACGCAGCAGGGCAGGGGAGCAGACCGGAAAGATCTGTTCGTCCAGCAACGGCGTCGAGAGCATGCCGGGGTAGCTGCCGTCATTCAGGTCGATGGCCAGGTCGAAGTCGCCCGGGTGCAGTGCCTGCGCGCTGTCTTCGGCCACCAGGCGCAGCTCGATGTCTGGGTAGCGCTGCTGGAACCGCGGCAGCCGCGGTGTCAGCCACTTGGCCAGGAACGAGGGGATTGAGCGCAGGCGCAGGGTTCCACGGATTTCACCGGCGTCCAGGCGCAACAGCTCGGCCTCGATGCTGCCATAGGCCTCGGCAACCGTCTGCGCCAGGCGCTGGCCTTCGGCGCTCAATTCAACGCCGCGGGCGCGGCGCAGGAACAACCGGTAGCCCAGGCGCTCTTCCAGCTGGCGCATCTGTTGGCTGACTGCACCGGGGGTAATGTGCAGTTCCTCGGCGCAGCGCGTGAACGACAGGTGCCGGGCCGCACAGGAAAAGACATGCAGCCAGACGAACATCTGGCCGTTGAGCTGTCGTCGCATCGTTTAGCTCCACTAAAGCCTTGCTTAGAAAGTTTCGTTGGTCATCAACGACTGAGCGCGTCAGTATCGCGCAAATCCGCAGTTGCGTTCAATTTACTCAGTTAGCCGCGTATCGGCGTTTCAGGCCGACGCGGTCAGGCATTAGCATGGCTATCAGTGTTTTCGACCTCTTCAAAATTGGCATAGGCCCGTCCAGCTCCCACACAGTCGGCCCGATGCGGGCAGCGGCGACCTTCGCCCAGGCCTTGCGAGCGCAGGGGCTGCTGGGCCAGGTGAGCCGTGTCGAGGTGCGCCTGTATGGCTCGCTGTCGGCCACCGGGGTGGGCCATGCCACTGATCGTGCCTGCCTGCTCGGCCTGATGGGGCAGTGGCCGGACCGGATCGACCCGGCCACCATCGATTCGCGTATCGGCCAGGTGATGCAGGAGCAATGCCTGATGCTCGATGGCAGCCAGCCGCTGACCTTCGTCTACGCCCGCGACATGTTGCTGCTGGACGAGAACCTGCCGTATCACCCCAACGCCATGAGCCTGGAGGCCTTGGACGGGCAGGCCAGCCTGTTGTGCCAGACCTACTATTCGGTAGGGGGTGGTTTTATCGTCGAGCAGGGCGAAATCGATGCACCACAGGCCGAGGCCAATGCCGTCACGCTGCCCTACGCGTTTTCCAGTGGGGCCCAGCTGCTTGCCCTGTGCAAGGCCCACCAGCTGAGCGTGGCACAGCTGATGATGGCCAACGAGTGCGCCTGGCGCCCTGAGGCCGAGGTGCGTGAAGGCTTGCTGCAGATCTGGGCGGCGATGCGCGAGTGCGTCGACAATGGCTTGCGCAACGAAGGCATCCTGCCGGGCGGCCTGGGCGTCAAGCGCCGCGCAGCGCGCCTGCACCGCAGTTTGCAGGAGCTGGGCAAGCCCAACGTCATCGGCTCGACCTTGAGTGCCATGGAGTGGGTAAACCTGTTTGCCCTGGCGGTCAACGAAGAAAACGCCGCTGGCGGGCGCATGGTCACCGCACCGACCAATGGCGCGGCGGGCATCATCCCTGCGGTCCTGCACTACTACATGAAGTTCAACCCCGAGGCCTGTGACGATGACGTGGTGGCATTCATGCTGGCTGCTGCCGCTGTAGGCATCCTGTGCAAGACAAACGCCTCTATATCCGGTGCAGAGGTAGGCTGCCAGGGTGAGGTGGGGTCTGCCTGTTCGATGGCCGCGGCCGGCCTTGCCCAAGTACTGGGCGCCACGCCGCCACAGCTGGAAAACGCCGCCGAAATTGCCCTTGAGCACAACCTCGGGCTGACCTGCGACCCGGTCGGCGGGTTGGTCCAGGTGCCCTGCATCGAGCGCAACGCGATTGCTGCGGTCAAGGCCATCAATGCTGTTCAGATGGCCCTGCGGGGTGATGGCGAGCACTTCATCTCGCTGGATCGGGTTATCCGCACGATGCGTGACACGGGTGCGGACATGCATGCCAACTACAAGGAAACCTCCAGAGGCGGCCTTGCGGTCGCCTTTGTGGAGTGCTGATCAGCCGTCACTGGCTCATTTGGCCTTGTTGCGCAGGGCCACGAAGCTGCTACGCATGTCCTTGGCCCAGCCATCGAGCACAGGCTTGACGTCGTTCAGGGTGAGTTTCTGGGTATCGTTTTCCAGTTCCTTGCCTGTGCCCTTGCGCACCACCTGCGCCAGTACCTTCTGGCTGGCGCCATCGAGGAATGCGGCCTCCACGCCGACGTCCACCTCCTGATCGCGACCGCCCATGGCGGTATTCACCCCGGCCGCAACCAGCGCGATCGGGATCACTTCGTAGGGTTTGAGGCCTTCATTGCCGGTCGATACGGCAGTGATCGCCGGGCGCACCACGATCGTGCCAGGGCCGGGGGCCTTGACCAGTGTCAGCACGCTGCCCATTTCACGGCGCAGAGCCTCATTGAAGTAGCGGGTGATTTCCTGCAGGGTCTGTGCGGAGATGACTGCGGTGGGTTGAGGCTTGGGATAGAACTGGCTGGGTTCGATGAAAATCTGGGTGTACTGGCTGGCACTGACCTTCGGGTCGATCCAGCGCATCACCGGCGCGCCTGAGGGGCTTTCAGCTGGCTGCAGTCGGCTGTAGTCCTGAAGGAAACCTGAATAGTCCTTCGGGTCCACGCGGTTGCTCGAGCAGGCGGCCACGGCGAGCAAAGCAGCGCACAACAGGGTGATGCGAGGCAGTGATTTCATGATGGTGATGCGTCCATGAGGGGGTGGCCAGAACAACGCTAGCAGGTGCGCGGCGGTTGGCCAGTGGTCAACCCGTGATTGACCTTTAGCTCACCCCTTCAAAGCGAAGCCTCCTACGACACGGGGCGAATTCGCCATCTTTGCTTCTGTGAGTATTAATGGAAAATATGCCCGCAACGGGTATAGTTTTGAGGAAGCATTCATGGACGTGTTGAAGCGCAAGGATTTCGCGCGGTGGCAAGCGGCGCAGGGGCTTACTGACGGCATGTTGTGCCATGCAGTGGACGAAATGCGCAGGGGCTTGGTCGATGCCGCCCTCGGTGGTGACCTGTACAAGAAGCGAGTAGCGAGGCATGGCTGCGGCAAGCGCGGTGGCTACCGAACCCTCCTTTCTGCGCGTGTGGGTAACCGGTATGTTTTTTTGCACGGCTTCGCCAAGTGCGACAAGGCCAATATTTCGTTGGAAGAACAGAAGGCGCTGCGCTTTGCTGGCAGGGTTTTCCTGGAGTTGTCACCGCTGGCACTGTACAGGGCATTGAAATCAGGTGTGTTAATGGAGGTCTGCTGTGAGCAGCAAGCTTGTTGAATCGTTACGGGAGGATCTTGAAGCCCTCCATGAAGCAGGAGCTGTTGGCAAGGTGACCCTCAGGGATTTCGAAATGCTGTGTCCTGCACCTGTGCGGGATTTCAGCGCCCTTGATATCCGGCGGTTACGCGAAACGCTGAATTTCAGCCAACCGGTCTTTGCGCTGCATTTGCATACGAGCGCGTCGACCATTCGTAAATGGGAGCAAGGGGAAACGCGCCCGGCCGGCCCTGCGCTCAAATTGCTAAATGTCATTGCAATCAAAGGCTTGCAAGCAATCCTTTGATTGCATTGTGAACTCGTGCCATTTCCGTAAAAACGTCTACTAATCAAGAAGATGCATCGTTGTCTTGAAGTAGTTTCCGAAATTTGCAGGCGGCGAGCCGCATGCCCACCGTCAAAGGTTACTACCCCAACACCTCCCGCAACCGATACCACAACATCCCCAACGCCAGCAGCGGCGAGCGCAATGCCTTGCCGCCCGGGAAGGTCAGGTGTGGCACAGCACTGAACACATCCAGCCCCTGACTTTCCCCAACGGCGATCCCCTCTGCAAGCAGCTTCGCCGTCCAGTGCGTCACGTTCAGGCCATGCCCGGAATAGCCTTGGGCGTAGTACACATTAGGGTACTGGCTGAGCCGCCCGACCTGGGGGAAGCGGTTGGCGGTAATGCCGATCATGCCGCCCCACTGGTAATCGATGCGCACATCGGCCAATTGCGGGAACACCTTGAGCACTTTTGGCCGCATATAAGCGGCAATGTCCTTGGGGTCGCGCCCGGAGTAGTGGCAGGCACCGCCAAACAGCAGGCGGCGGTCGGCGGTAAGGCGGTAGTAATCCAGGCCGACTTTCTGGTCGCACATGGCCATGTTTTGCGGGATCAGCGCCTGGGCGACGGCCTCGGGCAAGGGTTCGGTGGCGACTACGTAGCTGCCGGCGGGCAGCACCTTGCCGCTCAGGCGGGGTTCCAGTTCGTCGAGGTGGGCATTGCAACCCAGCACCAGGCTCTGCGCCCGGACCTTGCCGCGCGCGGTGTGCAGGGTCACCGTAGGGCCATGCTCGATGCGCAGCACCGGGCTCTGCTCGAAGATGCGCACGCCCAGGCCATGGGCCGCGCGCGCTTCGCCCTGGACCAGGTCGAGCGGGTGCAGGTGGCCCGAGCCCATGTCTACCAGGCCGCCGGCGTACTGTTCGCTGGCGACGATTTCATGCAGCCGCTCGGGGCCGACCAGGCGTGTTTCGTGGCGGTAGCCAAGCGCTGCCAACTCAGCCTGTTCGTCCTTGAAGGCGGCGAACTGGGCGGGCGTATTGGCCAATTCGCAAAAACCCCAGCGCAAGTCGCAGGCAATACCGTACTGCTCGATGCGTTTGGCCACCAGGGCCACCGAATCAATGCCGGCCTGCTTCAGGTAGCGCACCCCGTCCTGGCCGACGTAGCGGGCAAAACCGCTGACATCATGGCCGATGCCGCGAATCAGCTGGCCGCCGTTGCGCCCGCTGGCGCCCCAGCCGATGCGCCGGCCTTCCAGCAGGATCACCGACAGGCCGCGCTCGGCAAGCTCCAGGGCGGTATTCACGCCCGTCAGCCCGCCGCCGACTACGCACACGTCGGCGCTCAGTTCACCGTCGAGGCTGGGGTAGTGCGCGGTATCGCGCGCAGTAGCGGCGTAGTACGACGCGGTGTGTTGAGTAGTGAAAGGCATGGCGCGTTCTCGGCTCAGCGGTTGGACTTGATCTTGCTCCAGGAGCGGGTCATGACCCGCATGATCTGCGGGGTCGGGGTGCTTGAGATGTACAGCTTGTCCAGCACCTCCTGGGGTGGGTAGATCTCGGGGTTGTCGACCAGCGAGGGGTCCATGTCGGCCTTGGCATCCGGGTTGGCGTTGGCGTAGCCGACGGTGGCGCTGACCTTGGCGATCACCTTCGGCTCCAGCAGGTAGTTGATAAACGCCAGGGCCTGGTCGGGGTTGCCGGCATCCTTGGGAATGGCCAGCAGGTCGAACCACAGGTTGCTGCCTTCTTTCGGGATGCTGTAGGCGATCTTCACGCCGTTGTTGGCCTCCACTGCGCGGTTGGCCGCCTGGAACACGTCGCCGGAGTAGCCGAAGGCCACGCAGATGTCACCGTTTGCGAGGTCTGAAACATACTTGGAAGAATGGAAGTAGGTGATGTAAGGGCGCAGCGCCAGCAGGCGTGCTTCGGCCTTGGCGTAATCCGCCGCCTTTTCGCTGCGCGGGTCCATGCCCAGGTAGTTGAGCATGGCCGGGAACAGCTCGTCGGGCGAGTCCATGAACGCCACGCCGCATTGCTTGAGCTTTTTCAGGTTTTCCGGCTCGAACAGCACCGCCCAGGAGTCGATACGCTCGATACCCAGCGCGGCCTTGACCTTTTCAACGTTGTAGCCGATGCCGTTGGTGCCCCACAGGTACGGCACCGCGTACTGGTTGCCCGGGTCGTTCTGTTCAAGCTGCTTGAGCAGCTTGGGGTCCAGGTGCTTCCAGTTCGGCAGCTTGCTGCGGTCCAGTGGCAGGAACGCGCCTGCCTGTGCCTGGCGGGCCAGGAAGTGGTTGGACGGCACGACCACGTCGTAGCCGGTGCGGCCGGCGAGCAGCTTGCCTTCGAGGGTTTCGTTGGAGTCGAACACGTCATAGACGACCTTGATCCCGCTGCTGGCCTGGAAGTCGGCCAGGGTGGTGTCACCGATGTAGTCGGTCCAGTTGTACACGCTGACGGTGGGCGTGGCCTGCGCGGCGGCGCCGAACAGCAGGGTGAATGCTGCGGGTATCAGGGATTGCAGATGACGCATGTCGACACCTCGTTGGTCTTGTTATTTAAATTCGGTGTTGTGGGGCTGCTGTGCAGCCCAATCGCCGGCACGCCGGCCCCCACAGGTACAGCGTTGGCAACACCGGCCCCTGTGGGAGCCGGCTTGCCGGCGATGCGTTACACGCTGAGCAGCAGGAACTCACGCTCCCAGGAACTGATCACACGCTTGAAGTTTTCATGCTCGGCACGCTTGACCGCCACGTAGCCCTGGACGAACTGCTTGCCCAGGTAGCGCTGCACGGTCTGGCAGTCCTCCATGTGCTGCAGGGCGTCTTCGATGGTGATCGGCAGGCGCAGGTTGCGCCGCTCGTAGGCGCGGCCTTGTACCGGCGCGCTGGGCTCGACCTTCTCGACCATGCCCAGGTAGCCGCACAGCAGGCTCGCGGCAATCGCCAGGTAAGGGTTGGCGTCGGCGCCCGGCAGGCGGTTTTCCACGCGCATTGCCTCGGGGCTGGATGTGGGTACGCGCAAGCCGGCGGTGCGGTTTTCCTCGCCCCATTCGACGTTTACCGGTGCCGAGGTGTCCGGCAGGAAGCGGCGGAACGAGTTGACGTTCGGGGCGAACATCGGCAGCAACTTGGGGATGTACTTCTGCAGGCCGCCAATATGATGCAGGAACAGCTCGCTCATGCTGCCATCGTCGTTGGCGAACACCGGCTTGCCGGTGGCGATGTCGACCACGCTCTGGTGCAGGTGCATGGCGCTGCCCGGCTCATCGGTGATCGGCTTGGCCATGAAAGTGGCGGTGACGTTATGCTTGAGCGCCGCCTCACGCATCGTGCGCTTGAACACGGTGATCTGGTCGGCCAGGTCCAGCGCGTCGCCGTGGCGGAAGTTGATCTCCATCTGCGCCGGGCCGTCTTCGTGGATCAGCGTGTCGAGGTCCAGGCCCTGCAGCTCGCACCAATCGTAGACGTCTTCGAACAACGGGTCGAATTCGTTGGCAGCGTCGATCGAAAACGACTGGCGCCCGCTTTCGGCGCGGCCCGAGCGGCCCAGCGGTACCTGCAGCGGCAAGTCGGGATCTTCGCAGCGCTTGGTCAGGTAGAACTCCATTTCCGGCGCGACGATCGGCTGCCAGCCTTGGTCGGCGTAAAGCTTGAGCACCTTTTTCAGGACGTTGCGCGGCGACAGCTCGATCGGGTTGCCTTGCTTGTCGAAGGTATCGTGGATAACGATCGCGGTCGGCTCGATGGCCCAGGGTATCTGATACACCGCCGTAGGGTCGGGGCGGCAGACCATGTCGATGTCGGCGGCATCGAGCAGGCTGTAGTAGATGTCGTCGTCGACGTAGTCGCCAGTGACGGTCTGCAGCAGCACGCTTTCAGGCAGGCGCATGCCACGCTCGTGGAGGAACTTGGCAGTCGGTGCGATCTTGCCGCGGGCGATGCCGGTCAGGTCGCTGATCACGCATTCGACTTCGGTGATGCGGTGTTCTTTCAGCCAGGTGGAAAGCTGATCGAAAGGGGCGTTCATACAGACCTCTTGATTGGGTTTTGTTGTGGGAGCGGGTTTACCCGCGAAGGCCGTTGCCGGCTTTGCAAAGGGGTGAACCCTTCCCAGGTGACGCGCTGGAGACTATCTTGGTCGCAGCCCCCCAGGGCGATCTATCCACTTTCTTCAGCATTAAATGCACCAAAAGAGTGCAACTAGGACAAAGCGTGACAACGCCCAATGCCTTGCAAGTCCAGGCTTTTCACACCACCGACGTGACCGAGCAGGTGCGTGCCACCCCCGGTTGGCAACAGCAATACCGGCAGATGTCGCCCGGCCATTTCAGCGGCGAGTTGCGTTGCCTGGGCCTTGACGGCGTGGAGGTCTACGAAGAACGCCTGAACACGCGGGTCGAGCAATTCTTCCGGGCCCCGAGCGGTTCACTGGCGTTCTGTTTCGACCGCAGCGAAAACAGCCTCTACCTGCTCAACGAACAGAGCCGCAATATCTGGATCACGCCGGAGAACTACCAGGAGGTGGCCGTGGTGTTCGACCAGCCGTTCCTCGCCCGTCATGGCCTCGACCCACAGCGCCTCGAAGGTTTGTTCATGGTGCCGCTTGGCAGCGGGCAGAATGCGCTGTTCGGCAGCTGGCTCAGCGCCACCCTGACGCGCCTTGGCGACGCAGTCTGCCCGTTGGAAGGGCAGGCGTTGGCCGAGCAGCTGCTGGAAGACTGCCTGTTCATTCTCGACAACGCCTGCCAGCGGCTGCAGGGCGGCGCCCTGGGCCGGCGGGCAGAGGAGCGGGCGATCATGCAACGGGTCAGCGCGTGGGCGGCAGATTGCCCGGAGGAAACCCTGAACCTGCTGGAGCTGGCCGATGTTGCCGGCGTTTCGCTGCGCCAGTTGCAGCAAGCGTTCAAGGCCTTTACCGGCATGCCGCCCGCCCACTGGCTGCGCCTGCGGCGCCTCAATGGGGCCCGGCGCGACCTGTTGCGTGGGGGTGGGGTGACCATCGCCGAAGTCGCCATGCGTTGGTCGTTCTGGCATTTGGGAAGGTTTTCACAGAGTTATCGGCAATTGTTCAAGGAGTTACCGAGCGAGACGCTCAAGCGCGGCCGAGCCTGAAACCTGCTATCGTGCCCGGCAGTTTCCACCCGAGGTCCTGATGTTCTACCTGCCCTTGCCCAGCGACCAGGCCGACCGCCTGGCCAGCGCGCCTACTGCCATCGACTACTTCCCGACCGCCAGCCTGCTGGAGGCGGCCGCCGTGCTGTTCGTGCAGAATGTGCCGCGCCAGCCAGCCGGTGTGTCCGCTGACGCCCAGGAACGCCGTTTTGCCGAGATAGTACGCATCGCCAACGAAGTCGAAGCGGCGGCCCCAGGGCGCTTTCAAGGCCAGGTGGCACAGCACTTTGACCGCGAGGCGTTCGCCATGGGCCTCGGCTTGCTCGGTGAAAACGGCGTCGGCCTGGTTTCACCGGAGGTCGACTACCCAGCAGGCGAGTTTGTGGACGCCGACGGTCAGTGGAACTTCCAGTTCGCCGACAGCTACCGCCAGCGGGTGACCCCGTTGCACCCGGTGTACCTGCCGTCACTGGCCAGCGACCTGATGCTCAGTGACCAGCAAAACCGCCTGCTGCGCGAATTTCTTTGCGGTGTGGACGAATCGGTGGCGGTGCAGGGTTTCGCCGGCACCGGCAAGACCTTCCTGATTCACCAGTTCGCGCGCCTGCTAGACCCGCAGCGCACCTTGCTGCTGGCCCTCACCGAAGGCCAGTTGCGGGCGCTGCAGGCGCGGGTCAAAGACGCCGCAGCCTACACTGCGATGACCTTCGGCCAGTTGGCCGACGAAATCCTCAACCGCGACCTCACCAGCAACGGCTGGCGCCTGCGCGACCCCTATCGCACCAAACTGTCGTGGCGCCCGCAGGAAGCGCAAGTGGTGAAATGGCTGGCTATCCCCGACATCGGCCCGCTGGCCGCCTGCGACGTGGTCGCCCTGTGCATCAAGGCTGTGCGCAGTTTCTGCCGCAGCGGCGATACCCAGGTGCAGTTGCACCACTTGCCCTGGGCCGGCCCGGGGACCTCGCCGCTGGACCAGGAAGTGCTGCTGGAGAAGGCCCGCCTGTACTGGCACGAGCTGATCCGCCCTTCATCGCGCGAGGTTCAGTTGCCCGTGCGCGATTACCATCGGGTCAAGCTGCTGTCGCTGACGGCCGAGCTCATCGACAGCCGCTACACCCACGTGATCGTCGACGAAGCGCATGAGTTGTCCGCGCCGATGCTCAGCGTGCTGGACCGCAGCCCGCAGTCGGTCATCGCCCTGGGCGACGAGCTGCAGAACCTCAACGGCCTGAGCCCGCACCATGGCGGTTTCATCCGCCAGCGTTACATCGACCATTCACTGCGCGCCGGGCCGGCCATGGACAACGTGCTCAACCCGTTGATCCAGGCTCACCCGGCGGCCATCCAGGCCGCCTTCAGCGGCAGTGCCGAGCATTACACGCGGGTCAGCTTCTTCGATACCGTCACGGTGCCCACGCAACCGACCGCGCTGATCGTCGATGACGAGTGGGGGCTGTTCGGCTGGTTCCAGCGCCTGACCCACCAAGGCGTGCCGTTCGTGCTGCTGAAAAGCGCACGCAAGGACTTCGAGCTGTTCGTCGAGGACTGTATCGAGCTGTACCGCCACGGTACGCGGCCACGCCACCCGATGCTGTTCCGTTACCCCAGCTGGCAGGCGCTGGAGCAGGACAGGGGTGACGACAAGGCTTTTGTCGCCGTGGCCAACATGCTGCGCAAAGGCTACACCGCGGAGCACTTCGCCAAGGCCAAGAGCCGCTACCGCTGGGACAAGGCGCCCAAGCTGTTCCTGGGCCGCGTGCGGGATGTGAAGAACATGGAATTCGCCCGGGTGATGGTATCGCCGGAGCTGATGGTCGCACCGCTGGCGGCGGGCAACCGCAATGAGCGGGCGCGGATGCTGGCAGGGTTGTATACCGCGTGTTCGCGGGCGCGGCATGAGTTGATCGTGCCCGGGGGGATGCTGGACTGGGTCAAGGATCAGGTGCGGGATTGAGACCGTTTGGGGCCGCGAAGCGGCCCCATGGCTAGTCAGTTACGGTCCAGCCAGACCGTCTGCGCATTGGTGAACTCGCGCACCCCAAAGTGCGACAGCTCGCGGCCGAACCCACTCTTCTTCACCCCACCAAACGCCACGCGGGGGTCGGAAGCGCAGTAACCGTTGATGAACACACCACCGGTATCCAGCGCCGCCGTCATGCGCTCGGCCAGGGCGTAGTCAGCGGTGTAGATGGTCGACGCCAAGCCGAATTCGCTGTCGTTGGCCAGCTCCACTGCATGGTCGGCATCGCGGGCAGTGATAATGGCCGCTACCGGGCCGAACAATTCCTGTTTGAACGCCGTCATGTCCGGCGTGACGTTGGCGAACACGGTGGGTGCGTAGAAGTTGCCCACGCCTTCGACCTTGTTGCCGCCCAGCAGCAGGGTGGCACCTTCGGCGAGGGTCGCCTGAACCTGGCCATCGAGCTCGTCGCGCAGGTCGTAGCGGGCCATCGGGCCGATGTAGGTGTCATCTTCAAGCGGGTTGCCGACTTTCAGCTGGCGGGTCGCCTCAACGAACTTTTGCGTGAAAGCCTCGGCGATGCGCTCTTCGACAATCAGGCGCTTCGCTGCAGCGCAGACCTGCCCGGTGTTCTGGTAACGGCCGATGACGGCTGCCTTGACTGCGGCATCCAGGTCGGCGTCAGCCAGCACGATGAACGGGTCGGAACCGCCCAGCTCAAGTACGCACTTCTTCAGCGCAGCACCGGCTTGGGCACCGATGGCCATGCCGGCGCGCACGCTGCCGGTGAGGGTCACGGCGGCGATGCGCGGGTCGTTGATGGCGCGGGTGACGCCTTCAGGCGTGACGTTCAACACCTCGAACACGCCTTCAGGCAGGCCAGCGTCCTTGAACAGTTCGCCCAGCAGGTAGGCGCTGCCCATCACGTTCGGTGCGTGCTTGAGCACGTAGGTATTGCCGGCCAGGATCGCCGGCACGGCGCCACGCAGTACCTGCCAGATCGGGAAGTTCCACGGCATCACCGCCAGAATCGGGCCCAGCGGGCGGTACTCGATACGTGCCTTTTCGACCTGGGTCGGTTCGGCGGCGAGCATCGCCGGGCCGTGTTCGGCGTACCACTGGCACAGGCCCACGCACTTGCTCACTTCACCGCGGGCCTGGCTGATCGGCTTGCCGATTTCGCGGCTGATCATCTGCGCGAAGGCTTCAGCCTTGGCCTGCAGTGTATCGGCCAGGGCCAACAGGAACTCGCTGCGCTGACCCAGCGACACCTGGCGCCACTGGCGGTAGCCAACCTTGGCACGTTGCAGCGCCGCTTCCAATGCGGCGTCGGTGTCGAAGGGGTAGCTGCCGATCTGTTCGCCGCTGTGCGGGTCGACGGAGATGGCGTGGGTCAGGCTGCTGATCGCGCTCATGGTTGGACACTCGTTGTTGTTTATCAGTGAGGCCAGACTAGTGGGCTAGGGGTTTAATGAAAACTGAATAATAATGAGCGAAACATTCACGTTTGGAGAATGACTGTGGACCTGGTGCAACTGGAGATCTTCAAAGCCGTGGCCGAGCAGGGCAGTATCAGCGCCGCCGCCCAGCACATCCATCGGGTGCCGTCCAACCTGACCACGCGCATCAAGCAGCTGGAGGAGGACCTCGGCGTCGAGCTGTTCATCCGCGAGAAAAGCCGCCTTCGGCTGTCACCTGCAGGCTGGAACTTCCTCGAGTACACCCGGCGTATTCTCGACCTGGTGCACGAGGCGCGCTTGACCGTGGCCGGCGAAGACCCGCAGGGCACCTTCGCCCTGGGTTCGCTGGAGAGTACGGCTGCGGTGCGCATCCCGGCACTGCTGGCGGCTTACAACCAGCGTTACCCCAAGGTCGACCTGGATCTGTCTACCGGGCCGTCCGGGACCATGCTCGAAGGGGTGTTGTCCGGGCGGCTGGTGGCTGCCTTCGTCGATGGCCCGCTGCTGCACCCGACGCTCGAGGGCATGCCGGTGTTCGAGGAGGAGATGGTGATCATTTCACCGCTCAACCACGCACCGGTGACCCGCGCCCAGGATGTGAATGGCGCGAGCATCTACGCCTTTCGCGCCAACTGCTCGTACCGCCACCATTTCGAGAACTGGTTCGTCCAGGACCAGGCCGTGCCGGGCAAGATCCACGAGATGGAGTCGTACCACGGCATGCTCGCCTGCGTCAGCGCCGGGGCTGGCCTGGCCATGTTGCCACGCAGCATGCTCGACAACATGCCCGGTTGCAGCACGGTCAGCGCCTGGCCGATGTCGGAAGATTTTCGCTTCCTCAAGACCTGGCTGGTGTGGCGTCGCGGGACCGTGTCGCGCAGCCTGAGCATGTTCGTGAAACTGCTCGAAGAGCGGCGGGCGGCGTGAACCCGGCCGCAGGGCAGAGATCAAATATCAGGTAAGCCATCTCCTCAAGGAGGCGCTGACCATGCGTAATCATCACTATGCCCTGGGTGCCACGCTGCTGCTCGCGCTGGCGTTCCCCTGGACCCTGGCCGCGGCGGCCGATCTCAATGCCCCGATCGATATGCAGGCGGTACAGCTGCAACCGCAAGAGCAGAACGGTATTCGCTATGTGCAAGGCGGTATCGGCCAGGACGAGGCCAACGCCCTGCGCAAAACTACAGGGTATGACCTGCACGTCGAGCTCTCCACGGGCCCGGACGGCAAGTTCCAGAGCGGTGCCACTGTGGATATTCAGAATGCTCAGGGCACGTCCTTACTGAGGGTGCAGGATGCCGGCCCGTTGCTGTATGTGCAGGTGCCGCCAGGCCAGTACAAGGTGATCGGGCAGGCCGATGGCGCCACGGTGCAGCAGCAGGTGACCGTGAGCGGCAAGGCACCGGCTACGGTTAACCTCAATTGGCGATGAAGTGCTTGGCTTGAGGTCTTCAGCGCCCTTGAGATCGAGCGCTGCCCGCGCGGCGCATCGCGAAGCGCTTGCCTTGGGATCTTCAGCGCTCTTGAGATCGAGCGCCGCCCGCGCGGCGCATCGCGGGCAAGCCCGCTCCTACATTTGTTGCAACGCGCCGTTCCAGTCAGGCCATGGTTGTCCGCCTTGGCGCATGACTGAAG
>NZ_JBFPFX010000029.1:0-79330 GCF_047978245.1 Pseudomonas sp. LFS044
AGCCCGCTCCTACACGTACGATACGGTACCTGTAGGAGCGGGCTTGCCCGCGATGAGGCCGGTCCAGCTTACGCAGCTTACGCAGCTTACGCCGGCGCCGAGGTGCGGATGAGGTGGTCGAAGGCCGACAGCGAGGCCTTGGCGCCCTCGCCCACGGCAATGACGATCTGCTTGTACGGCACCGTGGTCACATCACCAGCCGCGAACACGCCCGGCACATTGGTCGCGCCCTTGGCGTCGACGATGATCTCGCCACGCGGTGACAACTCGACCGTACCCTTGAGCCAATCGGTGTTCGGCAGCAGGCCGATCTGCACGAAGATGCCTTCCAGCGCCAGGTCATGCAGCTCGTCGCTGGTGCGGTCCTTGTAGCGCAGGCCGGTGACTTTTTCGCCGTTGCCCAGCACTTCGGTGGTCAGCGCACTGGTGATCACCTTGACGTTCGGCAGGCTGTGCAACTTGCGCTGCAGCACGGCGTCGGCGCGCAGCTGGCTGTCGAACTCGATAAGCGTCACCTGGGCGACGATGCCGGCCAGGTCGATAGCCGCTTCCACGCCCGAGTTGCCGCCACCGATTACCGCCACGCGCTTGCCCTTGAACAGCGGGCCGTCGCAGTGCGGGCAGTAGGCCACGCCACGGGAACGGTACTCCTGCTCGCCTGGCACGTTCATTTCGCGCCAGCGGGCACCGGTGGCGAGGATCACGGTCTTGGCCTTGAGCGAGGCGCCGCCGGCCAGGCGCACTTCATGCAGGCCGCCGTCGGTGGCCGGGATCAGCGCTTCGCCGCGCTGCAGGTTCATGATGTCGACGTCGTACTGCTTGACGTGCTCTTCCAGCGCTGTGGCCAGCTTCGGCCCTTCGGTTTCCTGCACCGAGATGAAGTTCTCGATGGCCAGGGTATCGAGCACCTGGCCGCCAAAGCGCTCGGCGGCGACACCGGTGCGGATGCCTTTGCGCGCGGCATAGATGGCCGCCGATGCACCGGCCGGGCCACCGCCGACCACCAGCACGTCGAAGGCGTCCTTGGCGTTGATCTTCTCGGCCTGACGGGCGCCAGCGCTGGTGTCGATCTTGCCGAGGATTTCTTCCAGACCCATGCGGCCCTGGCCGAACACTTCACCGTTCAGGTAGATGCTCGGTACCGCCATGACCTTGCGCGACTCGACTTCATCCTGGAACAGCGCACCATCGATGGCCACGTGGCGCACGTTAGGGTTGAGCACCGCCATCAGGTTCAGCGCCTGCACCACGTCAGGGCAGTTCTGGCACGACAGCGAAAAGTAGGTTTCGAAGGTGAACTCGCCTTCCAGCGCCTGGATCTGTTCGATCACTTCGGCACTGGCCTTGGACGGATGGCCGCCGACTTGCAGCAGTGCCAGCACCAGGGAAGTGAATTCGTGGCCCATGGGGATGCCGGCAAACCGCAGGCTGATGTCCGCCCCCGGGCGATTGAGCGAGAATGAAGGGCGACGGCTGTCGGTGCCGTCCGCGCTCAAGGTAATAAGGTTCGACAGGCCGGCGATTTCCACCAGCAGGTCGTGCAATTCGCGGGACTTCGCGCCGTCGTCGAGGGAAGCTACGATCTCGATCGGCTGGGTGACCCGCTCCAGGTAGGTTTTCAGTTGCGATTTAAGCGTGGCGTCCAACATACGGGCGATTCCTTATTCAAACTTCGGATACAAAAACGCCCAGGCAATAGCGCCCGGGCGTTTGGCGGGGCAGTGAGAAGGTCAGCTTTGGCGGCTGCTCACCGCCCACGATTGACGCATGGCCTTAGATCTTGCCGACCAGGTCCAGCGATGGCGCCAGAGTGGCTTCGCCTTCTTTCCACTTGGCCGGGCAGACTTCGCCTGGGTGAGCGGCAACGTACTGGGCAGCTTTGACCTTGCGCAGCAGCTCGCTGGCGTCACGGCCTACACCACCGTCGTTGATTTCGACGATCTTGATCTGGCCTTCCGGGTTGATCACGAAGGTACCGCGATCGGCCAGGCCGGCTTCTTCGATCAGCACGTCGAAGTTGCGCGAGATGACGTGGGTTGGGTCACCGATCAGCGGGTACTTGATCTTGCCGATGGTTTCCGAAGTGTCGTGCCAGGCTTTGTGGGTGAAGTGGGTGTCGGTGGACACGCCGTAGATTTCCACGCCCAGCTTCTGGAACTCGGCGTAGTTGTCAGCAAGGTCACCCAGCTCGGTCGGGCAAACGAAGGTGAAGTCGGCCGGGTAGAAGAACACGACAGACCACTTGCCTTTCAGGTCGGCTTCGCTTACCTGAACGAATTCGCCGTTATGGAAGGCGGTGGCGTTGAACGGTTTGACCTGGCTGTTGATGATAGGCATGAGAGACGCTCCTTCATGGGGTTGGAATCAGTTGATGGATAGAATCCTAACTAATCATTGCGCTGAAGGCTCATTGGCAAAGCTCATGCTTGCGATTGGTTTTGGCTATAAGCAGGGTTTATTAATAGAAGGGATTGGGCTGAGCAAAGGATTGCGCTGGATTCATTGGCCCCATCGCCGGCAAGCCAGCTCCCACAGGTACAGCGCAGGCCCATGGACTTGTCCAATACCTGTGGGAGCCGGCTTGCCGGCGATAGGGCCGGTGAGGTTTAACGCGTGACGGTGCGCATGGTGACGAACTCTTCGGCGGCCGTCGGGTGCACGCCGATCGTGTCGTCGAACTGCTGCTTGGTGGCGCCTGCTTTCAGCGCGATACCCAGGCCCTGAATGATCTCGCCGGCGTCAGGGCCGACCATATGGCAGCCGAGTACTTTGTCGGTTTCGGCATCCACCACCAGCTTCATCAGGGTCTTTTCCTGAATATCGGTGAGGGTGAGCTTCATGGCGCGGAAGCGGCTTTCGAAGATCTGCACCTTGTGCCCGGCCTCCAGCGCCTGTTCCTCGGTCAGGCCCACGGTGCCGATCGGTGGCTGGCTGAACACCGCCGTTGGGATGTTCTGGTAATCCACCGGGCGGTACTGCTCGGGTTTGAACAGGCGACGTGCAACCGCCATGCCTTCGGCCAGGGCAACAGGGGTGAGCTGCACCCGGCCGATTACGTCGCCGATGGCGAGGATCGACGGCGCGGTGGTCTGGTACTGCTCGTCAACGCGGATGAAGCCCCGTGGGTCAAGCTCCACGCCGGTGTTTTCCAGGCCCAGATTGTCGAGCATCGGGCGCCGGCCGGTGGCGTAGAACACGCAGTCGGCTAGCAGCTCGCGGCCGTCCTTGAGGGTGGCCTTGAGGCTGCCGTCTTCGAGCTTGTCGATACGCTGGATATCAGCGTTGAACTGCAGGTCCAGGCCACGCTTTTGCAGTTCTTCCTTCAGGTGGGTCCGCACCGAACCGTCGAACCCGCGCAAGAACAGGTCGCCGCGATACAGCAGCGTGGTGTCGGCGCCCAGGCCCTGGAAGATGCCGGCAAACTCCACCGCGATGTACCCACCGCCCACTACCAGCACGCGGCGGGGCAGCTGCTTGAGGTAGAACGCTTCGTTGGAGGTGATGGCCAGTTCCTTGCCCGGAATGTCCGGCACCTGTGGCCAGCCGCCGGTCGCGATGAGGATGTGCCTGGCGCTGTAGCGCTGGCCTTCCACTTCCACTTCGTTGGCACCGGTGATGCGCGCATGGCCTTGCAGCAAGGTCACACCGCTGTTGACCAGCAGGTTGCGATAGATGCCGTTGAGGCGCTCGATCTCGCGGTTCTTGTTGGCGATCAGGGTGCCCCAATCGAAATGGCCCTCTTCCAGGGTCCAGCCGAAGCCTGCGGCTTGCTCCAGCTCATCGGCGACGTGGGCGCCATACACCAGCAGCTTTTTCGGCACGCAGCCAACGTTGACGCAGGTACCGCCCAGGTAGCGGCTTTCGGCTACCGCCACCTTCGCGCCAAAGCCCGCAGCAAAGCGCGCCGCGCGCACACCGCCGGAACCGGCGCCAATCACGAACAGATCAAAATCGTAGGCCATGTATTCAGTCTCCTTGGCTGGCGCTCAGCATACCGCCGTTGGCCGCCACAAACAAAAAAGCCACCCCGAAGGGTGGCTTGTCGACCTGCAGGGGCGAATCAGTACGCCTTGCCGGTCTTGTAGTAGTTTTCGAAGCAGAAGTTGGTCGCGTCGATGTAGCCTTCGGCGCCGCCGCAGTCGAAGCGCTGGCCTTTGAACTTGTAGGCAATCACGCAGCCGTTCTGCGCCTGCTGCATCAGAGCGTCAGTGATCTGGATCTCGCCACCTTTGCCCGGCGGGGTGTTGCGGATGATGTCGAAGATGTCCGGGGTGAGGATGTAACGGCCGATGATCGCCAGGTTCGACGGGGCGTCTTCCGGGGCGGGTTTCTCGACCATGTTGGTCACACGGAAGATGTCGTCGCGGATCATGTCGCCGGCGATGACGCCGTACTTGTTGGTTTCCTGCGGGTCGACTTCCTGGATGGCGATGATCGAGCAGCGGAACTGGTTGTACAGCTTGACCATCTGGGTCAGTACGCCGTCGCCTTCAGGGTTGACACACAGGTCGTCCGCCAGCACTACGGCGAACGGCTCGTCACCGATCAGCGGCTGGCCGGTCAGGATGGCGTGGCCCAGGCCTTTCATTTCGGTCTGGCGGGTATAGGAGAACGAGCACTCGTTCAGCAGGCGGCGGATACCGACCAGGTATTTTTCCTTGTCGGTGCCCTTGATCTGGTTTTCCAGCTCGTAGCTGATGTCGAAGTGGTCTTCCAGGGCGCGCTTGCCACGGCCGGTGACGATGGAAATCTCGTTCAGGCCAGCGTCCAGGGCCTCTTCAACGCCATACTGGATCAGTGGCTTGTTGACCACCGGCAGCATTTCCTTGGGCATGGCTTTGGTAGCAGGCAGGAAGCGAGTGCCGTAACCGGCTGCCGGGAACAAGCATTTCTTGATCATATACGTCCTTAAAATAAGGCAGACACTGTGGAATTCGGCGCAGTCTAATCAGGCGGAAGACACCTTACAATGCCCCGCCTGCAGACGACCAATGGGATCATAGAGATAACCCAGTGTAGATAGTTCCGAGGGTTCGTAAATATTACGACCCTCGACGACTGTCGGCATGCACCATCAACCACCCGTCCCCTGCCCGATCACCACACCCTCGACCTTCTGCCCATACAGGTTGACCCCATCATTGGCATGGAACTTCAGCCGGGTCTTCTCGACCGAGCCCTCCACCAGCCGAGGGTCTTGCGGGCGCTCATGGCGGTTGATCCAGGCCGCCACATCCCAGGCCTGTTGGTCACTCAAGCTGCCCGACTTGCCCAGCGGCATGTTGTGCTTGATGAAGGAAGCCGCAGTGTTGATACGGTGCATACCGGCGCCCCAATTGTAGGAATCCTTGCCCCACAACGGCGGCATCACATATTCACCGGCTACTTTCTGGCCTTCACCCTTGTCGCCGTGGCAGATGGCGCACTGTTCGCGGTAAACCTGTTGGCCACGCTTGAAGTCATAGCCACCCTGCGGCTGAGGCACGTCGGGGTACCCGCGCCCGGCAAGCTCCACGCCTGTAGGCGCCTTGGTCGACAGCCAGTAGGCGTATGCCGACAGCGCCGTCATCTGCGGGCTATCGGCCGCTGGCGGCTTGCCGTTCATGCTGAACTGGAAGCAGCCCTGAATGCGGTCGGCATAGGTGTTGACCTTGTCGTTTTTCTTGCGATAAGCCGGGTACATCGGGTAAGCACCCCACATCGGCGCAGAATGGGCCATGCGCCCCTGGTCCAGGTGGCAGTTGCTGCAGTTCATGCCGTTGCCCACGGCGTCTGGCATCAAGCGGCGGGTATCGACGAACAACGCATGGCCTTCGCGAACCAGCTTGCCGAAGGCGTTGTCCGGCAGTTCGCCTTCGGCCGGCGGGGCGAATTGCGCCGGGGCCTGGGCGGGCGGAACGGTCAATTGCGACTGGTCTTCCATGGTGATGGGCGCAGCGAGGGCACTGCCCACCGCTAAAAGCAGCAAAGTCGGCATCCAGGCTTTCATGGCTTGACCTCCGGGCTGGCGGGGTTGGCGAAGAACTCGGCGATCGCCACGACTTCATCGTCGGTCATGGCCTTGGCCACACCGACCATCAGCTGGTTGGGGTCGTTGCTGCGGCTGCCGTCGCGCCAGCCGTTGAGCTGTGCCACCAGGTAACTGGCAGGCTGCCCAGCCAATGGTGGGAAGTACTCACCGACACCGCTGCCACCTGGGCCATGGCACTGCACACAACCGGGTATTTGCCGGCTCCAGTCACCGTACAGGGCCAGGCGCGTGGTGGGGTCGTTGGCGATCTGCTGACGACGCACGGTGGGTGCAGGGTCGCCCGGCAGGCCGGCCAGGTAGCTGCTGACCGCCTTGATTTCGTCGTCTGTCAGCGCTTTGGCCAGCGGTTCCATCACCAGCTGCTTGCGGCTGCCCGTGCGCCAGTCATGCAATTGTTTGCTCAGGTAGCCGGCCGGCAAGCCCGCCAGGCGCGGGAAGCCAGCGGCGGCGATACCTTTGCCATCCGGGCCATGGCAGCCAAGGCAAGCCATGGCGGCGGGGTTGCTCCCGCCCTGGGTAAAAACCTTCTGGCCATCAGCGGCGTGCGCGATGGGCCAGGCCAGGATCAGCGCGCTGCCGATCACGACTCGACTCAACAGGGTCATCACGAATCTCCATTTCTTTTGTTATAAGCTTAGGCTTAAAAAACATAAGCAAATGGATACTAGCCGTGTAAGGCAATTCGCAACAACGCCAACCCCGACCAAGGGATGGCAAAAGGCCTGTTAACCGCGTTTTACTTGCGCCAGATCAACTGCCGGAGATGCATTTGGTCGCCGCCGTGCGTACATCACCCAGGCGCAGGGGGAAGTTGTTCAGGCGCTCGTGCAGCTTGATGCTGCTGCCGCTGCCGCGCTTGTCGATGTCCACCAGTGCCGCCGGCCCGGCGCCAGCTGTCAGCTTTTGCGGCACGATCAGGCGCAGCCCGTCGTCACGCTGTTCTTCGACCAGCGGGTCGCGGGTATCGGCCAGTTCATTCTTGACGCAGTCGGCATACTCGCGCGGCGTCTTGCCAGAGATCACATCCAGCGTTTCATGCGACTGCTCAAGCTCCGAAACGCTGACACATCCACCCAGCGCCAGGGACAACGCCGCTACCATCCACTTCATTTGCCGCACCTCAGCTGTCAAGAATGCATAGGACCACCGCCAGGCCATTTTGCTCCGTGAACTGGCAGATTTATCTAGCCCCTTGCCATCAGGCGCGGCAGCGAAACCCGACATCGTGTTATCGTTTGCGTTTGCAGAACCAGACCTTGTGGAGCACTCCATGAAATTCGTACACCAGCGCGAGCACCTCAACGAGGACGACATCGTCGTCATCGAGTGTTCTCAGCGCTGCAACATCCGCCTGATGAACGACGCCAACTTCCGCAGCTTCAAAAATGGCGGTCGCCACACCTACCACGGCGGCCAGTTCGTTGACTTCCCGGCCAAGATCACGGTACCCAGCACCGGTTTCTGGAACATCACCATCGACACCGTGACCACCCGCCCGATCTCGGTAACGCGCAAGCCAACCTTGAGCCACAAGATCAAGATCATCCGTCGCTCGTCGTCGAAACTCAGATAAGACTGCCATGACCCAGAACATCAAGTACGTCATCAAATACAAGCTCGACGGCGAGCGCCGCTGGGATTTCGCCGTCATGCCCGACGCCTCGCAAGAGCAGGCCCTCGATGCCTTGCGCAAGATCCACGGCGACGACGCCGACAAGATCAGCGACATTCAGGTGAGCAAGGCACTGTAAGGCTGCGCGCCCAGGAGAACTGCATGAGCAACTGGCCCGACCGTCGTATCCTCGATCTGCTGGGCATCGAGTTGCCCATCCTCCAGGCGCCCATGGCCGGGGCCAGCGGTTCGGCCATGGCCATCGCCGTGGCCACCGCCGGGGGCCTTGGCGCCCTGCCCTGCGCCATGCTCACCGGCGATCAGGTGCGTGGAGAGATCGCCGCCTTTCGCAGCGCTTGCCCGGGCCGCCCGCTGAACCTCAATTTCTTCTGCCACCAGCCGCCCGCCCCGGACAGCGACCGCGACGCGCGGTGGAAACAGGCGCTCAAGCCCTATTACGACGAAGTCGGCGCCGACTTCCAGGCCCCCACCCCCGTCTCCAACCGCGCACCTTTCGATGAGCAAAGCTGCCAGCTGGTCGAGCAATTGCGCCCAGAGGTGGTGAGCTTTCACTTTGGCCTGCCAGAGGCGGCATTGCTGCAACGGGTAAAGGCCACCGGTGCCAAGGTGCTGTCCAGCGCCACCACGGTGGAGGAAGCACTGTGGCTCGAGGCCAACGGCTGCGACGCAATCATTGCAATGGGCTATGAGGCCGGCGGCCATCGCGGCATGTTCCTAAGCGAAGACATCACCAGCCAGATCGGCACGTTTGCCCTGGTACCGCAAATCGCCGACGCGGTGGGCCTGCCGGTGATCGCCGCAGGCGGCATCGCCGACCATCGCGGCCTGGTCGCGGCGCTGGCCCTGGGTGCCAGCGCCGTGCAGATCGGCACCGCTTACCTGTTCTGCCCCGAGGCCAAGGTATCTTCAGCCCACCGCCATGCGCTGGACAGCGCATCGGCCAGCGATACAGCCCTGACCAACCTGTTCACCGGGCGGCCGGCACGCGGTATCAATAACCGCATCATGCGGGATCTTGGGCCAATGAGTGAGCTGGCACCGCGCTTCCCGCTGGCCGGCGGTGCGCTGATGCCGCTGCGGGCAATCACTGACCCACAGGGCATTAGCGACTACAGCAATTTGTGGTCGGGCCAGGCGTTGCGGCTGGGCAAGCATGCCCCTGCACAGCAGCTGACCGAAGAGATTGCCGCTAGCGCATTGGCGCTTATAACGCGCTGAAAAGATCCAGCCTGTGCAGCCCCTTCCCGGCCAATGGCCTATCGCTATATAGTTGGCGCTATAACGATAACCTCAAGGAGCTGTGTTCATGCGCATCCGTCTGCCCCACCTGGCCACCACCGCCTTCGTCAGCCTGATTTCCCTCAACAGCGCCTGGGCCGACGAGGTGCAGGTCGCGGTCGCCGCCAACTTCACCGCGCCGATCCAGGCCATTGCCAAAGACTTCGAGAAAGACACCGGCCACAAGCTGGTCGCAGCCTACGGCGCCACCGGGCAGTTCTACGCGCAGATCAAGAACGGCGCCCCGTTCGAGGTGTTCCTTGCCGCTGACGACAGCACCCCGAAGAAGCTTGAAGATGAAAAGGAAATCGTCCCCGGTTCGCGCTTCACCTACGCCATCGGCACCTTGGCCCTGTGGTCGGCCAAAGCAGGCTACGTAGATGCCAAGGGCGAAGTCCTGAAGAAGAACGACTTCAAGCACCTGTCCATCGCCAACCCTAAAGCCGCCCCTTACGGCCTTGCCGCCACGCAGGTATTGGACAAGTTGAAACTGACCGAAGCCACCAAGGGCAAGATCGTGGAAGGCCAGAACATCACCCAGGCCTTCCAGTTCGTTTCCACCGGCAACGCCGAGCTGGGCTTCGTTGCCCTGTCGCAGATCTACAAGGACGGCAAGGTCACCAACGGCTCGGCCTGGATCGTGCCATCCAACCTGCACGACCCCATCCGCCAGGACGCCGTGATCCTCAATAAAGGCAAGGACAACGCGGCTGCCAAAGCCCTGGTGGAATACCTCAAAGGCCCGAAAGCCGCTGCAGTGATCAAATCTTACGGCTATGAACTCTGATGCCACTGGACGCCGGTGACCTGGGTGCGATCTGGCTGACCGTCAAACTGGCCAGCCTGACCACCTTGATTCTGCTGGTCATCGGCACCCCCATCGCCTGGTGGCTGGCGCGCACGCGTTCCTGGCTGCGCGGGCCGGTGGGCGCAGTGGTGGCGTTGCCGCTGGTGCTGCCCCCTACGGTGATCGGCTTTTACCTGCTGATCGCCCTTGGCCCGCACGGCTGGCTGGGCCAGGCTACCCAGGCACTGGGCCTGGGCAGCGTGGTGTTCAGCTTCACCGGCCTAGTGATCGGATCGACGGTGTACTCCATGCCGTTCGTGGTACAGCCCCTGCAGAATGCTTTCGGCGCGATCGGCCAGCGCCCGCTGGAAGTCGCCGCCACCCTGCGCGCCAGCCCGTGGGACACATTCGTCCATGTGGTGCTGCCGCTGGCACGCCCCGGCTTCGTCACCGCCAGCATCCTCGGCTTCGCCCATACCGTGGGTGAATTCGGCGTGGTGCTGATGATCGGTGGCAATATCCCAGACAAGACCCGCGTGGTTTCGGTGCAGATCTTCGATCACGTCGAGGCCATGGAATATTCTCAAGCCCACTGGCTGGCCGGTGCCATGCTGGTGTTCTCGTTCCTGGTGCTGCTCCTGCTGTACGCCGGGCGCCGCGACAAGGCTGGCTGGAGCTGAAATGACTGGATCAATTGTGGCGCGCCTGAAACTGGCGCGCGACGACTTCACCCTGGATGTCGACCTGCAGTTACCCGGCCGCGGCATCAGCGCATTGTTCGGCCATTCAGGCTCGGGCAAAACCTCCTGCCTGCGCTGCCTGGCCGGGCTGGAGCGGGCTGGCAGCGCCTACGTCGAAGTCAATGGCGAGGTGTGGGAGGACAGTGCGCGTGGCTATTTCCAGGCACCGCACCTGCGCCCTGTGGGCTACGTGTTTCAGGAGGCCAGCCTGTTTGCGCACCTTTCTGTGCGTGGCAACCTGGAGTTCGGCTGGCGGCGGATTGCGCCAGGCGCGCGCAAGGTCAGCCTCGACCAGGCCTGCCAGTTGCTGGGCATCGGCCACCTGCTCGAACGCCGGCCGGCTACCTTGTCCGGCGGCGAGGCCCAGCGCGTCGGCATCGCCAGGGCGCTGCTCAGCAGCCCGCGCCTGCTGTTGATGGATGAGCCACTCGCCGCCCTCGACGGGCCACGCAAACGGGAAATCCTGCCTTACCTCGAGCGCCTGCACGACGAGCTGGATATCCCGCTGGTGTATGTAAGCCATGCCCAGGACGAAGTGGCGCGGCTGGCCGACCACCTGGTATTGCTGGAGCAAGGCAAGGCCATGGCCAGCGGGCCGATTGGCGAGACGCTTGCACGGCTGGACCTGTCGCTGGCCCAGGGCGAGGATGCCGGCGTTGTGTTCGAGGGCATAGTGGTTGGCCATGACCCTTGTTACGACCTGCTCGACCTGCGCCTGCCCGGTGACGACGCACCGTTGCTGCGCATCGCCCACCCTGCGCACAGCATGGGCAGCACCTTGCGGGTAAAGGTCCAGGCCCGCGATGTGAGCCTGACGCTGGCGGCAGACAGCGCCTCGAGCATCCTCAACCGGCTGGCGGTACGGGTGCGTGAAACACGCCCGGCGGACAACCCGGCACATGTGCTGGTCAGCCTGGACGTCGGCGGCAACGCCTTGCTGGCACGCATCACCCGCTTCTCGGCAGACCAGCTTGGCCTGCACCCGGGCCAGGCCTTGTACGCACAGATCAAATCGGTCGCGCTGTTGGGCTGAGCATCGGCCGTGCGGCCGTTGTCCATTGATCAGAAACCTGATCGAGGCCCACCGCAATGCTCGACTGCACCCTGCCGCCCAGCCTGCATTACGTTGAAGACAGCCAGCCCGGCCTGACCCGGCGGCGCTGGCGCGACCGCTTCATCTACCTTGATGCGCAAGGCCAACGCGTGCGCGACAGCGACACCTTGGCGCGCATTGCCGCCCTGGTGATCCCGCCGGCCTACACCGATGTGTGGATTTGCGCCGACCCGCAAGGCCACCTGCAAGCCACCGGGCTCGACGCCCGCGGCCGCAAGCAGTACCGCTATCACGCCCAGTGGCGTGAACTGCGCGACCAGCACAAGTACGGGCGCATGCTGGCCTTTGCCCAGGCCTTGCCCAAGCTGCGTGCGCAGCTGGAAGCTCACCTGGCGCGCCCGGGGCTGGACCGGGAAAAAGTCATGGCGCTGGTGGTCAGCCTGCTGGACCACACGCTAATCCGCATCGGCAACCAACGCTACCTGCGTGACAACAAGTCCTATGGCCTGACCACCCTGCGCAACCGGCATGTCAAGGTCGAGGGCAGTACCATCCGCTTCCAGTTCCGCGGCAAGCGTGGGGTGGAACACAACGTCACCCTGCGCGACCGGCGCCTGGCCAACCTGCTCAAGCGCTGCATGGAGTTGCCCGGGCAGGCGCTGTTCCAGTACCTGGACGAGGACGGCCAGCGGCACAGCGTGGGCTCCAGCGAGGTCAATCAGTTTCTCCAGCAACTGACCGGCGCCGATTTTACCGCAAAGGACTACCGCACCTGGGCGGGCAGCAGCCTGGCGCTGAGCCTTCTCAGGCCCTTGGCCTGGGAGCCGGAAACCGAAGCCAAGCGCCAGGTTGCAACCATCGTCAAGCAGGTTGCCGCGCGCTTGGGCAACACACCGGCAGTGTGCAGGCGCTGCTACATTCATCCCGCCGTGCTTGAGCATTACGCATTAGGCCGCCTGGCCGCCCTGCCAGGGCGCCGCGTACGCAAAGGGCTGGACACCGAAGAAGTGGCGTTGCTGTTGTTTCTCCAGGCCCTTGAAAACACCGATGATGATTGACCCCGACTATCTACCCAATCATGCAGAGAAATTTCCCATAAAGGCCGAAGCGCCCTATCCTTGCCACCGACCACCTCCGCCGACACGCCAGGCGCGTTTAAATCGGCACCTGCAACTAAAGACACACAACAGAATTTGTCTTACGGGGAATTAATATCCGCCGAAAGCGTCTTTAATGAGAGGAAGAGGGACAGGCTCCCACCGCTATGGCACCTGGCCAAGCGGATTTCTACATCACCAAGGAGAATTACATGCTGATACTCACCCGTAAGGTTGGCGAAAGCATCGTCATCAACGATGACATCAAAGTCACCATTCTGGGCGTCAAAGGGATGCAGGTGAGGATTGGCATCGATGCACCGAAAGATGTTCAGGTGCACCGCGAAGAAATCTTCAAGCGTATCCAGGCTGGCAGCCCGGCCCCGGAAAAACACGACGACCAACACTGAGTGCCTCGCTTCAAGCCGCACGGACGCGCTTGATCGAATGCTTGGCATTGGCTGCAGCCTGAACCTCAGGCTTCCAGCAGCTCACGCACCTTGGCGATCATCTTGTCCATGTCGAACGGCTTGTCGAACA
This sequence comes from Pseudomonas sp. LFS044, assembly GCF_047978245.1. Lineage (NCBI taxonomy): Bacteria > Pseudomonadati > Pseudomonadota > Gammaproteobacteria > Pseudomonadales > Pseudomonadaceae > Pseudomonas > Pseudomonas sp. LFS044. Next base: position 13,161 of record NZ_JBFPFX010000029.1, read on the forward strand.
CTGCGGCGAACAGCTCCGGACGTCCTTGGCTGGCCTGGGCGCCGCTCATCAGGATCACCGGCAGGTCAGGCAACTGCAGCTCCTTGCGTATTGCCAGTACCAGCTCTTCACCATTGAGCACCGGCATCATGTAGTCGGTGATCACCAGCTCCACGCGCTTGTCCGTCAGCGCTTCCAAGGCCTTGCGCCCATTGCTCGCCTTTTCTACCAGAAAGCCTTCATCCTCCAGGGCAAAGCCCAGGATATCGGCAATCAGGTATTCGTCATCGACGATCAGGATGGTGCTCATCGGTTGGCTCCGTCACCCGTTTCCTTGCGGCAACGGGGTACCCGAGAGCACGCCGCAGGCGCCCTCGAAGGCCTTGCGCAGGGTGATCCCTTGCGGCCCTATGTTCAGCTCGTGCAACGCGGGGTCATGGTGGCTGTCGCGCACCTTGAGGATCGACAGCATGCGCCGCAGCTGCGAGTCGAGCTCCACAAAACGCATCAGTATGAGGTTGTCGACGATGCTCGACAGGTCGGGCGCCGGCGCGGTGATTTCCGAACCGAAAAGGTCACGCATCTCCCACGTGAGCATCACGCTGACATTACGTGCCCGCAGCTCACCCATCAATGCCCGGAAAAACGCATTGAGGCGCGTAGGGTCGACCGCCAGGCGGCTGAACGCACCCAGGCTGTCGATCAGCACACGCTTGCTGCCCTGCTGCTCGACGTATTCCAACAGGCGTGCCCCGACCTGGTCCAGCAAACCCTCGGTGGTGGGCTGCCAGCACAACTGCAGGGTGCCCTGGCGCTCCAGCGCGGCAAAATCGTGACCCAGCGCCGCCGCCTTGAGGCGAAGCCTTGCAGGGGGTTCATAGAAGCCGAAGTGCAAGGCAGGCGCCTCGGCGGTGGCCGCGCCAAGGAAGGCAAGGCCCAAGGAAGTCTTGCCGATGCCCGAAGGCCCCATCAGCAGGCTGACAGACCCTGTGGTCAGGCCGCCACCGAGCATTTCATCCAGCCCCGTAACACCCGTCGTGACCCGGCTCAACTCGGCACAACCCAGCTGGCTGGGATGGCCGTACAACGCCTCCAGGCGCGGGTAGACATGCATCCCAGCCTCGTCGATCAGGCACTCGTGGCGCCCCGACAGCGCCCCACTGCCGCGTGTCTTGCGCAGCTGTACATGGCGCACGGCGCGGCTGCCCAGCAGTTGTTCGCCCAGTTCGATCACGCCATCGACCATGGTGTGCTCCGGGCTGCCTTCATCCAGCCGTGCGCTGGTCAGCAGCAACACGGTGCAGCCTGCGAAGGCAGCGTGGCCCTGCAGCTCGGAAACGAACTTTTTGGTGTCCAGGGTCGTTTCGGCGCGCACCCGGGCATTGAGCACGCCATCGACGATCAGCAGGCTAGCCTGCTGCCGGCCGATTTCCTGGCGCAGCAGTTTGACCACCGCATCGAGCCCCTCCTGCTCCAGGGTATCGAAGGCGCTGACGAACTGGATCTGATCACCCACCAGGCTCGGGTCGAAGAAATCCAGGGTCGCCAGGTACTGGAACAACCGCTCATGAGACTCACTGAGCAAGGTCGCCACCAGCACCCGCCCCCCTTCCCGCACATGGCCGCAGGCCAACTGGTTGGCGAGAATGGTCTTGCCCGCGCCGGGCGGGCCTTGAATGATGTACGAGGCGCCCGCCACCAAGCCGCCCTTGAGCAGCGCGTCGAGCCCTTCGATCCCCGTCAACAGCCGCTTGAGTGCCTTAACCATGGTGGCTACCTGTTGAGTTTAGCGTGCCCAGCCTGGACAGACGCCGGCAGATACAGGCGCATGCACGTGCCCTTGCCAAGTGTACTGTCCACGGTAATTGCGCCATTGCTCTGCTTGGCAAAGCCGTAGGCCTGGCTGAGCCCAAGGCCTGTACCCTTGCCAAACGGCTTGGTGGTGAAGAACGGCTCGAAAATACGCTGCAATACCTGGGGGTCGATGCCGGCCCCGCTGTCGCGCACTTCAAAACACACGAACGGGCCGAGCAACCCTTCCACCTCACCATTGAGTTCGACAGCCTCGATCGCGATGCAGATGGTGCCGCGCTCGCCGATCGCGTCACGGGCGTTGAACAAAAGGTTGAGCAGCACCATCTGCAACTGCCCGGCATCCACCTCGATCATGGGCAAACCGGGCTGCAGACGCTGCAGCAGCTCGATATCGCGCGGCAACGCATGCTCCAGCAAGCTACGGGTAGACACCATCAGCGTGGCAGGCTCGATCAGCGAAACATCCAACTGCCGATGCCGGGCGAACGCAAGCAATTGCTGCGTCAGCTCGGTACCACGCTGGCCGGCATCGATGATGTGCTCGAGCATGCGCTGCACGCGGGCCGGGTCCTGGCTGGCCAACGCCAGCTTGGCCGACGTCAGGATGATGGTCAGCAGGTTGTTGAAATCGTGCGCCAACCCGCCCGTCAGCTGGCCGAGCGCCTCGAGCTTCTGAGCCTGGAACAGCTGTGCTCTGACAGCATCGAGCTGCAACGCCGTCTCACGACGATCGGTGATGTCCCGGGTGACCTTGGCTAGGCCGATGATCTGCCCCAGGTCATCACGAATCACATCGAGGGCGGCCAGCGCCCAGAATTGCGTGCCGTCCTTGCGCACTCGCCAACCTTCGTCCTGGGCCACGCCCTGCTCCAAGGCTTGGTTGAGCAGGTAATCGGGGCGCCCGTCGAGGCAATCTTGGGGGGTGAAAAACAGCGAGAAATGCCGGCCAATGACTTCGTCGGCGCGATAGCCTTTGATCCGCTCGGCACCTGCGTTCCAGGACACCACCCGGCCAGAGGGGTCGAGCATGTAGATGGCGTAGTCCACCACCGACTGCACCAACTGCTCATAGCGGTTGGCGGTCATGACAGGTTGATCGATGCAGTCAGCTGAAACCATGCAAACTCCACAGGCACAGCGGGAGGGACGAAGTTAACTTAGCCAATAGTACTCGCTTGAGTCCGCCTGCGTGGCAACTGAATTCAGCGCTGCGACTCGATGAGCACCGGGGTGATTCGCCGAGGCATCGCCACCTTCAGCAGCCACAGGCCCACCAGCAGGATCAGGGCACCACCGCCCACTGCCATCAGGCGCTGCCGCAGAGGGTATTCAACGTCGAACCCCTGGATCACCAAGTAGCCACCGAGGCACACAAGGCAGAGGTAAAGAAAGCCTCCCAGCATTACCACCAGCAGCAACAACAGGCGCCAGAGGAGCCTTGGGCGAACAACGCGTCCGCTGACATTGGACGAACTGGCCTGTGACATGACGTGAACCCATTGGATCCAACCAAAGAGGGGCACAGTGGCCTAATGACAGCAAGGTGTCAATTGCCCTTTTGCTTGACCCTTCGATCCTTTGATCATAGGTGCTGTAGTTGACTCAACTATAACAATGGGTTATAAAGCGGCCTTGATTGCATGGCCCTTCTGCCTGGAAGCGCGCCGGTCTACATGACCCTTTCAAGCGTGCGAGTGTGGTGGAATTGGTATACACAGCAGACTTAAAATCTGTCGGCGTGAGCCTTGCGGGTTCGAGTCCCGCCACTCGCACCATATTTCTGTAGAAAAGGCGCCCCTTGGGGCGCCTTTTTGCTGCGCAGCGGAAATTCACGCAACTGCTAGAGTGGAGCTTGTCACCGTCCACTGGAATGCCGCCATGCGCTACTCCCTGTTCGCTGGTCAACGCGACGCCATTATCCTGATTGCCCGCGTGCTGTTGATGATCCTTTTCGTGATATCCGGCTGGGCCAAGCTGACCGGCTTCGAAGGCACGGTCAGCTACATGACTTCACTGGGCGCCCCTGCGCCCATGCTCGCCGCAGCGGTTGCCGTGATCATGGAGTTCTTCGTGGCCATCATCCTGATCCTGGGCTTCTATACCCGCCCACTGGCCTTCCTGTTCGCACTGTTCGTGCTGGGCACTGCGCTGATCGGCCACCCGTTCTGGAACATGGTCGACCCTGAACGCGCCGCCAACATGACCCAGTTCCTGAAGAACCTGAGCATTGTCGGCGGCCTGCTGATGCTGGCTGTGAGCGGACCGGGGCGCTTCTCGCTGGACGGGCGCTGAGTCAGTCGTCCACGTCGTCATGCCAGGCTGGATGATCGTCCTCGTCGTCATCGAGGTCATCCAGCTGTTCATCGTCTTCTTCGAGATCGTCTTCGGCGCCTTGGGCATCCGCCTCGGGCTCGAAGCCGTCATGAAGAAATTCATGGTCGAGCAGGTGATCGTGCTCGGGCTCGTGCAGGTCGTCTTCGTCGCGCATGGTGGCTCCTGGGAAAATGGCACGCCTGTATAGGCGCATCGCCCGCCACGGTCAATGCCCTACGGTTAATGCTGACTTAACCTACGGGCCCCAGCCTACAGACTTTCCCTTCAAACGCTCCTTGCCCGCCTTCATGGCGGGCTTTTTTATGCTTCACGAAACCCGAGCAAACAGGACAACCTGACCACAGTTTATTCACGAATTTACGACAAGTGCTTCGGCATACTGACACTGCTTCGTACGTTCTTTAGGCCCGCCACTTGTTGGCGGGTTTTTCTTTTTCTGGGCTCGCCTCTGTGCGCCGGTTCAACACCCCGGCCGCAAAAGTCGCTTGCACCGAACGTTTATGGCAATCTGCCACGGCTTTCGATACCGCACGCCCAAGAAAAAGACATAAACCTCAAGAATACGACCATGTCAGAAATTTCTGCCGATAACGCCAGCCTGATTCATACCATTGCAACGGCCACCGCCATCATTGCTGCACTGATCTCGGCCTGTGCGGTCATCCTGGCGCAGCTGACATCCGAGGTGCAAACCAAGCACTCGGACCAGTCGATGGAAAACGCCAGCCAACTCATCGCCAGCGCCAACCAGTCCGCCGCGCAATCGCAGCTGAAAATCGACGCGCTCACTCAGCAGAACCTGGAGTTGACGGCGCGCCTGCGTGCAGCAGAGCACGCGGCACAACAGGCCCGAGCGCAAGCCCAAGCGCACCTGCAGCCACGCAAGCTGACGGTGCAGGCACAGGCCGCATTCACGGCATTGGCGGCGGAATTGGCTAAAGCCAAGGCAACCCCGACCGTGCTGCTCAATATCGTTAAAAATGACGACGAAGCCCTGGCCTTCTCCAAGCAGATCGCTGTAGCCCTGACGAAAGCTGGCGTCCGGGTTCAGATCAAGCAATTGATGCTTACCAAAGAGGCCACGGGCACCCATGTGGTGGTGTACAACAGCCCGGGCAGCCAGCAGATTGAACACGCCTTGAAGGCGGCCAATATTGCCTCGCAGCTAAGCCGATCGTCTCAAACGCCGAAGATCAATATCGATGATCAGGACACGGCCGCGATCAGCGCGTTCATTAGCGTGTATCCGAAGGGGGTTTCGCTGGCGGAGGCATCAGAGCCATCTGCTGGCTGATAGGCAATAAGGGCGGGGCCGCTTCGCGCCCCATCGCCGGCAAGCGCGGCTCCCACGGGTACTGCGCGAGCCCGGAGACTGATGATTTTTCTGTGGGAGCCGGCTTGCCGGCGATGAGGCCGGTACTGACTACATAGCGTTGGAGCGGTGTCCGCTATGGGCTTGGCAGCCACTCTAAGATCGTTACGATCCCGGTCTTTTTCAGACGCGCAAATAAAAACCCCGCAGACGTTAATCTGCGGGGCTTTTGAATGGTGGAGGCCGAGGTCGGAATCGAACCGGCGTAGACGGATTTGCAATCCGGAGCATAACCACTTTGCTACTCGGCCTCAAAGTTCGGATCTAGTTGCTTACGCTTCTATCTCCTTGAAACACTGAACCTTTTTCAAAGTTTCCTGCGTTTCGATGGGCGCCATTATGTCTTCATTCATCCAACCTTGCAACCCCCTGAAGATAAAAAATATTCAAGGGGGTCAAGGTGTTAGCGCAAGCGGCCGAGTTTGCTCCACAAACCCACCACGGTGTTCTCCACCGTACCGCTAGCGGCCATGCCGATGCGCTCTTGCAGGCTCTTGCGCTCGGCGTAGTGCAGGTGGAACAGGTTGGCGTGGCGGGCGCGGTCGCTGAGGTACTCGTCGCTGGTCTGCAACTGGTCCACCAGCTGGCGATTCAGGGCTGCGACGCCCAACCAGACTTCGCCGGTGGCCACTTCGTCGATGTGCAGTTGCGGGCGGTAGCGGGAAACGAAGTCCTTGAACAGCTGGTGAGTGATGTCCAAGTCTTCCTGAAACTTCTCCCGGCCCTTCTCGGTGTTCTCGCCGAACACGGTCAGGGTGCGCTTGTACTCGCCAGCGGTCAGCACCTCGAAGTCGATGTCGTGCTTTTTCAACAGGCGGTTGATGTTGGGCAGCTGCGCGACCACGCCAATCGAACCCAGAACGGCAAAGGGTGCGCTGACGATCTTCTCGCCAATGCAGGCCATCATGTAACCACCGCTGGCAGCGACCTTGTCGATGCACACCGTCAGCGGGATGCCGGCCTGGCGGATACGCGCCAGTTGCGAGGCAGCCAGGCCGTAGCTATGCACCAGGCCACCGCCGCTTTCAAGGCGCAGCACCACTTCATCGCGCGAGGTGGCGAGGGTGAGCAGTGCAGTGATCTCGTTGCGCAGGCCTTCGGTGGCGGACGCTTTTATGTCGCCATCGAAGTCGAGCACGAAAACTCGGCTTTTCTCTTCGGCCTTGCCTTTTTTCTGCTGTTTTTCCGCCTTGGCCTGCTGCTTGCGCAAGGCCTTGAGCTGGGCCTTGTCGAGCAGGCCCGACTCCAGGCGCTCACGCAGCTCTTTATAGAACTCGTTGAGGCGGGTGACCTGCAGCTGCCCGCCGGCCTTGCGCCGCCCCTTGCCGCGCAAGCCGGCGATGGCGGACAACACCACCAGGATGGCAATCACCAGGGTGGCGGTTTTAGCGAGAAAGCTTGCGTATTCGGCAAGAAACTCCACGTTGACTCCTTTATGAACTTGCGCTTGAAACGCGCGAAACTGTTGCAAGCATACCGGTGCGCCGGTGGCGCTGCCAGCGGCGGTAAACGCTGGCAACACAGTTCAAACAACCTTTTCAAACGCTTGTATGTTTTTTCGTTGACAGCCCGTACGGCGCATCCTAACCTCGCATCAACCTTCAAGCGGCCGGACAACTTCGTGGGCAACCTCTACCTTATCCGACATGGCCAAGCCTCCTTTGGTGCCGACAATTATGACGTGCTGTCACCCGTGGGCATCCGGCAGAGCCAGGCGCTGGGCGAACACCTGGCTCAGCTTGGCCTGCGCCTGGACCGCTGCGTGGCGGGTGACTTGCGGCGCCAGCAGGACACTGCCCGGCTGGCGCTGGAAACCTTGAAAGGTAATGGCCATGCCGTCCCGGCCATCGAGACCGACCCGGCGTTCAACGAGTTCGATGCCGACGGCGTTATCCGCGCCCTGCTGCCGGGCCTGATGGCCGATGAGCCGAACGCCGTGCATATCCTGCGTAATGGCGTGCAGAACCGTAGCGAGTTCCAGCGCCTGTTCGCCCTGATGGTGCAGCGCTGGCACGCCGGCGAACACGAGGGCGACGGCCTGGAGACCTGGCCGGCGTTCACCGCACGGGTCAACGCCGGCCTGCAGCGGGTGCTGGACACGGCTGGCAGTGGCGACAACATCGCCGTGTTCACCTCCGGTGGCACCATCGCCGCCCTGCTCCACCTGGTTAGCGGTATTACCCCCAGTCAGGCCTTCGCGCTGAACTGGCAGATCATCAACACGTCGCTCAGCCAGCTGAAGTTTCGCGGCCGCGACGTGGCACTGGCTTCTTTCAACAGCCAAGCCCACGTGCAGCTGTTGAAGGTGCCGGAGCTCATCACCTACCGATGAGCCCGGCCTGTTGTGTCCCTGCGGGGACGTGTAAATCACTCTATAAGGAATGCACCATGACCTCCGTAGCTGATGCCGTGAAAAAGATGCAAGAGAAGTTCAACCCGTCCGCAGCCGAAGGCCTGGACCTGGTGTTCGGCTTCAACATCACCGACGAAGACAAGCACTACGCATTGATCGTCAAGAACGGCACCTGCGACCTGCAGGAAGGTGAAAACCCAGATGCCAACTGCACCCTGGTAATGGACAGCGAAACCCTCAAGGGCATCGTCAGCGGTGAAACCGACGGCATGCAGGCGTTCATGGGTGGCAAACTGCGCGTTGAAGGCGACATGATGCTGTCGATGAAACTCAGCGAGCTGTTCCCTTCCTGAGTGACGGGTGCGCCGAGCGATGCGAAAACCGAAGCCTGACCGGCTTCGGTTTTTTTTTGCCCGGTGCAAGGCATTCGGAACAGTGATCGGCCTGCAACACCCTCACCTATATGGCGCCTGGCACGCTTGTTCCAACACGCCAAGGCCATTAGATTAACCAATAATCCTTGCGATCGATAATAAGGCAAACGCATGACGCTCACCGACCAGTCCACCCAGGTACGCCCCGGCGAAGAACTCGACGCGGCCGTCATCGATCCTTACCTCAAGGCCCACATCACAGGCCTTGAAGGCACACCACAGATCAGCCAGTTCCCAGGCGGCGCTTCCAACCTCACTTACCTGGTCGCCTACCCCAGCCAAGAGTTCGTGCTGCGCCGCCCGCCATTCGGCCAGAAGGCCAAGTCGGCCCACGACATGGGCCGCGAGTTCCGCATCCTCAACCAGCTCAACAGCGGTTTTCCGTACTGCCCCAAGGCCTATGCCCACTGCACCGATGAAACGCTGATCGGCGGTGAGTTCTATGTAATGGAGCGGGTCAAAGGCATCATCCTGCGTTCGGACATCCCCAGCGAACTGAACCTGGATGCCACGCGTACCGAGGCATTGTGCAAAAGCTTCATAGACCGACTGGTAGAGCTGCATCAGGTCGATTATCAAGCCTGCGGGCTGGCTGACCTGGGCAAACCGGAAGGCTATGTACAACGCCAGATCGAAGGCTGGACCAGCCGCTACGAAAAGGCCCTGACGCCGGATGCCCCGCGCTGGGAGCAGGTGATGGCCTGGCTGCGCGAGAAGATGCCAGCGGACCACCCCCGCCCAGGCATCGTGCACAACGACTACCGCTTCGACAACGTCATCCTCGATGCCGAAAACCCGATGCGCATCATTGGCGTGCTCGACTGGGAAATGACCACCCTCGGCGACCCGCTGATGGATCTGGGCAACAGCCTCGCCTACTGGATCGAGGCCAGCGACCCGGCACCGGTGCAGCTGATGCGCCGCCAACCGAGCAACGCCCCCGGCATGCTTACCCGCCGCCAGTTTGTCGATTACTACGCCGAGCGCGCGGGCATCAGCCTGGACAACTTCGATTACTACTATTGCTATGGCCTGTTCCGCCTGGCGGGCATCGTCCAGCAGATCTACTACCGCTTCTATCACGGCCAGACCCAGGACAAACGCTTCGCCCAGTTCATTCACATGAACCGGTTGCTGGAGCAGATGAGCTTGCAGGTCATCGCCAAGTCCACGCTCTGACGGCAGACAACAAGGAAAACAGCATGTCCAAGACCCACCTGTTCGACCTCGATGGCAAGATTGCATTCGTCTCCGGCGCCAGCCGTGGCATCGGCGAAGCCATCGCCCACTTGCTGGCCCAGCAGGGCGCCCATGTGATCGTCTCCAGCCGCAAGCTCGAAGGCTGCCAGCAGGTGGCCGATGCGATCACCGCGGCAGGCGGCAAGGCCACTGCGGTGGCCTGCCATATCGGTGAACTTGAACAGATCCAGCAGGTGTTCGCCGGCATCCGTGAACAGTTCGGGCGCCTGGATGTGCTGGTCAACAACGCCGCCACCAACCCACAGTTCTGCAACGTGCTGGACACGGACGTGAGCGCCTTCCAGAAAACGGTCGACGTGAACATCCGTGGCTACTTCTTCATGTCGGTGGAAGCCGGCAAGCTGATGCGCGAAAACGGTGGCGGCAGCATCATCAACGTAGCCTCGATCAACGGGGTTTCGCCTGGCCATTTCCAGGGTATCTACTCGGTGACCAAGGCCGCAGTGATCAACATGACCAAGGTGTTCGCCAAGGAGTGCGCGCAGTTCGGCATCCGCTGCAACGCCCTGCTGCCGGGCCTGACCGACACCAAGTTCGCCTCGGCACTGGTGAAGAACGACGCCATCCTCAACGCCGCACTGCAACAGATCCCGCTAAAGCGTGTGGCCGACCCCAAGGAAATGGCCGGCGCGGTGCTGTACCTGGCCAGCGATGCCTCCAGCTACACCACCGGTACCTCGCTCAACGTGGACGGTGGTTACCTGTCGTGATCAGGTCTTGATGGCCTGCAGGGTGTAAGTCAGCGGCAGGCGGTCGGGCTGTTGGCGTAGGCGCCACTCGCCGCCTGCGCCTTTGTCCATGAGCGCACTACAAGCAAGTTGCCGCCGCCGCACGACGCTGCAACGCCATGCTGTCGTTCTTCTGCGCGTAATAATCCACCCGCGTGCCGCTACCCTGGGGATACACATCCACAAACGATTCCGCCTCACGGGTATACACCGTCAGCCCGCCCTGCTTGCGCGGCTCCAGGTAGCCACTGGCATCGTCCCCGAACACGTCCTCTTTCTGCCAGCTGAACTGGATGCACTGGGCCACCAGCTCAGGCGCCTTGCGCGAATCGAGCTGCACGGTCGGCTTGCCGCTGCGCGCCGTATCCATGGTCGCTGAAGCGCAACCGACCAATACCAGCGCCGCAGCCATCGGCAGAATTGCTCGCATGTTCCATCCTCGGGGCAAAAAAGAAAGCGACTCTAGCATTGCCGGGCATCCAGAGTGAATTGTCCGGCCATCGCCGCTGTCGCAGATAGGGTATGCCCCCAAAGGAGATCGTCATGAATGCACCCCGTCTGTTGCCTGCCCTGCTGTTTGCTGCCCTTCCCTGCCTGCCCATGGCCGCTTCGGCTGCACCTTCGGCCGAAGAAAGCATCACCGCCCCGGAGACACACAACCGTGAACTCAAAGTTGGCGACAAGGCCCCCGACCAATACAAGCGCGACGACCAGACGTTGACGGACTGGAAAGCCAAGGGCCTGCCGGCGCCCGAGAAGGAAAGCCACTGGGTGCGCATGGGTGACCACTATGTGCTGGTGCAGATCACCAATGGCGTGGTGCTCGCCATCCACCCGGCCAAGTGACTCAACCGGCCCCGAGCAGCGCCGCCATGTGCACCGTGTTACGCCCAGCCGCCTTGGCCTGGTACAGCGCGGCGTCCGCCTGGGCAAGCAGGCCCGCAGTGCTGTCATGCGGGCCCGGCACAGCGCACCACAGCCCGACGCTGAAACGCAGTGCAATTTCGTTACCGGCGAAAAGCGCCGGGCTGCGGGCAATGGCCTCACGCAAGCCCTGCAACGCTGCCATGGCCCCGTCACGAGTGGTGTGTGGCAACAGCAGCAAAAACTCTTCACCGCCATAACGGCCAAGGCTGTCGCCCTGGCGCAGGCGTTGCTGCAACTGGCGAACGCAATGGCACAGCACTTCGTCACCCGCCAAGTGGCCGTACAGGTCGTTGATGCGCTTGAAATGGTCAATGTCGATCATCGCCACGGCCAGGCTGTGCTGCTCGCCGCGGGCGCTGTCCAGCTCCAAGGCAAAGCGCTCGAGAATCGCCCGGCGGTTGTAGGTCCCCGTGAGCACATCGCGCAGGGCCAGGTGCTGCAGGCGTGACTCGCTGCGCTCCTTGGCCATCAGCACCAGGCCAATCGAATACATCATCACCGTGACCGTGCCGATGGCCACGGAAATGCTTTGTTTGAGGTTGCTGGTGTCGTAGCGCATCTCCACAGCGCTGCCATTGATGACCGCCAGCGCACGCATGCCCAGCCCGATCAGGCTGATCAAGGCGCCTATCTCCAGCAACAGGTGCGCCCTGCCCGGCCGCTCGACGTGACGCCGAGCCCAGTAGAAGATCAGCGAGCATTGCAGCATCAACACCAGGGTCGCCAGCAGCATGCGCGGCTCCAGGGTGTCGAGCAGCAGCATCAGCGCTACCAGCATGAACGCCGGGATACTGAACACCAATCGCCAGGGCACACGTTGCTCACGCACGCGGAACAGGCTCGCCGAATAGAACGCCAAGGCCAGTGACAACAGGCTGTTGCCGACGCCATAGCTGAGCCAGAGCGGCGCGTGGCCGTAAACGGTGTAGCAGACATAAGCCAGGGCGTGGGCAAGCAAGCCGCAGCCGGTGAGCAGCAGGTTGTCGCGGCGGTTGAACTGGCCAACCAGCAACAGGCAGAACGCCATGATGGTCGCGACCAGGGCAACAGCGGCGAACAATGTGGGCGTGTGGGCGATCATCATGATTCACCGTGTGGCAGGTGGCCATCTTTGCTGTGGCCTGTGCTGAAGTCTATGCCCGGTGCCGCGGGCGAGCCATGACCGAGCGGGACAGAACAGCAGCCGGCAAGCACGCCACCCATCGCCGGCAGGGCAAAAAATTACCCGCTCAGGAAACCAAATGGATCGATCGCAGTCTTAGAAAGTGCCCCGTAAACCTATGCGGATCAAGGACCTATATCGTGATGACCCGCCTTGCAAGCTTCTCGTTGATCGCCGCCTTCCTGTTGGTTGCCGGCTGCCACCACCATCATTACCGCGATGACGATGGCGGATGGCGCGATGGCGATCGCGGCGACCGCCACCACCAGCGGCATGATCGCGACGATGATGATCGTCGCTACCGTGACCGCAATTACCGTTGATACGTCTTTTCACTCCACACCTAACCTGATGATTCTTCCGAGGCTCCTATCATGCGTCTGACTTTGCCTTCCCTTGCTCTTGGCCTGCTGCTGTGCCAAGGCGCTTTCGCCGGTGACGGCACTGCCGCCATTGGCGGCGGCCTGGGCGGTGCCCTGGGTAACATTGTCGGCAAACAGATGGGCGGCAGCACCGGCGCGGCCATCGGTGCCGGCCTGGGTGGCGCAGCAGGCAGCGCCGTTGGCGCGCGCAAGGGCAACCGTACCGAAGCCGCCATCGGCGGTGGCCTGGGCTCGGCCGGCGGCTCGCTGCTGGGCGGCAAGGTCGGCGGTTCGTCTGGCTCCACCATCGGTGCCGGCCTGGGTGGCGCGGCCGGTGGCGCCATCGGCAACCACCTGGGCGACAACAACGGCAAGAAGCATCGCCGTCACCGCCACTGAGTCATGCAACACCGGGCCGCATCAGCGGCCCTTTTTTGTTTCACCACGCGCGCAAACCCTGCAACACATCAACACCGCCTTCTGCACAAGCTGCCACACTGACTGCTACTGTCTTTCGTGCCCCTTGAGTGAAGGAACACCCCCGCCCCATGAACCAGGAACTGCTCTGGGTCCTCGGCCTGCTGGCTGTCGTCGTCGTCCTCTTCGTCATCAACCGCCCGCGCATGGACGTGGTCGCCCTGATGGTGATCCTCGCCCTGCCCTTGTCGGGCATCCTCACCGTGGAGCAGGCCCTGGCCGGCTTCAGCGACCCCAACGTGGTACTGATCGCTGCCCTGTTCGTGATCGGCGAGGGGCTGGTGCGCACCGGCATTGCCTACCGCATCGGCGAATGGATGAGCGAGCGGGCCGGCAACAGCGAGGCGCGCCTGCTGGTGTTGCTGATGGTATCGGTGGCCGGGCTGGGGTCGGTGATGAGCTCCACCGGGGTGGTCGCGATCTTCATCCCGGTGGTGTTGAGCATCGCCGCACGCCTGCAGATTTCGCCCAGCCGCCTGATGATGCCGCTGAGCTTTGCGGGCCTGATCAGCGGCATGCTCAGCCTGGTCGCCACACCGCCCAACGTGGTGGTGCACAGCGAACTGGTGCGGCACGGTGAACAGGGTTTCAGCTTTTTCAGCTTTACCCCGTTCGGCCTGGTGATACTGGTACTGGGCGTCGGCTACATGCTGCTGACGCGCAACTGGCTCAATGGCGAAGTGCGCAAGGACGGCCGTGTGGAAAGCCGCCGCACCTTGCTCGACCTGGTGCTCGACTACAAGCTCAATGGCCGCGAGCGACGCCTGCGCATTCGCCCGACATCGCCGTTGATCGGCCATACCCTCGGCGAGCTGGAGTTACGCACCCGGCATGGCGCCAACGTGATCGGCATCGAGCGCCAGCACAAGTTCACCACCCGCGTGATCGCCGCCGACTCCAACACCGTGCTGCACCCGGGCGATGTACTGCTGCTCGACCTGTTCGCCAACCGCGACGACCTGCGCAACCTGTGCCAGACCATGCAGCTGGAACCGCTGCACTTCAAGGCCGCTTACTTCATCGACCAGTCCCAGGAGCTGGGCATGGCCGAAGTGTCGCTGCCGCCAGGCTCGCAACTGATCGGCAAAAGCATCCTGGATATGGCCTTTCGCACCCGCTATGGCCTTAACGTGGTCGGTTTGCGCCGCGAGCAGGCGGCCATCGACGAGCGCCTGGTGGAAGAACCGCTGAAACTGGGCGACACGCTGCTGGTGGTCGGCCCGTGGAAGGCGGTGCGTCAGTTGCAAGGCCAACCCAAGGACTTCCTGGTGCTGAGCCTGCCCGCCGAGATCGACCAGGTGGCGCCGGCCCGCACCCGCGCACCGTATGCCTTGATCAGCCTGGCGGTGATGGTCGGGCTGATGGTCAGTGGTGCGGTGCCCAACGTGATCGCCGCGCTGATCGGCTGCCTGCTGATGGGCGCCGGGCGCTGCATCGACATGAACAGCGCGTATCGGGCAATCCACTGGCAAAGCCTGGTGTTGATCGTCGGCATGCTGCCGTTCGCCCAAGCCTTGCAGAAAACCGGCGGCATCGACCTGGCGGTCGGCGGGCTGGTCAGCCTGCTGGGTGGCGCCGGGCCCATCGCCATGCTCGCCTGCCTGTTCATGGTCACGGCGGTAATCGGCCTGTTCATCTCCAACACCGCCACCGCCGTGCTGATGGCCCCCGTGGCGATCAGCACCGCAACCCAGCTGGGCCTGTCACCCTACCCGTTCGCCATGATCGTGGCCCTGGCAGCCTCGGCGGCGTTCATGACGCCAGTGTCCTCGCCGGTGAACACCTTGGTGCTCGGCCCTGGCCAGTACCGCTTCGCCGACTTCGTCAAGGTGGGCGTACCTTTCACCGTACTGGTGATGCTGGTGGCAGTGCTCATGGTGCCCTGGTTCTACGGTTTGTGACGAACTCGGCACACAATGGAGGCTAATCGGCATTAGCCGGTGCGATTGGGGCAGATTGACACCAACCGGTGGGTGGAAACACACTGACGCGATATTGCCCCAGGTGCCTACAGCCGTTGTCCTGGATTTCGTCTCCGCTTGTCGGTCGATTCTATGGTTTTTCCAGCCCAATCGCGCTTGATGCCCTACGTCGCTCTGTTCGGCCTGACCTTCGCCCTGACCCTGGGTGGCATCCTGGCCCGGCCAATCGAATCCCTGTCACTGTTCTGGCCCGTGAATGCGGTTCTGGCTGGCGTGTTGCTGCGTTACCCGCGCCAGGCCGGGCTGATCGGTTTTACCCTGGTCTGGCTGGCGATGGTCGCTGCCGACCTGGCCTGTGGCAGCGAGTGGGCCCCGGCCCTGTGGTTGAACCTGAGCAACCTGGGTGCGGTGGCGACGGTGTGGCTGCTGCTGTCACGCCTGCCGCGCCTGCACCGGCGCATGCGCAGCCCGCATGGCGTGCTTAGTGTATTCGGCGCCTGCGCGGCAGGTGCAGCGGTGGCCGCCAGCCTGGCCTGCGTGATGGCCGCGCCGTGGTTCGAACAATCGCTGCGCTCAACCTGGTTGGCGTGGTTCAGCGAGCAGTTCTCGACCAGCGTAATGGTCCTGCCAGTGTTGCTCACCGCGCCTTCGGCCCGGGCGCTGGTGCGCAGCGGTGCCCAGGCCATCCGCCTGGCGCCCTTGCTGATGCTGCTGGCATCGCTGGCCTTGAGCATTGCCTTTGGCGGGCCGGGTGCCATTGCCTTCCCGATCGCAGCGTTGCTGTGGTGTGCCTGGACCTACTCGCCGTTTCTGGTTTCACTGCTGACGCTCACGACGGGCAGCACGCTGATCGTCGCCGTGGCGCAAAACCTCATGCATTTCAGCGTGCCGCAGAGCGAAACCGGGGTCACCACGTTGATGTCGGCGCGTCTGGGCATTGCCATGCTGGTGCTCGGGCCGTTGGTAGTGGCCTGTGTCAGCCAGGCCAATCGCAGCCTGCTGGCGCGCCTGGCCCATCAGGCCACCATTGATCACCTCACCGGCGTGCTGACCCGCAGCGCCTTCACCCGCCGCGCCAACGCCCTGCTCGACAGCCGCCAAAAGCATGCCCAGGCCCTGCCGCTGACCTTGATGATGCTCGACATCGATCATTTCAAATCGATCAATGACCGCCACGGCCACGCCGTCGGCGACCAAGTCTTGCGTCAGTTTGCCCGCACCCTGCAGGACCAGTTAAACGACGGTGAGCTGCTGGCGCGCATGGGTGGCGAAGAGTTCGTGGTCATGCTTGCGGGCCTTGCGCCTGAGCGCGCCACGCTCATCGCCGAGCGCCTGCGCCGCGCGGTGCAGGACTTGCACCTTGCCCAGCGCGATGCGCGCCTGCAGATTACCGTGAGCATTGGCCTGGACGGCTGCGCCGCGGACAGTGCCGCGCCGAGCCTTGATGAACTGATGGCACGGGCTGACGAGGCGCTGTACCGCGCCAAGGCGCACGGCCGCAACCGCGTCGAACAGGCGCACGCGCGGCGGGAGGTGAGCTGACTCAACCGGCCAGCAGGTCCCAGGACAGCTTGGCGATCAGCACGCACAGCAGGATCAGGAACAGCCCGCGCACGAACCCTGCACCCTTGCGCACCGCCAGCCAGGTGCCAGTCAGCGCGCCAAGGATATTGCACACCGCCATCGGCAAGGCAATCGCGTACAGCACGTTGCCAGTGGGCACGAAGAACACCAGCGCCGCCAGGTTGGTGGCGATGTTGACTACTTTGGCCGAGGCCGAGGCATGCAGGAAATCCAAGGCGAAGAAGCGGATGAACAGGAAGATCAGGAAGCTGCCGGTGCCTGGCCCGAACAGGCCGTCGTAGAACCCGATGGCACCGCCAATCAGTACCGCCAGGCACTGCTCCTTACGGCCGATCTTCGCCGGTTTGTGCAGAGTGCCAAAATCTTTCTTGCAGAAGGTGTAGATCGCCATCAGCACGATCAGCACCAGCACCGCCGGGCGCATCACGCTGGGCGGCACCAGCGACACCGTCGCGGCGCCGGCGAATGACATGACGAATGCGCTGAGTGCCGCCGGCACGATCAGCCCCCAATCCAGGGTCACCTTGCGAATGAACGAACGTGCGGCGAAGGCCGTGCCGCACACCGACGCCAGCTTGTTGCTGCCCAGCAGTGCCGCCGGTTGCGCGGTGGGCAGCACGTTGAACAGCGCCGGGATCTGAATCAGCCCTCCGCCCCCCACGGCGGCGTCGATCAGCCCAGCGGCAAAGGCAAACAGGGAAAGTACGGCGATATCCATCATGACGCGGTTCCAGGCAGTAAATGCAGACTGCAAGGCTAATCAAAGCGGCGCGTGTGTGTTGAAATGCCATATTGCAAAAACTGCAACAAGGAGCACTTCATGGCGTTGGACATGCTTCGCGAAATCCAGGCCTTCGTCAGCGTCGCGCACAAGCGCAGCTTCGTCGCCGCGGCCCGCGCCCTGGGGCGCTCGCCCAGCGCTGTCACCCGCGCAGTGCAGATGCTGGAAGACAATACCGGGTGCAAGCTGCTTAACCGCAACGCCAATGCAGTGACCCTCACCGACGCCGGTGAGCGCCTGCTGCCGCATGCGGAGCGCTTGCTGGATGTGCAACGGGATGCCACCGACGAGCTGGCAGCGCTCAGGGGTAGTACGCAAGGCTGGATCCGCTTCGGGGTGCCGCAATTACTGGGCGAGCACGTGTTGCCCGAGGTACTGGCGGCGTTTTCCCAACATCACCCCCAGGTGACCCTGGATGTGCACTATGGCGATGAGGCCACCGACCCGCTGTTGAACAAGCTCGATTTCGTGGTCCGCGGTGCTTTTCCGCAGTCGAGCGAGCTGATTGGCTATCCGCTGTGGCGTTATCAACGCCATCTGTATGCCAGCCCGGATTACCTGGCCCGTCACGGCACCCCTCGGCAGCCAGAGGAGTTGGCCAACCACTCACTGATCCTGCACACCGCCCCGCGCATCCTCAAGGCATGGCACTTCTGCCGCGATGACCGCATCACCAGCCTGCGCCCCCACCCACGACTGCGCTTGAGTTCGGGCGATGCTGTGTACCACAGCACGCTGGCGGGTGCCGGTATCGCCCGCCTGGCTGACTGGGTCGGCGAAGCGCAAGTGAAGGCGGGGCGGTTGGTGCGGGTATGCCCCGATTACCGGCTGACGTCGAGCACCGGCCAGGACCCACAGATGCATGCGGTCTACCCTGCTGGCGAGCTGCCGGCGCGGGTCCGTGAACTGCTGTTGGCACTACGCCAGGCGGGTGAAGCGGGTTTGCAAAGGGCCCGCTAAGGGCTGTTCAAAATCTGCTCAATTTAACAGAAGCCTTTACCGGCTTGGCTTACAGCGTTTTATCCACAGACCTACCCACGATTTTTGTGGACAGATTTCCCCTTGCAAAGAAGGACTTATCGCACGCGCAGCAGTGCCACATTGGCAGCCTTGACCAGCTCGATCCATTCAACTGCGTTGATCACACCTGATTGCTCCAGTGCTTCGGCGCTGCGCAACGCCTGATCGTATTCTTCCTCGTCGAGGGTGCCTGCGGTGAGAAAACGGCTACGCCACTCCAGCACGGCTGAAGTGCCCTTCTTGCATTCCACTATGTATTGACTCCAAGGCAAAAGATCGGCCCGCACTGCGACCCATTATGACGCGAGCGGGAGAGTACACGAGCGCTTTGCACTTGAGAACGACTTGCAGCTACCGCTAGTCCAGCGGTATACCAACAACCCTGTCGAGATGGCAGGAAGCTGGCCCGCCTGGCGAATGAGACGGGCCGGAGGGTCGGCGGAATGTCAGCTTGGCGGGATAGTACCCAGCAGGCCTATCAGAATGGTCAACAGCAGAAAGCCACCCAGAAACAGCGCGAGCTTGCCCATCGGAACCTCTTCAAATGTGTGTAGGGATGAAGAGCATTATCGGTTTCGGGCTGATACGGTTACAGCTTCAGGTTGGCGTAAAAAAAGCGTATCAGATGGTTTTTCAGCGCTCGAGTTTCAGCTTTTCCAGCGGCAGCCAGCCCAGTTCGCCATTGCTCAGGCGCCTGCACCACATCCAGCCGTTAAGCTGCCGCAGCCTGTATACCCGCTGACCCGGATCGGCATCGAGCTCATGCGCCGAATAGTGTTCAAGCGCCCTGCCCTGCCCCACACCGAGCCGCTCGATCACCTGCGCCGGCACCCAACCCGGCAGCTGCCCGTCACAGCGACACAGGTACCAGTCCTGCCAGCCTGGTTCCCCCTCGTAGCGCTGCCCCACCTCCAGCAACGTGCCTTTGGCGAAGCGCAAAGGCTTGGGGTATGCACTGCGATGGGGTGCGATGACAACGTATTCCACGGGCCGGTCCTTGGCTGAAAGGCGTGAATCGTAGCAGAGCTGATACGCCGGGCCGATAAAAGGAACCGGCAAGTACCAAGATCGGCCGATCTGCGGAGGTACCGGGCACAAGCTGCCGCAGGGGTTCGCCAAGGCGGCGGTGGATGCCGATCGCCTGTAAATACGAGCACGCAATTGCAACCTGAGGTTTCAGCCCGAGCAACAACGGCCTGGCAGCCGTGTGCGGTGCAACTGCACACGCTAACTGCCGACAACCCAACAAATCCGGGTGCTGCGCCCAAGTCCCAGCTACACGATTAGAAACAGGTGCAGCACAGATTTGTAGGACGTTTTACCTCATGCGGTAGGTAATATCCTGACTCCGAGCATTCGCTGTATGAAACCTCAGTTTTCGCAGGATTATCGAGCTGCTACGGTCCATTTTTCCTACAACGGCACGGAGGCCCTTAGCGTGAGAAACAAATGGACCCGTTCAATAAGTCCGGCATGGCACTGCAAAAAAACCTGCTTGCATTGCGCAAGGAGCGAGACCGTCTGAAGGCCTTGGGCAAAGAAGAGGAAGCACAACGGCTTGCGCGGAAAATCGCGCGGATGGAAGCGGTAGTGGCCGGGTTGCCACAAGGGATGAAGCCGCCGACGCTGCAGTGACGGCGACGTCCCCCAGCGCGCTGTTGCTCAGCAAGCAGCCCTGTTGCGCGCACGCCTGGGCATTGCCCCAAGGCACGTCACGGCAAAGGCAAGCACCAGCGCCCCGGTCCCCAGCAGGAAGATCAGTTGCTGGTTGGAGCCCTCCACCAGCAGGGCGATCAGCGCTGGCGTCACCGCTGCGGCCCCCATCAAGGTAATGCTGACCAGGGGCGTGAGTTTGCCGGTCGGGTCGTTGGTGGTGATCAGTGCCATGTAGTACGACAGTGACAGCACCCAGCCGAAGTTGAGCAATAGCAGCGCAACACATAGTTGTATCGGCGTGCGGGTATGGCCGGTGAGCATGGCAATGGAAATGAACACCGCCACCAGCCCCACGGCGATCATCAGCTGGCGGTTGACCCGGGCGCCCAGCAGGCTTGGCAGTGCAGCCCCGGGCAGCCCGCCAATGGCCGACAGGCCAAATGCCCAGCCAATATCAACGCCACCGATACCCTGGTCACGTGCCAGTTGGTCAATGAACCCCCAGACGCAGTAAATGGCGACCTGCATGAACAGCATGCCCACCAGCGCGCTGCGCCCGGTGCGCGCCGAACCACCCTGGGCCGGGGTGCCCTCGCCACTTTCAAGCGCGGCCGCCGGGCGACGCGGCAACACCAGGCTGGCGGCGCAAATCAGCAGGTACCACAGGCCGAACGAGCACAAGGCCGTCACAGCCCCGCTCTGCGCGGCAAGCAATGGCAGGGCTGCGGAAAACAACGAGTACTCCGGTGTCTGCAACAACAGCATCAAACCAAAAGAGCGGTCCTGGTCGGGCAAACGCCCCAGCGTCGTCACCGCATAGGCATAGACAAGCCCCGCGCAGGCACCGGCCGCCATCCGTACCACCAACAACATCATGCTGGTCGTGGCAAAGGCAGTGGCGATGCTCAAGGCCACGCACAGCATCCCGACGCACAGGCACAGGCTGCGCCCGCCGTGGCGCTTCATCAGCAGCGGGCACAGCAAGGTGCCCAGGGTCATGCCGATCATCTCGACCGACACCACCCAGCCTTGCAGGTCGAGTGGCAGGCTCAACCGCTCGGTGATCAAGCCCATGAAGATGGGTTGCACCCCGCAGACAATGAAGGAAGTACAGGCAATGAAAATGAGGGCGGCACGCAGTAGCTTGGAATCTTTGATCATGAGGACCCCGACACGGCATTTGTTTTTATTGTTGGTGATGACCCGCCCGCAAGCGCCGCAGCAAACGGCCGGCAGGGCACGCGCCCAATGCTGGGCCGAGTGCACGGGCTTGGAAAGTTAATTATCGGCATCGACCCCAGTGGGCTTTTTAATGCAGGCCTGCATCCATAAATGCACTGCACTCGATCCCGATAATTAATTTGAGCCGTGCCCGCATCATCCCTACCGTATGACGTCACCCAAGCCTCGGAAAAAAGGCCCGACCATGAACGACCGTGAGTTCATCAACGCCATCGACCAGGATGGCCTGCCCCTGCACATCGCCGTCACCAACGGGCGCATCACCCACATCGGCCCGCAACGCGCCGCCGAAGCGGCCCGCGAAACCATCGACCTGGAAGGCCTGCTGGCACTGCCAGGCTTTGTCGATGGCCACATTCACCTGGACAAGAGTTTCGTTGGTGACCGCTGGCGCCCACATCAACCGGTGGCCACCTTGCGTGAGCGCCTGGCCGTGGAAAAACGCGAGCTCGCCAGCGCCCCGCCCATCGTCGAGCGCGCCGACGCGCTGATCCGCCAGGCCGCCTCCTTCGGCACAATCGCCATGCGCTGCCACGTGGACGTGGACGCCACAACCGGTCTCACCCACCTGCACGCCATCCTCGAAGCCCGCGAAAAGTGGAAAGGCCTGGTCGACATCGAGCTGGTGGCCTTCCCCCAGGCCGGCGTAGTCACTTGCCCCGGTACCGCCGACGTGATGGACGCGGCCGTGCGCGAAGGCGTCCAGGTGGTGGGCGGTATCGACCCGACCACCTTGGACGGCGACGCCGACGCCCAGCTGGATATCGTCTTCGGCATCGCCGACAGGCATGGCGTCAAGGCTGATATCCACCTGCACGAGCCAGGCGACATCTGCATCGCGCAGCTCGAACGCATCGCGGCCCGCACCCAGGCACTGGGCATGCAAGGCCTGGTGGCGGTCAGCCATGCCTATGGCCTGGGCGATGTGTCCGACAGTGTGGTCGACCGCACTGCCGAAGTGCTGGCCCGGGCCGGCATTTCGATCATGACCAACGCCCCCGGCGAGCACGCCTTCCCACCGGTGCTGCGCCTGCGTGCCGGCGGCGTGCGGGTGTTTACTGGCAACGACAACATCCAGGACGCCTGGTGGCCCTACGGCAACGGCGACATGCTGCAACGGGCCATGCTGGTCAGCTACCGCTCGGGGTTAAACACCGACGAGGAATTGCGCGTAGCGCTGGAGATGGCGACCGTCGCCAGTGCCGGGGTGATGGGTAAGCAGGACTATGGGCTGAAGGTCGGCAATGAAGCGAGCTTTGTGCTGTTCAAAGCGCCAAATGCAGCCGCCGCCGTGGCTGCCGCCATCCACGAGCGGGTGATCGTGCGCCACGGCGCGTTCTGGGGCGGGCCTGCGCAGTTGCAATTGAAGGCGGCGCAGTTTGCTACAGAAATTCGTCGATAATGCGTGAATGGGGCCGCCTTGCGGCCCATCGCCGGCAAGCCAGCGCCTACAGGCACTGCGCAAGTATTCAGATTTGCGCTGTACCTGTAGGAGCTGGCTTGCCTGCGATGGGCTGCAAAGCAGCCCCAACTGACGTTCAGCAGCCTTGAACCCTTACTCAGCTTCCACCCGCAGAATTCCCTCAAGTATCTCAGCCAACGCCCTGACCATCGGATCCGCCGTGGGCCGATGAAATATCGCCGCCTCGAACACCCTGATCGGCGTGAACCCCTCGTGCGCCCCCAGTATCCGATGCGCTGGCGTCACCACCCGGTGCGGCAGCAGGCTGACGCCCAACCCCTGGGCCACCGCTTCCTGAATGCCGGCCAGGCTCGAACTGGTAAAGCCGATACGCCAATTGCGGCCCATGGCCTCGATCGCGCTGATCATGTCGTCACGGTAAAGCCCACGCGGCGGGAAGGCCACCAGCGGGATCGGGTCCAGGGCGAAACACGGATACTGCGCACTGTCGAACCAGTCGATACGCTCCGGCTGACAGGCAACCGCTTCGCGGCTGTTACGGCGCTGCTTGACCAGCACCAGGTCCAGCTCGCCACGGTCGTAGGTGCTCATCAGATCGCGGCTCAAGCCGCCAGTGATCTCCAGCTTGACCTTGGGGTGCTTGCGGTTGAAGGCCGCCAGCGCCTGCATGGTCTTGCCGGCGACGAAGTCATCCGGCAGGCCGATGCGCACGGTGACTGTGACACCGCCTGCCATTGCTTCGGTCAGCTGGTGGCTCACTGCAAGCAAATGACGTGCGTAGCCCAGCAGGGTCTCACCCGCGTCGGTCGGGTGAACCTCGCGGTTGCTGCGGTCGAGCAACTGCTGGCCGACCATTTCCTCAAGGCGGCGGACCTTCTGGCTGACGGTCGACTGGGTGGAATGCAGACGCGCGGCGGCGGTGGTGAAGCTGCCGCAATCGGCGACCATGACCAGGGTGCGGAGCATGTCCAGGTCATAGATGGCACGGTTGGGTTTGGGGGAGTCTGGCATTTGGCGGGTTCAGCTTTTGGAGGGGTGCTTGGAGCATGATGCATGAAGCGAGGGTGCAAAGGGCTGTGCCTGAGTGCGAGAGCTCTTTGTACGCGTGCATTCTCTGCTTGCCTCAATGTGCCGCTGTGGCGCGGACGCTGCATTGGGACTGGAAATGATTGGTTGGCTGATCTGGCCTGATCGCGGGCAAGCCCGCTCCTACAGGTACAGCGCACGCTTGTGGCCGGTGGGGACCTTGTGCCAAACCTCAGAAACACAAAAGCCCCGAATAGTCGGGGCTTTTGTTGAAAAAATAGTGGCGGAAGCGTAGAGATTCGAACTCTAGGATAGTTGCCCATCGACGGTTTTCAAGACCGTTGCCTTAAACCACTCGGCCACGCTTCCAGCTCGTTTTGCGGCCGCCATAATACCGTAATGAAACACGCTGTCAAACTCTCTATGTCGCCGGTTGCAGGAGCTCTGATAGACTCCTAGCATCTGAACGTTCCAAAACCACAGGTTTACCAAGGAGTGTCGCCATGCGCGAACAGGATTATGCCGTACACAGCGGCCAACAGGTCGAGCAGCGCGAGGTCAGCAAGGTCCTGCGCAACACCTACAGCCTGCTGGCACTCACCCTCGCCTTCAGTGGTGTCATGGCTTTCGTTGCCCAGCAGATGCGTGTCGGCTACCCGAACGTATTCGTCGTGCTGATCGGCTTCTACGGCCTGTTCTTCCTCACCAACAAGCTGCGTGATTCGGCCTGGGGCCTGGTGTCCACCTTCGCCCTCACCGGCTTCATGGGCTTCATCCTCGGCCCGATCCTGAACCGTTACCTGGGCATGGCCGGTGGCGCTGAAGTGGTCAGCTCGGCGTTTGCCATGACTGCGCTGGTGTTCGGCGGCCTGTCGGCCTACGTGCTGATCACCCGCAAGGACATGAGCTTCCTCAGTGGCTTCATCACTGCCGGCTTCTTTGTCCTGCTGGGCGCCGTGGTTGCCAGCTTCTTCTTCCAGATCAGCGGCCTGCAACTGGCGATCAGCGCTGGCTTCGTGCTGTTCTCGTCGGTCTGCATCCTGTTCCAGACCAGCGCGATCATCCACGGTGGCGAGCGTAACTACATCATGGCGACCATCAGCCTGTATGTATCGATCTACAACCTGTTCGTCAGCCTGCTGCAGCTGTTTGGCATCATGGGCCGTGATGACTGATTGATTGCTGTGTGAGAAAGCCCGCTTCGGCGGGCTTTTTTGTGGGCCGGAGACTGCCAGCCCTTGGGGCTGCGCGGTCACGCAGATAACAGTGGTCATTGTGGGAGCGGGCTTGCCCCGCGAAGGGGCCGTGCGGTGCATGGCACCGGCTTTGCCGGTGTTCGCGGGGCAAGCCCGCTCCTACAGAGTCCCCGGCTACATTGACGAGTCAAGTTTTGTTCTCTGAAAGCAACCTTGTGCTGCTCCTACAGGGAACGTGGCGCACGCCAATAATTGACTAAAAAGTCAGATAATCAGGCAAATGCTCGCCGATCATGCCGCCATCGTGCTTTTCTCTACCGCAATCCTTCATCACCCCGTAGAATGCGCTCCTTTTTTCTTCCGGGGCGGCTTTCAGCAATGAGCTCACACGAACACAGCCCAGGCGCAGCGGCGCCTGCCAATGAACTGGTGCTTGGCCTGGAGGACAAACCACGGCTACTGATCGGCCTGCTGGCTGCCCTGCAGCATCTGCTGGCGATCATCGTGCCGATCGTCACCCCTGGCCTGCTGATCTGCCAGGCGCTGGGCGTTTCGGCGCGTGATACCAACCTGATCGTCTCCATGTCGCTGGTGATCTCGGGTATCGCCACCTTCGTGCAGTGCAAACGCTTTGGCCCATTCGGCGCCGGGCTGTTGATCGTGCAGGGCACCAGCTTCAACTTCGTCGGGCCGCTGATTGCCGGTGGCGCGCTGATGGTCAAGCAAGGCACGCCGGTTGAAGGCGTGATGGCGGCTATCTTTGGTGTGGTAATCGCCGGCTCGTTCGTCGAGATGGGCGTGTCGCGCATCCTGCCGTTCGTCAAACGCCTGATCACCCCGTTGGTGACCGGTATCGTGGTGCTGATGATCGGCCTGACCCTGATCAAGGTCGGCCTGATCAGCATGGGCGGTGGCTTTGGCGCCATGGCCAATGGCACCTTTGCCAACGGCGATAACCTACTGCTGTCGGGCGTGGTGCTGGCGATCATCGTGATCCTCAATCGCGTCCCGGTGGTGTGGATGCGCAGCTGCGCCATCGTCATCGCCCTGGCGGTTGGCTATGCACTGGCCGGCTACATGGGCCGCCTGGATTTCACCGGCATGCATCAGGCCGCGCTGTTCCAGGTGCCGACGCCGCTGCACTTCGGCCTGGGCTTCTCCTGGGCGCTGTTCATTCCGATGCTGGTGATCTACCTGGTGACTTCGCTGGAAGCTATCGGTGACGTTACCGCCACCAGCAAGGTGTCGCGCCAGCCGGTTGAAGGGCCGGTGTGGATGCAGCGGATCAAGGGTGGCGTGCTGGTCAACGGTGCCAACTCGCTGCTGGCCGGCCTGTTCAATACCTTCCCTAGCTCGATCTTCGCGCAGAACAACGGCGTGATTCAGCTGACTGGCATTGCCAGCCGCCACATCGGCATCTGGATTGCCGTGATGCTGGTGTTGCTGGGCCTGTTCCCAAGCGTTGCCGGGGTGATTCAGGCAGTGCCTGAACCGGTGCTGGGCGGCGCGGCCATGGTCATGTTCGGCGCGGTCGCGGCCTCGGGCATCAACATCCTGGCCAGCACCCGCCTGGACCGCCGCGCGTTGCTGATCATCGCCGTGTCGCTGGCGCTGGGCCTGGGCGTGGCGCAGGTGCCGGAGTTCCTGGCGCATATGCCCGCGGCGATTCGCAATGTGCTGGAGTCGGGTGTGGCTACTGGGGGGATCTGTGCGCTGGTGCTGAACTGGTTCTTGCCGGAGAGCAAGGAGCAGGCTTGAGCCTTGTGCCCTTCTGGCTGGGCCAAGGGGCCGCTGCGCGGCCCATCGCCGGCAAGCCAGCCCCTACACCGACCGCATCGGGCTCAAGCCATGCGAAGCACCTGTGGGATCGCACAGACCTGGGGTTTGATAGAAAGCTCGCGCCGCTTGCACAAGCGGGCGCGGGCTTTTTTGCTTTATCATGGCGGCATTCTTTTGCACGAGTTATCCATGAAATTCGCTATCGCGGTTTTTTCCCCGGCCCATGCGCCCTCTTCGCGGCGCGCCTTGCGCTTCGCCGAGGCGGTGCTGGCTGGCGGGCATGAGATTGCCCGGCTGTTCTTCTATCAGGATGGCGTGCACAGCGCCTCGGCCAACGTCGTCGCGCCCCAGGATGAACAGGACATCGCCGCCCAGTGGCGCGCCTTTATCGACAGCCACCAGCTCGACGCTGTGGTGTGCATCGCCGCAGCCCTGCGTCGCGGCGTGCTCGACGAAACCGAGGCCAGCCGCTACCAGCGCCCGGCCGTGAACCTGCCCAAGCCGTGGGAGCTGTCCGGCCTGGGCCAATTGCACGAAGCGGCGCAGCAAGCCGACCGCCTGATCTGCTTTGGAGGTGACTGAAATGGCCAAATCCATGTTGATCATCAGCCGCCAGGCACCGTGGAACGGCCCATCCGCCCGCGAAGCACTGGACATCGCCTTGGCTGGCGGTGCCTTCGATCTGCCGCTGGGTATGCTGTTTCTCGATGACGGCGTATTCCAGCTAGCGCCCCATCAGCAACCCGCCGCCGTGCAGCAAAAAAATCTTGCCGCCAACCTGCAGGCCCTGCCGATGTTTGGCGTAGAAGCACTGTTCGCCTGTCAGCACAGCCTGGCCGTGCGCGGGCTGGCCGCCGATAAGCTGGCGCTGCCGGTAGATGTGCTGGACGACGCAGCACTGAGGGCACTGATTGCCCGTTTCGACCAAGTGGTGACGCTCTGATGCCGACCTTGCACGTGATTACCCACTCCCCCTTCGGCGACGACCGCCTCGGCAGCTGCCTGCGCCTGCTCGGCAGCGAGGACGCCTTGCTGCTGTGCGGCGATGCGGTCTACGCCCTGCGCGATGGCAGCGAGACGCAGCGCTTGCTGCAAGCAGCCGGCCTGGGTCAGCGCCTGTTCGCCCTCGATGAAGACCTGCAAGCCCGCGCCATCACCGGCGGGCTGGCCAAAGCGGTGGACTACCAGGCGTTCGTTGCGCTGTCGCTGCACTACGACAAGGTCAACAGCTGGCTATGAACACCCTGACGGTAGACAACCAGGCCATTGCCCTGGACAAAGACGGCTTTCTGGTCGACCTGCAAGATTGGTCCCGCGCCGTCGCCGAGGCGCTGGCCGAGCGCGAAAGCATGGCCCTGACCGCCGACCATTGGGAGATCCTCGAACTGCTGCGCCAGTTCTACGAGGAGTACCAGCTGTCGCCTGCCACGCGCCCGTTGATCAAGTACACCGCGCTCAAGCTGGGCCCGGAAAAGGGCAACAGCCCGCACCTGAACCGCCTGTTCAATGGCACCCCCGCCAAACTCGCCGCCAAGCTGGCGGGCCTGCCCAAGCCGACCAATTGCATATGACAGAAGCTCGCCCGCTGACCCTGGAAACCCCCGCCGAACACCCCTTCGCCGAATTCGTGCGCATCCTTGGCAAAGGCAAGCGCGGCGCCCGCGGCTTGACCCGTGAGGAAGCCCGTGCGGCCATGACCCTGCTGCTGGAAGGCAAGGTCGAGGACACCCAGCTGGGTGCCTTCCTCATGCTGCTGCGGCACAAGGAAGAAAGTGCCGAGGAACTGGCCGGTTTCACCGAAGCCCTGCGCGCGCATCTGCAGGCCCCGCGCATTGCCGTCGACCTGGACTGGCCAAGCTACGCCGGCAAGAAGCGCCACCTGCCCTGGTACCTGCTGGCCGCCAAGTGCCTGGCCAACAATGGCGTGCGCATCCTCCTGCACGGCGGTGGCGCGCACACGGCCGGGCGCATGTACACCGAGCAACTGCTGGCCCTGCTGGAGATCCCCCTGTGCCGCGATTGGTCCGCCGTCGAGCAGGCACTGGACCAGCAGCGCCTGGCGTTCTTCCCGCTGCAAGACTGGGCCCCGCAGCTGCAACGGATGATCGACCTGCGCAATACCCTCGGCCTGCGCTCGCCCATCCACTCGCTGGCCCGGGTGCTCAACCCGTTGAGTGCACGCTGCGGGCTGCAGAGCATCTTCCACCCCGGCTACCAGGCCGTGCACCGCGAAGCCAGCCGCCTGCTCGGCGACCACGCCGTGGTGATCAAGGGCGATGGTGGTGAGATCGAGGTCAACCCGGACGTCATCAGCCACCTGTACGGCACCAGCGCAGGCGAAGCCTGGGACGAGGAATGGCCGGCGCTGAGTGAACGCCGCCATGTCAAACCAGCGAGCCTGCAGCCCGAACAGTTGCTGGCAGTGTGGCGCGGCGAGGCTGCAGACAGTTACGGCGAGATGGCCGTCATTGCAACCATGGCCCTTGCCCTGCGCGGTTTGGGCCAGACTCGTGACGAGGCGTTTGCAGCTGCACGCGCTTATTGGGCCGCCCGAAACCAATCGAATAAGTAGATAATAAGTGCGCAGTCTTTGCGCTATTTGTTCGAACGATTTCCTCTAGACTGGGCTCCAACGACAAACAACTTTGTTCCGAGGAGCTCACCATGGGCCTTTTGATCGACGGCCGCTGGCACGACCAGTGGTACGAAAACGGCAAGGATGGCGCCTTCAAGCGGGAGAACGCCCAGCGTCGCAATCAGTTGCCGGCCCCCGAGGCCGGTCGCTATCACCTGTATGTGTCGCTGGCTTGCCCATGGGCTCATCGCACGCTGATCGTTCGCGCCCTCAAAGGCCTGGAACCGTTGATCGATGTGTCGGTGGTCAGCTGGCTGATGCAGGAAAACGGCTGGACCTTCGACCAGCAGCAAGGCTCCACCGGGGACCACCTCGACGCCCTTGAATTCATGCACCAGCGCTACACCCAGGACGACCCGCACTACACCGGCCGCGTGACCGTGCCCGTGCTGTGGGACAAACAAGAGAAGCGCATCGTCAACAACGAGTCGGCAGAGATCATCCGCATCTTCAACAGCGCGTTCAACGAGCTGACCGGCAACCACCTGGACTTGTACCCGGAGCCGCTGCGTCCAGCCATCGAGGCGCTTAACTCACGCATCTACCCAGCAGTGAACAACGGCGTTTATCGCGCAGGCTTTGCCACCACGCAGGAAGCCTATGAGACGGCGTTCGACGAAGTGTTCAACGAACTGGATCACTTGGAAGACTTGCTGAGCCGCAATCGTTACCTGGCAGGCGAATACCTGACCGAGGCCGATGTTCGGTTGTTCACCACACTGGTGCGGTTCGATGCGGTGTATCACGGCCACTTCAAGTGCAACCTGCGCCGGCTGAGCGACTATCCGAACCTGTCCAACTGGCTGCGCGAGCTGTACCAGTGGCCGGGCGTGGCGCAAACGGTGAACATGGAGCACATCCAGAAGCACTATTACATGAGCCACAAGACCATCAACCCGAACGGCATCGTGCCCAAAGGGCCGCTGCAGGATTTCAACCTGCCGCATGACCGGGAGCGGTTGGCGGGTAAAGGGATTTGGCAAGGTTGAGCAAGACAGTTGCTCCCACAGGGACCGCGATAAGCTTGGGAATTGCGCCAGATGGCACCCGCTTTGCGGGTGTTCGCGGCTGAAGCCGCTCCTACAGAGGTCGCGTAAAGCCTGGGGCTTGCGCTGGATGGCACCCGCTTTGCGGGTGTTCGCGGCTAAAGCCGCTCCTACAGCGGTCGCGTTAAGCCTGGGGGTTGCGCGGTCCGTGTAGGAGCTGGCTTGCCTGCGATGGGCCGCGAAGCGGCCCCAACAATTTCAGCTGTTCTGCGCCCCTTCAAACCAGGCCAGCTTCTCCCGCAACTGCACCACTTCCCCGACAATCACCAGGGTCGGCGCATGCACTTCATGCTGTGCCACCAGCGCCGGCAAGTCAGCCAAGGTACCGGTGAACACCCGCTGATTACGCGTTGTCCCCTGCTGCACCAGCGCCGCAGGCGTGCTCGCCGCACGGCCGTGGCGAATCAGCTCGGCACAGATGGTCGGCAACCCCACCAGCCCCATGTAGAACACCAGAGTCTGGGCAGGCGCCACCAGGTCATTCCAAGGCAGGTTGCTGGTACCGTCCTTGAGGTGACCGGTAACGAAGCGCACCGACTGGGCATAATCGCGATGGGTCAAGGGAATGCCGCCGTAGGCGGAGCACCCACTGGCCGCGGTAATGCCGGGCACCACCTGGAACGGGATACCCTGCTCGGCCAGTTCTTCGATTTCTTCGCCACCCCGGCCGAAGATGAACGGGTCGCCGCCTTTCAGGCGCAACACACGCTTGCCCTGCTTGGCCAGGTCGACCAGCAGGCGGTTGATCTGGTCCTGCGGTACGGCATGGTCGGCGCGGCGCTTGCCCACGTAAATGCGTTCGGCATCACGCCGGCACATCTCGATGATGGCGGGTGCCACCAGGCGGTCGTATAGCACCACATCGGCCTGCTGCATCAGGCGCAAGGCGCGGAAGGTGAGCAAGTCCGGATCACCCGGCCCTGCCCCCACCAGATACACCTCGCCGCCCTGCTGCACCGGCGCGCCGTCGACCATCGCCTGCAACAAGCGCTCGGCCTCGGCGCCCTGCCCGGCCAACTGGCGCTCGGCAATGGGGCCTTGGAACACGTTTTCCCAAAAGCCACGACGCTGGTTGACGTCCGGGTAAAGCGCCTTGACCTTGTGCCGGAACCGCGCCGCCAACCCGGCCAACTCGCCATAGGCCGACGGGATCCAGGCCTCCAGCTTGGCGCGGATCAAGCGTGCCAGCACCGGGGCGTCACCGCCACTGGAAACCGCCACCACCAACGGCGAACGGTCGACGATCGCCGGGAAGATCACCGTGCACAGCGCCGGCGCATCCACCACGTTTACCGGCAGGTTGCGCGCCTGCGCATCCGCCGAGACTTGGGCATTGAGCCCAGGGTCATCGGTGGCCGCAATCACCAGGCGACAGCCGACCAGGTCGGCTGCCTGATAGCCACGCACCAAGACCTCACCGCCACCTTCACGGGCCAGCGCGGCCAGTTGGCCGTCGACCTCGGGCGCCACCACCCGCAGCGCGGCGCCGGCATCGGCCAGCAGGCGCGCCTTGCGCAAGGCGATTTCGCCGCCGCCGACGACCAGCACCCGGCCGCCCTGCAGCTTGTGGAACAGCGGCAGGTAATCCATTTAGCGGATGACCTCGACACCGCCCATGTAGGGCTTGAGCACTTCCGGCACGACGATGGAGCCGTCGGCCTGCTGGTAGTTCTCCAGCACCGCCACCAGGGTACGGCCCACTGCCAGGCCGGAGCCGTTGAGGGTGTGCACCAGCTCCGGCTTGCCGGTTTCCGGGTTGCGCCAGCGGGCCTGCATGCGGCGCGCCTGGAAGTCACCGCAGTTGGAGCAAGAGCTGATTTCGCGGTATTTGTCCTGGCTCGGCACCCACACTTCCAGGTCGTAGGTTTTCACGGCGCCGAAGCCCATGTCGCCGGTGCACAGGGCCAGCACGCGGTAAGGCAGCTCCAGCAGCTGCAGAACGCGCTCGGCGTTGGCAGTCAGGCCTTCCAGGGCTTCCATGGACTTGGACGGCTCGACCACCTGGACCATTTCGACCTTGTCGAACTGGTGCTGGCGGATCATGCCACGGGTGTCACGGCCGGACGCGCCAGCTTCACTGCGGAAGCAAGGGGTATGGGCAACCAGCTTGAGCGGCAGCTGCTTGGCGTCGATGATTTCGCCGGCCACCAGGTTGGTCAGCGACACTTCGGCCGTCGGGATCAGGTAGAAGTCAGCCTCACCTTCTCGGGTGATCTTGAACAGGTCTTCCTCGAACTTCGGCAGCTGGCCGGTACCCTGCAGCGCCGGGGCCTGGACCAGGTACGGGGTGTAGTGCTCTTCGTAGCCGTGTTCACCGGTGTGCAGGTTGATCATGAACTGCGCCAGGGCGCGGTGCAGGCGGGCAATCGGGCCGCGCAGCACGGCAAAGCGGGCGCCCGACAGCTTGGCTGCCGCTTCGAAGTCCAGGCCACCGCTGATCTCGCCCAGGGCGACGTGGTCCTTGATCTCGAAATCGAACGCTTTCGGCGTACCCCAACGGCGCACTTCGACGTTGTCGTCTTCGCTGGCACCCACCGGGACGCTGGCGTCCGGCAGGTTGGGGATGGTCAGGACGATACCGTCCAGTTCAGCCTGGATCTCGTCCAGCTCGACTTTACCAGCCGCCAGCTCACCGGCCATGCGCTCGACATCAGCCATCAGCGGCGCGATGTCCTCGCCCTTGGCCTTGGCCTGGCCGATCGATTTGGAGCGGGCGTTACGCTCGGCCTGCAGCTGCTCGGTGCGGGTCTGCACCGCCTTGCGGCGCTCTTCCAGCGATTCGATGCGCGCGACATCCAGGCTGAAGCCACGGGAGGCGAGGCGGTCAGCCACTTCCTGAAGTTGGCCGCGTAACAGTTTGGAATCGAGCATGTCGTTCTCTCGTTATGTGTATAGGTTGGTTCAGAGTCGGGTCAGGGACAGGCCGGCCCAGGTGGCCAGTAGCCCGCCCATCACGCTAATACCGGTATAGCCCACGGCCAGGGGCACTTGCCCACTTTCCATCAGGCGCACGGCATCGAGCGAAAAGGAGGAAAACGTCGTCAGCCCGCCAAGAAAGCCGACGATCAGGCCGGCGCGCAGCTCGACCGGCGCCAGCGGCTTGTGCAGGAACAGGCCGTAAAGCAAGCCGATCAGCAGGCAGCCGACCAGGTTGACGGCCAGCGTACCGAGGTAGAAATGCCGAGGCCAGTGGGCCGTGACCCAGTTCGAGGTGGCGAAGCGCAACAAGGTACCGGCGATACCGCCCGCGCTGACCGCGGCAATGAGTGCAATCACGATTTTCTCCGCTGGCGGGGGCTGTTGCGGTCAAGTTCGGCCAGATGGCGCAGTTTTTCGCCGATTTTAAGCTCCAGGCCACGAGGCACGGGCTGGTAGTACTGGCGCGGTTCTAGCTGCTCTGGGAAGTAATCTTCGCCGGCGGCGTAGGCGTCGGGTTCGTCATGGGCGTAGCGGTATTCGTCGCCATAGCCGAGTTGTTTCATCAGCTTGGTCGGGGCGTTGCGCAAGTGCAGCGGCACTTCCAGCGAGCCATGCTCGGCCGCTTCACGCAGGGCCGTCTTGAAGCCCACGTACACCGCGTTGCTCTTGGGTGCACAGGCGATGTAGGTGATGGCCTGGGCCACCGCCAGCTCGCCTTCGGGGCTGCCCAGGCGCTCCTGGACATCCCATGCCGCCAGGCACAGGCTGAGGGCGCGCGGGTCGGCGTTGCCGATGTCTTCGCTGGCCATGCGTACCACGCGGCGGGCGATGTACAGGGGGTCGCAGCCGCCGTCGAGCATGCGCGCGAACCAGTACAGCGCACCATCGGGGTTAGAGCCGCGCACCGATTTGTGCAGGGCGGAAATCTGGTCGTAGAACGCTTCGCCGCCTTTGTCGAAGCGCCGGCGGCTGTCGCCGAGCAGGCTTTGCAGCAGGTCGACACCAATCTCGCCGCCATCTTCGGCCAGGTCCGAGGCGTTTTCGAGGAAGTTGAGCATGCGCCGGCCATCACCGTCGGCGGCGGCCATGAGCATCTTAAAGGCGTCGTCACCGACGCTCAGATGACGCTTGCCCAAGCCGCGCTCTTCGCTGAGGGCTCGGTCGACCAGCTTGCGCAATGCCGGTTCATCCAGGCTCTTGAGCACATACACCCGCGCCCGCGAGAGCAAGGCGTTGTTCAGCTCGAACGACGGATTTTCGGTGGTGGCGCCAATGAAGATCAGCGTGCCGTCTTCGACAAAGGGCAGAAAAGCATCCTGCTGGGACTTGTTGAAGCGGTGCACCTCGTCCACGAACAGAATCGTGCGACGGCCATATTGAGCAGCCTGCTGCTTGGCCACCTCGACGGCCTGGCGGATCTCCTTGACCCCGGCCAGCACCGCTGAAACCGTTTCGAAGTGCGCATCGCAGAACTGCGCCAGCAGCCGCGCGAGTGTGGTCTTGCCCACCCCCGGCGGCCCCCAGAAGATCATCGAGTGCAGCGCCCCCTGTTCCAGCGCCTCACGCAGCGGTTTGCCGCGCGCCAGCAGGTGCTCCTGGCCGACGTACTCGTCCAGGTTGGACGGGCGCAGCCGGGCAGCCAGGGGCTGGGCAACAGGTTCGCTTCGAAACAGGTCCATGGTGAGCTCTGCTTACTCCTTGATGACGTCCGCGCCTTTCGGGATGTCGAACTTGAACTTGCTGTCCGGCACCGCCTGGTTGGCTTTCACGCCATTGAACAGGATGTTGGTGCGCTGGCCGACGCTGTCGATCAGCTGCATGTCATTGATCAGGCCTTTGCGGAACGACACGCGCAGCGAGTCGAACAAGGTGTCCTTGGTCTTCGGCTTGAGGGTGAAGTCCATCACTTCGCCCTGTTCCTTTGACGCGATGTCGAAGCTCTGGCTGATCTTCGACACGTCACCGGACAACAGCAGCGCAGGGGTCTGGTTCAGGCGCACATCAAGCTTCTTGATGGTGGCCTGCTCCAGGTCCGGGTCCCACAGGGTGACCATTTTGCCGTCAGACACCACGACCTGCTCCTGCGGCGCGTTGGTGTGCCAGTAGAACAGGCCCGGGCGCTTGACGGTCATCTGGCCAGCCGTTTCCTGCAGGCTGGTACCGTCGGCGCCCAACGTCAATTGAGAGAAATTGGCCTCGATGGTCTGCGACTTTTCCAGCAGCTGGGTCAGGCGTTGCACGTCCTGTTCGCCAGCGTAAGCCGCCACGGAACCCATAGCCAGGGCAGAAACCAACAGCATGCGAATCGCGCGCATGGAAATCCTCTTAGGGCAGTAAATGAGCCAGGCGCCCTGCGGGCACCTGGCAAGGTGTTCATCAGTCGCGCGGGCCGCCCGGGGCAATCACTTCCCGCGAGCCGTTGCTGTTCATCGGGGTGA
Organism: Pseudomonas sp. LFS044; assembly: GCF_047978245.1. Lineage (NCBI taxonomy): Bacteria > Pseudomonadati > Pseudomonadota > Gammaproteobacteria > Pseudomonadales > Pseudomonadaceae > Pseudomonas > Pseudomonas sp. LFS044. The sequence goes on from NZ_JBFPFX010000029.1 coordinate 49,031, forward strand.
CCACGCCGGCCATCTCCATCGCCTCGATCATGCGCGCGGCGCGGTTGTAGCCGATCTTCAGCTTGCGCTGCACGGCCGAAATCGACGCGCGGCGGCTTTCGAGCACGAACTGCACCGCCTCATCATACAGGGCGTCGCTTTCCGAATCCTCGTCGCCACCACCACCGCCGCCGCCTTCGAAGCCACTGCCGGCCTCTTCGACGCCGTTGAGGATGTCGTCGTTGTAGTCCGGCGCACCGCGCAACTTCCAGGCTTCGACCACACGGTGCACTTCATCGTCAGAGACGAACGCGCCGTGGACACGGATCGGCAGGCTGGTGCCCGGCGGCATGTACAGCATGTCACCGTGGCCCAGCAGCTGCTCGGCGCCACCCTGGTCGATGATGGTCCGCGAGTCGATCTTGCTCGACACCTGGAACGCCATGCGGGTCGGGATGTTGGCCTTGATCAGGCCGGTGATCACGTCCACCGACGGGCGCTGGGTGGCGAGGATCAGGTGGATACCGGCAGCACGCGCCTTCTGGGCGATACGGGCGATCAGTTCTTCGACCTTCTTGCCGACGATCATCATCATGTCGGCGAACTCGTCCACCACCACCACGATGGTCGGCAGGGTGTTCAGCGTCGGTGGCTCGTCATCCATGCTCTCGCGGCGGTACAGCGGGTCGTGGACGACCTCGCCGGCCTCCTGGGCATCCTTGATCTTGCGGTTGAAGCCCGCCAGGTTACGCACGCCCATGGCGGCCATCAGCTTGTAGCGGCGCTCCATCTCGGCGACGCTCCAGCGCAGTGCGTTGGCGGCGTCTTTCATGTCGGTGACCACCGGGCATAGCAAGTGCGGGATGCCTTCATAGATCGACAGTTCGAGCATCTTCGGGTCGATCATGATCAGCCGCGCGTCTTCAGGGCCGGACTTGAACAGGATCGACAGGATCATCGCGTTCACACCCACCGACTTACCGGAACCGGTGGTACCGGCCACCAGCAGGTGAGGCATCTTGGCCAAGTCGGTGATCACCGGCTTGCCACCGATGTCGTGGCCCAGGGCCAAGGCAACCGGCGACTTGGATTCGTCGAACAGCGGCGACGACAGCACTTCGGAGAAACGCACCATCTGCCGGTTTTCGTTGGGGATCTCGATACCCACGGTGGTCTTGCCAGGGATCACCTCGACCACCCGCACACTGGTCACCGCCAGCGAACGCGCAAGGTCTTTGGCAAGGTTGGCGATACGGCTGACCTTGACCCCGGCCGCTGGCTGGATCTCATAACGGGTAATGACCGGGCCCGGGTGGATCGAGTCCACCGAGACTTCAACGCCGAATTCCTTGAGCTTGATTTCCAGCAGCTGGCCGACGCCGGCCAGTGACTCTGGCGAGTACTCGATCTTTTTTTCCTCGGCCGGGTCGAGGATGGAAATCGACGGCAAGGTGCCTTCCACAGCGCTGTCGACGAACAGCGGCGCCTGCTTCTCCTTCATCACCCGTTTGCTTGGCTCCGGCGCCTTGGCCGGCGCTGGGGGGATGATGACCGGGGCCACAGCCTGCTCGCGCGGCACGACCGTTTCGCGTGGCACCACAGGTTCGCGTGGCGCAGCAACGGGCCGGGCTGGCGGCTCGTCGCGCTCGACGATGCGCTCGCGCAGTTGGGCCTTGGCCGGCTCGCGTTTTTCAGCGGCCATCGGCGCTGCCTTGAAGCTCGGCTCGTCCACCTCGCGCAGTTGCGCTTCGAGGCGTTTGCGCTCATTGCGCGCCTCCCACCAGCGGTTGGCCGCGCCTTGCACCAGCTCGAACAGGTCGAGGGTGATCTTGCCGGTCATGTCCATCACCTTGAACCACGAAAGGTCGGTGAATACGGTCAGGCCGAACAGGAACAAGGCGATGAACATCAGCGTGCTGCCCTGCACGTTCAGCAGGTTGCGCGCCAGGTCACCCAGGCTCTCGCCCAGGGCACCGCCCGCAGAGAACGGCAGGCTCGCCGGCGGGTGGAAATGGATATGCGCCAGCGCCGCACCGGACAGCACCAGGAACACCAGGCCGATCAGGCGCCAGGAGAACAGCCAGCCGCTCCACTGCCACGGCTGGTGGCGCTCACGGAAGATCTGCCAGGTCTTGATCGCCAGCAGCAGCGGGAAGATGTAGGCGAAGTAGCCGAGCACCATGAACAGGATGTCGGAGAAGTAGGCACCGGCACGCCCGGCGGCGTTCTGCACCTGGTCGACGTTGCTGGTGTGGCTGAAGCCAGGGTCCGAGGTGTCGTAGGTCAGCAGCGCCATCCACAAGTACAGGCACAGGGCGCCGACAGCGATCAACGCACCTTCCTTGAGGCGGTAATGCAGCTGCTGCCGCCACAGGGGCACAGGCAAAGGAGCTGGAGTTGCGGTGGATTTCTTCAAAACGCGTCTATTCCTGCGCGTGCTGCGCGTCCAGTAGTGATCGGCCGGCGCCCGGCCAATGAACCACTACTTTTAACATTACTGCCCGCCGGCCGCCATGGCGGTACGCCGTATGGAACTTGGCTGGGGGCGACTTTCGTATAGGTGCAATTTGAGCATGCATTTTCTTTTGTGACAAAGGCTTATGCTGTGTTTTTGCACAGGTGTGACAGCAAATGTGCCAGATGGTGCCTACGGCCGCCGTAATGTGTAGGAATTTGCCTATTGTTTCATCTGACCAGACGCATTACGGGCAGAACGGCAAGCGGGCGGGCCAACAGCATTGACCCCACAAGCCTGCCTTGCCATGCTGCCCTCTCCCCTCCCCCACCGCACGATAGACCATGCTCACCTGGCTAACCCGCGACTCGCTGACCTTCCCACCTCTGGAAAAGGCCCTGCATGACCCCAACGGCCTGCTAGCCGCTGGCGGCGACCTGAGCCCCGAGCGCCTGGTGCAGGCTTATCGCCACGGCTGCTTCCCCTGGTACCAGGACGGCCAGCCGATTCTCTGGTGGTCGCCCGACCCGCGCACCGTGCTGCTGCCGGACGAACTGCATGTCTCGCGCTCGCTGGCAAAACTGATGCGCCAGGGCCGCTACCAGGTCAGCTTCGACACCGACTTCCCCGCCGTGATCGACGCCTGCGCGGCACCACGCGACTACGCCGACGGTACCTGGATCACAAACACCATGCGCAACGCCTACTGCGAACTGCACAAACGCGGCATCGCCCATTCTGTGGAAGTGCGCCAGGACGGCGAGTTGGTGGGCGGGCTGTACGGCCTGGCCATGGGCCAGCTGTTTTTCGGCGAATCGATGTTCAGCCGCGCCGACAACGCCTCCAAGGTCGGCTTCGTGACCCTGGTCGAGCACCTGCGCCAGGCCGGCTTCGTGCTGATCGACTGCCAGATGCCCACCAACCACCTGCACAGCCTGGGTGCCCGCGCCATCAGCCGCGCCACTTTTGCCGAGTACCTGGCCCGCCACCTCGACCAGCCCAACAGCGCCACCTGGCTCAACTAGGCGAGTTGCGAGAGCTGGCTTACACTTAAAACAAAGTCTCACCGAAGGGGTCGATCATGACAGAGTTGGCGCGGTTGAAGTTCTATGCCACTCAGCCCCACTCCTGCAGCTACCTGCCGGACGAACAGGCGACCACGCTGTTCCTCGACCCCAGCCAGCCGATGGATGTGAACGTGTACGCCGACCTGTCGGAAATGGGTTTTCGGCGCAGTGGCGACCACCTGTACCGCCCGCATTGCCAGAACTGCAATGCCTGCGTACCCGCGCGCATCCCCGCTGCGCGCTTCATCCCCAACCGCCAGCAGCGGCGTATCCTCAAGCGCAACGCCGACCTCACCGTGACCGCCGCACGCCCGGCCTTCAAGGAAGAGTACTTCGACCTGTACCGTCGCTATATCGAAACCCGCCACGCCGATGGCGACATGTACCCGCCGAGTCGCGACCAGTTTTCTACCTTCCTGGTGCGCGACCTGCCGTTCTGCTGGTTCTACGAGTTCCGCCTGGCCGGCCGCCTTCTGGCCGTCGCGGTGTGCGACCTGCTGCCCAATGGCCTGTCGGCGGTATACACCTTCTACGAGCCTGGCGAGGAAAGGCGCAGCCTGGGCCGCTTTGCCATCCTCTGGCAGATCACCGAAGCGCTGCGCCAGGACCTGGAAGCGGTGTACCTGGGCTACTGGATCAAGAACTGCAAGAAGATGAACTACAAGACCCAGTACCGCCCCATCGAACTGCTGATCAACCAGCGCTGGGTCACCCTCAACTGAAAGCATTGGCTTGACACACTATTTTCCGGCATAATCCACGCCACTTTTTTGCCCGGTGCGGTTATGCGTCGGGCCAACACTGGACACCGAGGGCTCAACTGCATGTCGAAAGAAGACAGCTTCGAAATGGAAGGTACTGTCGTCGACACCCTGCCCAACACCATGTTCCGCGTGGAGTTGGAAAACGGGCACGTCGTAACCGCGCACATCTCCGGAAAGATGCGCAAGAACTACATCCGTATTCTCACTGGCGACAAGGTACGCGTCGAGCTGACGCCGTACGACCTGAGCAAGGGCCGCATCACCTACCGTGCGCGCTAAGCTCCAGCCATGAAAAAGCCCGGCCATGTGCCGGGCTTTTTTGTGCCTCTGAAATAGCAGGGGCTGCTCTGCAGCCCAATCGCCGGCAAGCCGGCTCCCCCGGGGGGGCTGTGTGGGAGCCGGCTGGCCGGCGATTGGGCCGCAGAGCGGCCCCATTGTCAGGCCACCTCAGCCGTGGTCTCGAAGTCGAACACCAGTTCGCCATCGCGCAGGTCGATGTGTACCACACCGCCATGCTCGGCCAGCTCGCCAAACAGGATCTCCTCAGCCAACGGTCGCTTGATCTTGTCCTGGATAAGCCGCGCCATCGGCCGCGCGCCCATCTGCACATCGTAGCCAGAGGCCGCCAACCAACCGCGGGCGTCATCGCTGACTTCCAGCAGCACACGTTTGTCTTCCAGCTGCGCCTGTAGTTCGATGAGGAACTTGTCGACGATGCTTTTGATCGTTTCGTGGCTCAAGCGGCCGAACTGGATAATGGTGTCCAGACGGTTGCGGAACTCCGGCGTGAAGCTCTTGCGAATGACCTCCATGGCATCGGACGCGTGGTCCTGATGGGTGAAGCCGATCGACGCCCGGGCCGCGGTTTCAGCACCGGCGTTGGTAGTCATGATCACAATCACGTTGCGGAAGTCCGCCTTGCGCCCGTTGTTGTCGGTCAGGGTGCCGTGGTCCATCACCTGCAGCAGCAGGTTGAAGACTTCCGGGTGGGCCTTCTCGATTTCATCGAGCAGCAACACGCAGTGCGGCTGCTTGGTGATGGCCTCGGTCAACAGGCCGCCCTGGTCGAACCCGACATAGCCAGGAGGCGCACCGATCAAACGCGATACGGTGTGCCGCTCCATGTACTCGGACATGTCGAAGCGCACCAGTTCCACGCCCAGCGCCTTGGCCAGCTGCCGCGCCGCTTCGGTCTTGCCGACGCCGGTAGGGCCGGCGAACAGGAACGAACCAACCGGCTTGTCCGGCGCCTTCAGGCCTGCGCGGGACAGCTTGATCGCCGTGGCCAGCGAGTCGATCGCCTGGTCCTGACCGAACACGGTCAGCTTCAGGTCACGCTCCAGGTTACGCAGCAGCTCCTTGTCGGAACTGCTGACGTGCTTCGGCGGAATACGCGCGATCTTGGCGACGATGTCCTCGACTTGCGGCACGTCGATGCGCTTGACCCGATTCGCCTCGGGCTGCAGGCGCTGGTAGGCACCCGCCTCGTCGATCACGTCGATGGCCTTGTCCGGCATGTGGCGATCGTTGATGTAGCGCGATGCCAGTTCAGCGGCGGCGCGCAGGGCCTCGTCGCTGTACTCGATGTTGTGATGGCTTTCGAAGCGCCCTTTGAGGCCGCGCAGAATGCCGACGGTGTCTTCAACCGAAGGTTCGCTGACATCGACTTTCTGGAAGCGCCGCGCCAGTGCACGGTCCTTCTCGAAAATGCCGCGGAACTCCTGGAAGGTCGTCGAACCAATGCAACGGATCTCGCCGGACGACAGCAGCGGTTTGAGCAGGTTGGACGCATCCATCACCCCGCCCGACGCCGCACCCGCACCGATAATGGTGTGGATCTCGTCGATGAACAGAATGGCCTGAGGGCGTTTACGCAGCTCACCCAGCAACGCCTTGAAGCGTTTTTCGAAGTCGCCACGGTACTTGGTACCTGCCAGCAACGCGCCCAGGTCGAGGGAGTACACCACGCTCTGCGACAGCAGGTCGGGGACCTGGCCGTCGACGATACGTTTTGCCAGGCCTTCGGCAATGGCGGTCTTGCCCACGCCGGCCTCACCGACCAGCAGCGGGTTGTTCTTGCGGCGGCGGGCAAGAATCTGCGCAACACGCTCGACTTCCTGCTCGCGCCCGACCAGCGGGTCGATACGCCCGGCACGGGCCAGTTCGTTCAAGTTGCTGGCGTAGGCATCCAGCGGGTTGCTGGAAGAAGACGTTTCACCGCCCTCCTCGTCTTGCATCTCCTGGTCGCTTTCGGCGTGCGAGCCATGGCCCGGCACCTTGGAAATGCCGTGGGCAATGTAGTTGACCACGTCGATACGGGCCACGCTCTGCTGTTTGAGCAGGAACACGGCCTGGCTTTCCTGTTCGCTGAAAATCGCCACCAGCACGTTGGCACCGGTTACTTCACGTTTGCCGGAGCTTTGCACGTGAAACACGGCACGCTGCAGCACACGCTGGAAGCCCAGGGTTGGCTGGGTTTCGCGGTCTTCATCGTTGACTGGAATCAGGGGCGTGGTGGAATCGATGAACTCTTGCAGGTCGTGCTTGAGTTTGTCGAGATTGGCGCCACAGGCGCGCAGAACGGTCGCAGCAGCCTCATTGTCAAGGAGTGCCAGCAGCAGATGTTCGACGGTCATGAACTCATGACGTTTCGAACGGGCCTCCTTGAAGGCAAGATTGAGGGTGACTTCGAGCTCGCGGTTTAACATAGCTTCACCTCATACCCAAGTGGTCGGCGATTAACCGTCCTTCTCGATTTCACAGAGTAGCGGATGCTGGCTTTCCCTGGCGTATTGGTTGACCTGCATGGCCTTTGTTTCGGCGATGTCACGGGTAAACAATCCGCACACTGCCCGCCCTTCGGTATGGACGGTCAGCATGATCTTGGTCGCCAGCTCGCGGTTCAAACTAAAGAACGTTTCGAGCACTTCGACGACGAAATCCATCGGCGTGTAGTCATCGTTGAACAAAACCACCTTGTACATGGGTGGCGCCTGCAGGATCGGCTTGGCTTCCTGGACTGCAAGACCTGAGCCGTCGTCCTCATTCGATTGCGGGCGATCCTGATTGAATGTTAGTCGAATCTCGCTACGTGCATGCATGGAAAGATTTTCATCATGATCGTCAGGTTAAGGTTATGGGTTGACCGCACAGGCCACTGCCAGCGCGCACGCTGGGCGACCTTGACTATCGGCAAAACGGTGTTACAACCAATAAGAACCCACCGTGGTCGATAAAGATCCGCGCAGTCAACCAGATTTTTCGCAAGGTTCGTATGCGGATGAAGTGGATGATACTCCAGTGATGGAGTCCTTTGCAGAGGGACATAGGGATGGCAAGCGGTAAAGTCAAGTGGTTCAACAATGCCAAGGGCTACGGATTCATCAATGAGGAAGGTAAATCCGATGACCTGTTCGCTCATTACTCAGCCATCCGGATGGACGGATACAAGACCCTCAAAGCGGGCCAGTCCGTAGTGTTCGACATCGTCCAGGGCCCCAAAGGCCTGCACGCGGTCGAAATCAAGGATGCCGCAGAGGCAGCAGCGGCGGCGGCGGAGGTCGCCAAAAACCAGGGCGAACCACAGAGCGAAACCGCCTGAGCCTGGCCATTGCTCTGTGCCGGTATACGAATGAACCGGCCGCCTCTTCAGGGAGACGGCCGGTTTTATATTGCCTTACATGTGTTTGATCATCTCGTCGCCAAAGCCTGAACTGCCCACCAGCTTCGCACCCTCCATCAGCCGCTCGAAGTCGTAGGTCACGGTCTTGGCCGCTATCGCGCCGTTGGTGCCCTTGATGATCAGGTCGGCCGCTTCGGTCCAGCCCATGTGGCGCAGCATCATTTCAGCCGAGAGAATCACCGAGCCTGGGTTGACCTTGTCCTGGCCCGCGTATTTGGGCGCAGTGCCGTGGGTGGCCTCGAACATGGCCACGGTGTCGGACAGGTTGGCGCCCGGCGCGATGCCGATGCCGCCCACTTCCGCCGCCAGGGCATCGGACAGGTAGTCACCGTTGAGGTTGAGCGTGGCAATTACGTCGTATTCGGCCGGGCGCAGCAGGATCTGCTGCAGCATGGCGTCGGCGATCGCGTCCTTCACCACCACCTCACGGCCGGTCTTGGGGTTCTTGAACTTCATCCACGGGCCGCCATCGAGCAGCTCGGCGCCAAATTCGTCCTTGGCCACCTCATAGCCCCAGTCCTTGAAGGCGCCTTCAGTGAACTTCATGATGTTGCCCTTGTGCACCAGGGTCAGCGACTCACGGTCGTTGTCCACCACATACTGCAAGGCTTTGCGCACCAGGCGCTTGGTGCCCTCGCGGGAGACCGGCTTGACGCCGATGCCGCAGTCCTGGTCGAAACGGATCTTGGTGACGCCCATTTCTTCCTTGAGGAACTTGATCACCTTGTTCGCTTCGGGCGAGCCGGCTTTCCACTCGATGCCGGCGTAGATGTCCTCGGAGTTCTCACGGAAGATCACCATGTCCACGTCGCCAGGCTTTTTCACCGGGCTCGGCACGCCCTGGAACCACACCACCGGGCGCAGGCACACATACAGGTCGAGTTGCTGGCGCAAGGCCACGTTCAGCGAACGGATGCCGCCACCCACCGGGGTGGTCAGCGGGCCTTTGATCGACACCACGTATTCGCGCACCGCGTCGAGGGTTTCCTGCGGCAGCCAGGTGTCCTGATCATAGACTTGGGTAGCTTTCTCGCCGGCATACACCTCCATCCAGGCGATCTTGCGCTTGCCGCCATAGGCTTTCTGCACGGCCGCGTCCACGACCTTGATCATGACGGGAGAAACGTCGACGCCAATCCCGTCCCCTTCGATATAGGGAATGATGGGGTTGTCGGGCACATTGAGCGAATGGTCTGCATTGACGGTGATCTTGGTGCCGTCGGTCGGAACCTTGATTTTCTGGTATCCCATGCTTGCACTACTCCGCTTTCGGGTGTGATTGGACATCATGCGATCCCACTGAGCCTAAACCACATCCGCCGACCTGCAAGCACTGCGACAACACACCACATTGCCCCTACGTCTTTGGTCTTATAAATGGCGCCGATGTCACTTCGCCTTGCTGAATAGCCCGATTGGTTTGATATACTGCGCCGCGACCGAAGGGTCACCAGGGCGAACCCTAGGAAAATGCGGCTCGCCCTCGGCCAGCAATGGCCACGAAGCCTGGGCTGTTACCGCAGCTCAGCACTTGACGCTCGACTGATGCATCCACCATCACCGCTCGCAGCCTCTCGACTTTCCGCTCATGGCGTCGCCAGGGCGAAGCGCCTACCCTGCGCACCTCGAGACTCGAGTACGCTCAGCACATAGAGAGTTAACCCGCATGCCCACCCGTTCCAAGATCATCTATACCTTCACCGACGAAGCCCCTGCCCTCGCCACCTACTCGCTGCTGCCGATCGTCGAAGCCTTCACCGCTTGCGCCGACATCGCCGTCGAAACGCGCGATATCTCCCTGGCAGGCCGTATCCTCTCGGCATTCCCGGAGCAACTCGGCGCCGACAAGCAGGTAGCCGATCATCTGGCGGAACTGGGCCAGCTGGCCACCACCCCTGAAGCCAACATCATCAAGCTGCCGAACATCTCGGCCTCGGTCCCGCAATTGAAAGCGGCGATCAAGGAGCTGCAAGGCAAGGGCTACAACATCCCGGACTACGCCGACGAGCCGGCGACCGCTGAAGAAAAAGAATCCCGCGCGCGCTACGACCGCATCAAGGGCAGCGCCGTGAACCCGGTACTGCGCGAAGGCAACTCCGACCGCCGCGCACCGCTGTCGGTCAAGAACTACGCGCGCAAGCACCCGCACAAGATGGGCGCCTGGGCCGCCGACTCCAAGTCGCACGTTGCCCACATGACCCAAGGCGACTTCTACGGCAGCGAGAAAGCCGCACTGATCGAGGCTGACGACAGCCTGCGCATCGAGCTGGTCGGCAAAGACGGCAGCACCACCGTGCTGAAAGAAAAGACCGCCGTCAAAGCCGCTGAAATCATCGACTGCGCTACCATGAGCCGCAAGGCCCTGAAAGCCTTCATCGCCGAGCAGATCGCCGATGCCAAGGCCTCCGGCGTGCTGCTGTCGGTGCACCTGAAAGCCACCATGATGAAGGTTTCCGACCCGATCATGTTCGGCGTCATCGTCGAAGCCTTCTATGGCGAAGTGCTGGCCAAGCACGCTGCTGCCCTGACCGAAGTCGGCTTCAACGCCAACAACGGCATTGGCGACCTGTATGCCCGCATCAAGGACCTGCCAGCTGACAAGCAGGCCGAAATCGAAGCCGACATCCAGGCCCTGTACGCCGTTCGCCCGGCCCTGGCCATGGTCAACTCCGACAAAGGCATCACCAACCTGCACGTGCCGAGCGACGTCATCGTCGACGCCTCGATGCCGGCCATGATCCGTGACTCGGGCAAGATGTGGAACACCGCCGGTGAACTGCAGGACGCCAAGGCGATCATCCCGGACCGCTGCTACGCCGGCATCTACCAGGCCACCATCGAAGACTGCAAGGCCAACGGTGCATTCGACCCGACCACCATGGGCAGCGTACCGAACGTTGGCCTGATGGCGCAGAAGGCCGAAGAGTACGGCTCCCACGACAAGACCTTCCAGGTCAAGGCCGACGGCGTTGTGCGCGTGGTCGATGGCAAGGGCAAGGTCGTTCTGGAGCAGAACGTCGAAGCCGGTGACATCTTCCGCATGTGCCAGACCAAAGACGCGCCGATCCAGGACTGGGTCAAGCTGGCCGTCAACCGCGCCCGCCTGAGCAACACCCCAGCGGTGTTCTGGCTGGACCCGGCCCGTGCCCACGACGGCGTGATGATCGAGAAGGTGCAGGCGTACCTGAAGGATCACGACACCGCTGGCCTGGACATCCGTGTACTGGCCCCGGTCGACGCCATCAAGTTCTCCCTGGCCCGCATCCGCGAAGGCAAGGACACCATCTCGGTGACCGGCAACGTGCTGCGCGACTACCTGACCGACCTGTTCCCGATCATGGAGCTGGGCACCAGCGCCAAGATGCTGTCGATCGTGCCGCTGATGAACGGCGGTGGCCTGTTCGAAACCGGCGCCGGCGGTTCGGCACCGAAGCACGTACAGCAATTGGTTGAAGAGAACTTCCTGCGTTGGGACTCGCTGGGTGAATTCCTGGCCCTGGCCGCTTCCCTGGAGCACCTGGGCAACACCTACGACAACCCGCGCGCCAAGGTCCTGGCCAACACCCTGGACCAGGCTACCGGCAAGTTCCTCGACACCAACAAGTCGCCTTCGCGCAAAGTCGGTGGTATCGACAACCGCGGCAGCCACTTCTACCTGACCCTGTACTGGGCCCAGGCGCTGGCTGCCCAGAGCGACGACGCTGCGCTGCAGGCACGTTTCGCCCCGCTGGCCAAAACCCTGACCGAGAACGAGGAGACCATCGTCGCCGAGCTCAACGCCGTTCAGGGCAAGCCAGTCGACATCGGTGGCTACTACGCGCCGAATGCCGAGCTGACCGCCAAGGTGATGCGCCCAAGCCAGACCCTGAACAGCGCCATTGCTGCCCTGTAAGGCTCGCTTGAAGTAACAGCACAAACCCCGGCCACGCACCGGGGTTTGTGCTTTCTGGGAATTGGGGCTGCTGCGCAGCCCTTCGCGGGCAAGCCCGCTCCTACAGGAGAGGTGCTGTCATTGAGCCCTGCACTTTACCTGTAGGCGCTGGCTTGCCCGCGATGGGCCGCACAGCGGCCCCAGCGATAAAAGGACAGACCACATGACCTGGCAACCCCACATCACCGTCGCTACCATCGTCGAACAGGACGGCAAGTTCCTCTTCGTCGAAGAATTCAAAGCCGGCCAGCACGTATTCAATCAACCCGCCGGCCACCTCGAAGCCTTCGAGACCCTGCCCCAGGCCGCCCTGCGCGAAACCCTGGAAGAAACCGCCTGGGAAGTCGAGCTGACCGGCGTGGTCGGCATCTACCTGTACACCGCCCCCAGCAATGGCGTGACCTACCAGCGCATCTGCTTCGCCGCACGCCCGCTGCGCCATCACCCGGACCTGGCACTGGACAGCGACATCGTGCGCGCCGTGTGGCTTACCCGCGAAGAATTGCTCGCCGACCCCAGCCGCTGGCGCAGCGAGCTGGTGCCACGCTGCCTCGACGACTACCTCGCAGGGCCGCTGCACAGCCTCGACCTGCTGCGCGACTGACGCGCCGCCTCGGTTTTGATAGAATCGGCGTTTTTCCCCCTTGATACACATCGGTAGCCATGACCAGCCCAGCACTTAAAGACCCCGCCAAGACCCGCGTCATCGTCGGCATGTCCGGCGGCGTGGACTCTTCCGTCTCCGCCCTTCTGCTCATCGAGCAGGGCTACCAGGTGGAAGGTCTGTTCATGAAGAACTGGGAAGAGGACGACGGCACCGAATACTGCACCGCTCGTGGAGACCTGGCCGACGCCCAGGCCGTGTGCGACCGTATCGGCATCACGCTGCACACCGCCAACTTCGCCGCCGAATACTGGGACAACGTGTTCGAGCACTTCCTCGAGGAGTACAAGGCCGGTCGCACGCCCAACCCGGACATCCTCTGCAACCGCGAAATCAAGTTCAAGGCGTTCCTCGACTACGCCCTGTCGCTGGGTGCCGACCTGATCGCCACCGGCCATTACGTGCGCCGCCGCGACACCGGCGCGCTCACCGAGCTGCTCAAGGGCCTGGACCCGAACAAGGACCAGAGCTACTTCCTGCACGCCGTTGGCGGCAAAGAGATCGCCCGCACGCTGTTCCCGGTGGGCGAGCTGGAAAAGCCCGAAGTGCGCGCCATCGCCGAAAAACACGGCCTGGCCACCGCCAAGAAGAAGGATTCCACCGGTATCTGTTTCATCGGCGAGCGCCGTTTCAGCGACTTCCTCAAGCAGTACCTGCCGGCCCAGCCGGGTGAAATCCAGACCACCGACGGCGAAGTCATCGGCCGCCACCACGGCCTGATGTACCACACCATCGGCCAGCGCCAGGGCTTGGGCATCGGCGGCCTGAAAGACGCCGGCGACGAGCCGTGGTACGTGCTGCACAAAGACCTGACCCGCAACGTGCTGGTGGTCGGCCAGGGCAACGAACACCCGTGGCTGTTCTCCCGCGCCCTGCTCGCCTCGGAAATCTTCTGGGTCAACCCGGTCGACCTCAGCAGCCCGCGCAAGCTCACCGCCAAGGTGCGCTACCGCCAGAGCGACCAGCACTGCACCCTGGAACTGACCGAAAGCGGTTACCGCGCGGTGTTCGACGAACCGCAGCGCGCCGTCACCCCGGGCCAGTCGGTGGTGTTCTATGATGGCGAGGTGTGCCTGGGCGGCGGCGTGATCGAGACGGCCGAGCCGTGGAGCCCGCGCGCATGAGCAACCTGCAGGAGCAATTGATTGCCCTGGGCGGCGTGTTCCAGGCCGCCGTGCTGGTCGACCGCATCGCCCGCACCGGCCAGGCCAGCGAGGCCAATATCGGCTGCATGCTCGGCAGCTTGCTGGTGCGTGACCCCAAGGACACCCTCGAGGTGTTTGGCGGTGATGACAGCAACCTGCGCGACGGTTACCGCGCGCTGGTCGGCGCACTCGAGCGCGACCCCAACAGCCTGCAGCGCGAGCCGCTGCGTTATGCGCTGTCGATGCTCGGCCTGGAACGCCAGCTGAACAAGCGCGGCGACCTGCTCGACACCATCGGCAACCGCCTGCCGCAGATCCAGTCCCAGGCCGACCATTTCGGCCTGGTTCACGAAAACGTCATCGCTTCCAGTGGCGCCTTGTACCAGGACACCCTCAGCACCCTGCGCCAGCGCATCCAGGTGCATGGCGACATGCGTTTCCTGCAGCAGCCCAACAACGCCTCGAAAATCCGCGCGCTGCTGCTTGCCGGCATCCGCGCCGCGCGCCTGTGGCGCCAGCTGGGCGGGCACCGCTGGCAACTGGTGTTCAGCCGGCGCAAGCTGCTCAACGAACTGTACGACATGATGCGCAAGCCTTCCTGAAGGCGGCGCCGCCCCCACATAGGCACTGCGACATGTTTTGATAGGCCCGACCTTTGGTCAGCCACCCGACCCCGGCGCATTTTTCATGTATGATATGCGCCCTCCAAAAGCCTGACTGTCCGAGAACACCCCATGCAGCTCTCTTCGCTCACTGCGGTTTCCCCTGTAGACGGCCGTTACGCCGGCAAAACCCAGGCCTTGCGCCCCATTTTCAGCGAATACGGCCTGATCCGTTTCCGCGCCCTGGTCGAAGTACGCTGGCTGCAGCGTCTGGCCGCCCACCCGCAGATCAGCGAAGTGCCGGCGTTCTCCGCCGAAGCCAACGCTCTGCTGGACGGCCTGGCCACCGACTTCAAGCTCGAGCACGCCGAACGCGTCAAGGAAATCGAGCGCACCACCAACCACGACGTCAAGGCGATCGAATACCTCCTCAAGGAGCAGGCTGCGCAACTGCCTGAGCTGGCCAAGGTCAGCGAGTTCATCCACTTCGCCTGCACCAGCGAGGACATCAACAACCTGTCCCACGCCCTGATGCTGCGCGCCGGTCGCGACGAAGTGCTGCTGCCGCTGATGCGCCAGATCGCCGATGCCATCCGCGCCCAGGCCCACGCTCACGCCGACGTGCCGATGCTGTCGCGTACCCACGGTCAGCCGGCCTCGCCGACCACCCTGGGCAAAGAGCTGGCCAACGTGGTGTACCGCCTGGAGCGCCAGATCGCCCAGGTAGCCGCCGTGCCGCTGCTGGGCAAGATCAACGGCGCCGTGGGCAACTACAACGCCCACCTCTCGGCCTACTCGCAGGTCGACTGGGAAGAGAACGCCCGCGCCTTCATCGAAGACGAGTTGGGCCTGCAGTTCAACCCGTACACCACCCAGATCGAGCCGCACGACTACATTGCCGAGCTGTTCGACGCCATCGCCCGCTTCAACACCATCCTCATCGACTTCGACCGCGACGTCTGGGGCTACATCTCGCTGGGCTACTTCAAGCAGAAGACCGTTGCCGGCGAAATCGGCTCATCGACCATGCCGCACAAGGTCAACCCGATCGACTTCGAAAACTCCGAAGGCAACCTGGGTATCGCCAACGCGCTGTTCCAGCACCTGGCCAGCAAGCTGCCGATCTCGCGCTGGCAGCGTGACCTGACCGACTCCACCGTGCTGCGCAACCTGGGCGTGGGCTTCGCCCACAGCGTCATCGCCTACGAAGCCAGCCTGAAAGGCATCGGCAAACTGGAAGTCAACACCGCTCGTATCGCCGCCGACCTGGACGCCTGCTGGGAAGTCCTGGCCGAGCCGATCCAGACCGTCATGCGCCGCTTCAACATCGAGAACCCCTACGAGAAGCTCAAAGAGCTGACCCGTGGCAAGGGCATCACCCCTGAAGCGCTGCTGACCTTCATCGACGGCCTGGACATGCCAGCCGACGCCAAGGCCGAGCTCAAGCAATTGACCCCTGCCAGCTACATCGGTAACGCGGCAGCACAGGCCAAACGCATCTAAATTGCCCGTCGCGTTCAACGCCCGGCCTAGCCGGGCGTTTTTATTCCCGGACGAAAATTACGTTTTTTCAATAGGTTGAACATGAATCCTGATACTCCACTGCAGCTGCTCGGCGGCATCTCGGCCCGCGAATTCATGCGCGACTACTGGCAGAAGAAGCCGCTGCTGGTGCGCCAGGCGTTCCCGGACTTCGAAAGCCCGATCGACCCTGACGAGCTGGCCGGCCTGGCCCTCGAGGAAGAAGTCGAGTCGCGCATCGTGCTCGAGCACGGCGCCCACCCGTGGGAGCTGCGCCGCGGCCCGTTCAACGATGACACCTTCGCCGAATTGCCGGAAAAGGACTGGACCCTGCTGGTGCAGGCTGTCGACCAGTTCGTGCCGGAAGTCGCCGAGCTGCTGGAGCACTTCCGCTTCCTGCCGAGCTGGCGTATCGACGACGTGATGATCAGCTTCGCAGCCCCAGGTGGCAGCGTCGGTCCGCACTTCGACAACTACGATGTGTTCCTGCTGCAGGGCCACGGCCAGCGCAACTGGAAAATCGGCCAGATGTGCGACAGCGAGAGCCCGCTGCTGGAGCACGCCGACCTGCGCATCCTCGCCGAATTCGAACAGAGCGGTGAATGGACCCTGGAACCGGGCGACATGCTCTACCTGCCACCGCGCCTGGCCCACTACGGCGTGGCCGTGGACGACTGCCTGACCTACTCGGTTGGCTTCCGCGCCCCAAGCGCCGCCGAAGTGTTGACCCACTTCACCGACTTCCTCGGCCAGTTCCTGCCTGACGAAGAGCGCTACAGCGACGCCGACGCCCAGCCAGTCAGCGACCCGCACCAGATCCAGCACGATGCCCTCGACCGCCTCAAGGGGCTGATCGACAAGCACATGAACGACAAGGACCTGCTGCTGACCTGGTTCGGCCAGTTCATGACCGAACCGCGCTACCCCGAGCAGGTGGTCGGTGAAGAGCTGGAGGAGCAAGAGCTGATCGAAGCGCTGGAAGATGGCGCCATCCTGATCCGCAACCCGAGCGCGCGCATGGCCTGGTCGGAGCTGGGCGACGACCTGATGCTGTTCGCCAGCGGCCGCAGCTGCCCGCTGCCAGCCAAGCTGCGCGAGCTGTTGAAGCTGGTGTGCTCGGCCGACGCGTTACACATCGACAACCTTGAGCAGTGGCTGCAGGATGAAGATGGCCTTATGCTGGTACAGCAGCTGATCAAACAAGGCAGCCTGGGATTCGCCAATGAATAAGATACGTGTGCGCCTCGCCGACTGGCAGAAGGACAACGCCGATATCCGCCGTATCCGGGAAGCAGTATTCGTCGCCGAACAGCACATTCCGCCGGAACTGGAATTCGACTCGGAGGACCAGGAGGCACTGCACTTCCTGGCACTGGAAGGGGACTACCCGATTGGCACCGCCCGCCTGCTGGCGGACGGCACCATCGGCCGCATTTCGGTGCTCAAGGACTGGCGAGGCCTGAAGGTTGGCGATGCGCTGGTCAATGCGGTGATCGTCGAAGCGCAGAACCGTGACCTCAAGCAGCAGATGCTCAGCGCCCAGGTGCACGCCACACCGTTCTACGAGCGGCTGGGCTTTCGCGTGGTCAGCGAGGAATTTCTCGAAGCCGGCATCCCGCACGTGGACATGGTGCGCGACTCTCGCGAGATCGCCTGATCCCTGGCGGTTGACCTCACCGGCCCTATCGCCGGCAAGCCGGCTCCCACACAGACCTCATGGCTTTCAAGAGCGGTGATGCACCTATGGGAGCCGGCTTGCCGGCGAGAGGCCGGTGGTCACAGAGACCTCATAGCCTTCAAGAGCGGTGATGCACCTGTGGGAGCCGGCTTGCCGGCGAGAGGCCGCTGGTCACAGAGACCTCATAGCCTTCAAGAGCGGCGATGCACCTGTGGGAGCCGGCTTGCCGGCGAGAGGCCGGTGGTCACAGCAACATCCTCACTGATAAAAAACTGTACATCCATCCAGATAAAACTTGCCTCCGCGCCCCCGCTTGCGCATCCTAGCGCTTATCACCCTCGATAAAGCGTTCCCGGCCATGCGCCTGTTCCTCTGCGAAAAACCCTCCCAGGCAAAAGACATCGCCAAGGTCCTCGGCGCCACCCGCAAGGCCGACGGCTGCTGGCAAGGCACCGACGTCTGCGTCACCTGGTGCATCGGCCACCTGCTCGAAACTGCCCCGCCTGACAGCTACGACGAACGCTACAAGCGCTGGAACCTCGCCGACCTGCCGATCATCCCGGAAAAGTGGAAAATGCTGGTCAAGCCCAAGACCGCCAGCCAGTTCAAGGCCGTCAAGCGCCTGCTCGGTGAAGCCCGCGAACTGGTCATCGCCACCGACGCCGACCGCGAGGGCGAGATGATCGCCCGCGAACTGGTCGAGCATTGCCGCTACCGTGGGCCGATCCAGCGCCTGTGGTTGTCCGCACTGGACGACGCGTCGATCCGCAAGGCCCTGGCCCGCCTGCTGCCCGGGCAGGAAACCTTCAACCTGTACCACTCGGCCTTGGGCCGCTCCCGCGCCGACTGGCTGATTGGCATGAACATGAGCCGGCTGTTCACCCTGCTCGGTCGCCAATCCGGTTACCAGGGCGTGCTGCCAGTAGGCCGTGTGCAAACGCCGACGCTGCGCCTGGTGGTGGACCGCGACCGCAGCATCGCCGATTTCGTCCCGGTACCGTTCTGGGCCATCGACGTCCAGCTCGAACATACCGGCCAGCGCTTCAATGCCCAATGGCGGGCGCCGGAAGACGCCTGCGACGACCAGGGCCGCTGCCTCAACCAGGCGCTGGCCCAACAAGCCGCTGCCGACATGGGCAACGCCGGCTCGGCACGGGTGATCAAGGTCGCCACCGAGCGCGTGCGCGAGGCTGCGCCCCTGCCCTTCGACCTCGGCACCCTGCAGGAGCTGTGCTCGAAAAAGTTCGGCCTGGGCGCCCAGGAAACCCTGGACATTGCCCAGGCCCTGTACGAAACCCACAAGCTGATCACCTACCCGCGCAGCGACTGCGGCTACCTGCCCCTCAGCCAGCACAGCGAAGCGCCAGCCATCCTCGCTGCCCTGCAGCGCGCCGATGCCAGCCTGGCGCCGCTGCAGGCGCACCTAGAGCCCCAGCGCCGTTCGCGGGCCTGGAACGACACCAAGGTCACCGCTCACCACGGCATCATCCCCACCGCTGCCGCCAGCGACCCCTCACGCCTGCCGGCCAAGCACAAGGCGGTCTACACCCTGATCCGCGCCCGTTACCTGGCGCAGTTCCTGCCCAACCACGAGTATGACCGCACCCAGGCCGAGTTCGACTGTGCAGGCCATGCGCTGCGCGCTGTGGGCAAGCAGATCGTCGAACCGGGCTGGCGTCGCGCCCTGCCCGAGGCGCTGACCCCGGCCAAAGGCCGCGAAGCACCGCCGGCCCAGGTACTGCCAGCCTTGCGTGAAGGCCAGGACTGCGCCGTGCAGGGCCTGCAGCTGAAAGACCTGTGGACCCAGCCGCCCAAACCGTTCACGGAGGGTGACCTGATCAAGGCCATGAAGAACGTCGCCAAGCTGGTGGACGACCCGCGACTGAAACAGAAGCTCAAGGAAACCACCGGCATCGGCACCGAGGCCACCCGCGCCAGCATCATCCAGGGCCTGCTCGACCGCGGCTACCTGACCAAAAACGGCAAGGCCCTGGCCGCCACACCTGCCGCCTTCAGCCTGATCGACGCCGTGCCCCGCGCCATCGCCGACCCGGGCACCACGGCGATCTGGGAGCAAGCGCTGGACATGGTGCAGAGTGGCGAAATGAGCCTTGAAGAGTTCGTTGCCCGTCAGTCGGCGTGGATGGGCAAGCTGGTGGAGCGCTGCAGCGGCATGCGCATGACCATCAGCGGGCCGGCGGTGGGCAAAGCGGCGCCGTGGAAGAAAAAGGGCAGGAGCAAAGGCAAGGCGGCTGGAAGCAAGCCTAGGCAGCCCCGGCGCAAGACGGCTGCAAAGCCCAGCTGATTGAGTGTCAGTGCTGGCCTCTTCGCGGGGCAAGCCCGCTCCCACAGGATTGCCCAAGCCTCAAGGCAGTGGTGAACCTGTGGGAGCGGGCTTGACCCGCGAAGGGGCCAGCACCGGCAACCCATCTTTCAACCTTAGGTGCCACTTTTCAACCGACTGAACGCCCGCGTCAGCGCCCGGTTGAACGCCTTGCCATTGTCATTCTTGCCATACAACCGGGCCCTCACCTGCGCTGGCGGGTACGTCCCCGGCGCGTTGCGAATGCTGGCATCCACCAGGCTGTCAGCCGCCGTGACCGCATTGGCGTAATGAATGGTATCGGTGATCGGCGCAATCACCTCCGGCCGCATCAGGTAATCCAGCAGTTTCCAGGCTGCCTCCGGGTGCGGCGCATCCTTGGGCACCACCAGCGCATCCAGCCAGATGAGGGTGCCTTCCTCGGGGATGCTGTAGTTAAGCGCAAATGCCTTGCCCGCCTGCTGCGCCTGTGCCTGGGCGATCGCAACGTTACCATTCCACGACATCGCCACGCAGGTTTCGCCATTGGCCAGGTCATTGATGTTGCGGTCATTGTCGAAGTAGCGGATGTACGGGCGGACCTTGCGCAATTGCGCCTCCGCCGCCTTGAGGTCCTCGATGCGTTGCTGGTTGATATCCAGCCCCATGTAACGCATGACCGCGGCGAACACCTCGTTGGGGTCATTGAGCAGGCTCACCCCGCAATCGGCGAATTTCGCCACCACCTGGGGGTCGAACAGCATTGCCCAGCTCCCCACCGGTGCCCCGGCCATGCGCGCCGTCACCGCCTGCTGCTGATAGCCCACCCCTGTGGTGCCCCAGGCATAGGTGCCGGCATAACGGTTGCCAGGGTCGAACAATGCCATGTGCTGGCGGAACTCTTCGCCAACGCCTGCCAGGTGGGGCAGCCGGGCCTTGTCCAACGGCTGCAGGGCGCCGCTGGCAATCGCTCGGCTCAAGTGCTGGCCGGCACTGAGCACCACATCGTAGCCACTGCCGCCGGTTAGCAACTTGGTCTCGGCGGTTTCCAGCGAATCGAAGTGGTCGGCGGTCACGCGGATGCCGGTTTCCTTCTCGAAGTTGGTCAGGGTATCCGGGGCCAGGTATTCGCCCCAGATATACAGGTTGACGGTTGGCTGTTGTGCGTCGGCTGCCTGGGCCACCGACGCCGCGCAACCCAGGGCGACCGCAGCCGCCAGCAGAGGAAATTTCATCAGCGACGGCCCCCGGCGTATTGCGGCATGGTGATGCAGGCGACGTTGCCACCACCCAGGAGGATTTCCCGCGAGTTGTGGATGCCGATGATGCGATGCTCGGGGAACAGCTCGGCCAGCGTCGCCTGAGCAACACTGTCGTTGCGGTCGCCGAACAGCGGCACGACGATGGCCGAATTGCCTGCGTAGTAGTTGATGTACGAAGCGCAGATGCGGGTGCCTGCCTCACGCAGGTGCGTACCTTCGACCTGGTCCAGCCCGGCGGCTTCCTCAGCCGTCCACTGCAGCACTTCGGGCTGTGGCAGCTTGTGGACCTTGAGCTCACGCCCCCGGGCGTCGCGGGTGCTGCGCAGGATGTCGTAAGCCTCCTGGTAGATTTCCCATTGCGGGTCATCGCGGTTGTCCGTCCATTGCAGCACGACTTCACCCGGCCGTACGAAGCACGCCAGGTCGTCGACGTGGCCATCGGTTTCATCGAACTTGCAACCGCGCGGCAGCCAGATCACCTGATCGGCGCCCAGATAGTCCTGCAGCCGGCGCGTGACCTCCTGCTTGCCCAGGTGGGCATTGCGGTTGCGGTTGAGCAGGCACTGCTCGGTGGTCAGCAGGCTGCCCTGGCCGTCGCTCTGGATGCCGCCAAGTTCGGCGATCAGCGGCGCGCGGTAGCGGTCCAGGTTTTCGATCTCGAGGATTTTCTGGGCGATCTGGTCATCTTTGTCCCAGGGGTAATAAAGGCCGCCGTCCAAACCACCGTAAGCATTGAATTCGAAGTCCACGCCGCGCACTTCACCGCTGCTGTCATTGACCACGAAGCAGGCGCCGCTGTCACGGAACCAGGTATCGTTGCAGGTCATTTCCACCACCCGCACTTGCGCTGGCAGCAGGCGCCGGGCGTTGGCATATTGCGCAGCAGAAGCGCACACCGTGACCGGCTCGCTGGAGGCGATGGCGCTGGCAATTTCGACCCAGACTTTTTGCGCGGGCTTGGCGCCATTGCGCCACACATCAGGCCGCTCGGGCCAGCCGAGCCAGCAGCCGGCCTTGCGCTCGAATTCGCCCGGCAAGCGGAAACCATCGGCTTTGGGAGTGGTGCTGAGCGAACGTGCCATGGGTCAACCTCGTGTCGATGAGTGATGACTGCACGCTACGCCGGCACGCGGCCGGCTTCCAACGATGAAAACTCAGCGATAGTTGAATTGAATTCAGCTATCGCCCAGCTGTTCGATGAACCAATCGATGAACTGCGCCACCGCCGCGCGCTCCAGGCGCAACCGCTCACACACCAGCGCGTACTGCCCCTGGGCGGTCACGCTTGCAGTGAAAGGCCGCACCAGTTTGCCGCTCTGCAGGTCGCCCTGGCAGGTCAGGTTGTCGCCCATCGCGACCCCCTGCCCGAGCAATGCGGCCTCCAGCGCCAGGGCAGCGTGTGGGAAATACAACTGGCGGGTGGGCAAGGCATCTTCGGCATGGGTGGCCAGCCAGGTGGTCCAGGTGCGGCCATCCTGGTCGTCATGCAGCAGGCAATGGCGCACCAGGTCGCGCGGGCGCTTGAGGCCGCCCTGGTTGAACAGGCCGGGGCTGCACACCGGGAAGAACTGCAACAGCGGCAGTGGCCTGACAAAGTGGGTACTGGCGTCGAGGGTGCTGGTGCCATAAGTGATCGCCAGGTCGACATCGAGCGCAGGCGCCCCGGCATCGATCGGCTGCTCGTGCAGGTGCAGGGTGATGTGCGGGTAGCGGTTGCTGAAATCGGCGAGCCGGGCCACCAGCCATTTCTGCGCCAGCTCTGCCGTCACTGCAACCCGCAGCACTGCTTGCGACGCCGGGTCACGCAGGTCGTCGCAGGCCTTGCCGATCAATTCGAAGGCCTGCTGCAGGTGATGCAGCAGGCGCTGGGCCTCGGCGCTGGGGCGCACCTGGCGGCCAACGCGCTCGAACAGGGTGACGCCAAGCTGCTCTTCCAGTTGGCGGATCTGGTGGCTTACCGCACTGTCGGTGACGCACAGCTCGGCAGCGGCGCGGCCGAAATGGCCATGGCGGGCAGCGCACTCGAAGGTGCGCAGGGCGGTCAGGGAAGGCAGGCGGCGCATAGGTATTCCTGTCAGGTCCACGGGTTTGCTTGGCAGCCTTGCGACCGCTCCATCACCCCGGCAAGGGCGCGGCCTTGTGTCGGCAATGGGTCGCCCAGCGGCCCCACGATCATAAAGCCCGCACGGCGTAACTGGCGATATGAAAATTCCCTGCTAAATTTTCATGAAAATAAACACAATAAATTTCATGAGGCTCCGGCATGTTCAAGCAATCCGCCCAGCACGTTGCTACTTACTACGCCCAGACTTACCCCGCCAGCATTCCCCTGCGCCCTACCCTGCAAGGCCGGCACGACACCGACGTGCTGATCATAGGCGCCGGTTTCAGCGGGCTGCACACCGCCCTGCGCCTGGCCATGGCCGGCAAGCGCGTCACCCTGCTGGAAGCCAGCCGGGTGGCCTGGGCCGCCTCCGGCCGCAATGGTGGCCAGGCATTGCTGGGCTGGTCGTGCGACATGCCGCCCCTGGAAAAGGCACTGGGGGTGGAGCGCACCCGGCGCTTGTGGGCCAGCATGTGCTGGGCCGCCGAAGAACTGCGTGAACTGCCACAGCGCCATGGCTTCGAAATCGACTACCGCGTGGGCAGCCTGTGGACATCGGTGCTACCGCGCCGCGTGAAAATGCTCGAGGAGGCATTGCAGGATGCCGAGCAAAAATGGGGCTATGACGCCCTGCGCCTGATCGGCCGTGACGAACTGCCACAATGGATCGACAGCCCGCGCTACCAGGTCGCGCTGTACGACGCCAAAGGCGCGCACCTCAACCCGCTGAAGCTGGCCCAGGGCTTGGCCGCCACCCTCGAAGCCGCGGGCAGCCGAATATTCGAGCAAAGCCATGTGCTGGATTACCAGCAGACCGCCAATGGCTATGTCGCCCACACCGCCCAGGGCGAGGTGCACTGTGAGGTGCTGGTGCTGGCCTGCAACGCCTACATCGACCGCCTCGACCGCAACCTGTCGCGCCGGCTGCTGCCGGTCGGCTCGTACCAGGTGGCCACCGCACCGCTGGATGCGGACTTCGCCCGTTCGCTGCTGCCACGCAACAGCTGCGTGATCGACAACCAGTTCGTGCCCGACTACTTCCGCCTCACCCCGGACAACCGCCTGCTCTTCGGCGGCGGTTGCACTTACCTGGGCGGTATTCCCAAGGATGTCGCCAGCGCCACTCGCCCCTACCTGGAGCGGGTGTTCCCGCAGCTGGCCGGCGTGGCCATCGACTATGCCTGGGGCGGGCACATCGACTGCAGTATCCAGCGCACCCCGGATATCGGCCGCGAAGGCCAGCGCTACTGGCTGCAAGGCTTCTCTGGCCATGGTGTGCTGCCGACCCTGGCCGGCGCGCGGGCGGTGAGTGATGCAATCCTCGGCGACGACGACCTGCTGGCGTTGTACCAGGGCATCGACAATGGCCGCTTCCCTGGTGGTGACTTCCTGGCCGCCCCGCTAGAGGCCGCCGCCAAAGCCTGGTACCGGATGCGCGATCATGTCTGAAGACGCCCAGGGCCTGGCACTGCTGATCCGCGACCTGCGCAAGCACCGCGGGCTGACCCTCGGCGAGCTGGCCACCCAGGTCAAGCGCTCGCTGGGCTTTCTGTCCCAGGTCGAGCGCGGCCTGTCGCAACCCACCGTGGCCGACCTGACCGCCATCAGCGAGGCGCTGCGCGTCCCCACCACCTACTTCTACCAAGCCAGTCAACCCCGTGAACTGGACTGGGTCACCCGCCCGGGCGAGCGGCGCACGATCTACTACGCCGAAGGCATCAGCGACGTGCTGGTGTCCCCCACCCTGCACGGCAGCTTCGCCATGCTCGAAAGCCACCTGGCGCCCGGCGCCAGCAGTGGCGAGGGGCACCTGGACGACAGCTCCGAACAAGGCGGTTTCGTGCTTGAGGGCGAGCTGACCCTGTGGCTCGAAGGCCGCGAAGAAGCAGTGACACTCGGCCCCAACGACAGCTTCCAGCTACCGCCACACAGCCAGTTTCGCTACGCCAACCTGACCACCCAGACGACCCGCGTCCTCTGGGTTTTCCGATGAGAGCACAGCATGACAACAATAACTACAGGCTTTGCCGATCTGCTCAGTGAAGTGCGCGCCTTCCGCGCCCGTTATCCCGATGTACGCCACGTCGACCTGCTGAGCCTGGACATCCCCGGGCATTTCTACGGCAAGCGCTACCCCATCGACATGCTCGAAAAGGTCGCCGCCGGCAGCCCGCTGAAACTGCCGCAGAACTGCGTGTTGCTGGGCGTGCAAGGCGGGCTGTTTCCGATTGGCGACTACTGCTTCAACGATGGAGACCCGGATGCCTTGCGACGCTTGATCCCCGGCACCCTCAAGCCGGTCACCTGGGAGCGCGAGCCGCTGGGCCAGATGCTGATCAGCTCCGATGGCACCGCAGCGCCCATCGAGTTCGAGCCACGAGAAGTGCTCGCCCGCGTACTGCAGCGCCTGGAGCGGCGCGGCATTCGCCCGGTGGTGGCGTTCGAGCTGGAGTTCTACCTGTTCGACCGGGCACTCAAGCAAGGGCTGCCGCAGTTCCCGCACGACCCCTTCACCGATGACCCGGACGATCAGCCGAACATGCACATCGAGCGGCTGTCGCGGTTCAGCGATGTGCTGCGTGACATGGTGGCAACGGCCAACGCACAAGGGATCGACGCCAACGTCATCACCGCCGAACTGGGCCCCGGCCAGTTCGAGATCAACTTCGGCCACTGCGACGACGGCCTGCGCGCCGCCGACTGGGCGGCCTTGTTCTGCCGTAGCACGCGCGGTGTGGCACTCAAGCACGGGCTGCGCGCCTCGTTCATGAGCAAACCCTACCTGCAGGCACCGGGCAGCGGCATGCATGTGCACGTCAGCCTGTACGACACCGCCGGCAACAACCTGCTGGCGGCCGACCAGCAACGGCCACTGCGCCACGCGGTGGCCGGCTGCCTGGCGTTGCTCCCACACTGCATGCCGATCTTTGCCGCCAACCACAATGCGTTTCGCCGGTATGGCGCCATGGTCAATGCCGCCAGCCGCGCCAGTTGGGGCTTTGAGGACCGTGATGCGTGCATACGCATCCCCGAGTCGGATGCACGCAATGTGCGTATCGAGCACCGGCTGGCAGGCGCGGATGCCAACCCGTACCTGGTGCTGGCGGCCATCCTGTGTGGCATGGAGCACGGGCTGGATGCCGGGCAGGAGCCGATTGCGCCGCTGAATGAGGACCGCAGCAGCGGGATCGACTTTCCCACGGACATGCTGAGCGCGGTCTCGGCCATGCATGGGCACCCGGCCGTGAATGAAGGGCTGGGCGAAGAATTCGTGATGGTGTACTGCGAGAACAAGCGCCAGGACCACCTGGCATTTATGCAGGAGGTCAGTGCCAGGGAATACCGCTGGTTCCTTTGAAACCAACACTGACCCTACCGATCCGGCTCCCACGAGTGGTGTCTGCGTGGGAGCCGGCTTGCCGGCGATGAGGCCAGAACTGACAACACAAAAATCTCTCCTATCCTCAATAGCTCACCTTGCAACCCCCTGCACAGAGGAGACGCGACCATGAGCTACGTGACCACGAAAGATGGCGTTCAAATCTTCTACAAGGACTGGGGCCCGCGCGATGCGCCGGTCATTCACTTCCACCACGGCTGGCCGCTCAGCGCCGACGACTGGGACGCCCAACTGCTGTTCTTCCTCGCCCAGGGCTTCCGTGTCGTGGCCCATGATCGCCGCGGCCATGGCCGCTCCAGCCAGGTGTGGGACGGTCATGACATGGACCACTACGCCGATGACGTAGCCGCCGTGGTCGAGCACCTGGGGATTCAGGGCGCGGTGCATGTCGGCCATTCCACCGGTGGCGGCGAAGTGGTGCGCTACATGGCCCGTTACCCCGGCGACAACGTGGCCAAAGCGGTGCTGATCGCCGCGGTACCGCCGCTGATGGTACAGACCCCAAGCAACCCCGGCGGCCTGCCCAAGTCAGTATTCGATGGCTTCCAGGCACAGGTGGCGAGTAACCGGGCGCAGTTCTACCGCGATGTGCCGACCGGGCCGTTCTATGGCTATAACCGGCCAAATGCCGAGCCTGCCGAAGGGGTCATTGCCAATTGGTGGCGCCAAGGCATGATCGGCAGCGCCAAGGCCCATTACGACGGGATCGTGGCGTTTTCCCAGACCGATTTCACCGAAGACCTGAAGAAGATCCAGCAGCCAGTGCTGGTGATGCACGGCGATGATGACCAGATCGTGCCCTACGAAAACGCCGGGCCGCTGTCGGCCAAGCTGCTGCCCAATGGCACATTGAAGACGTACAAGGGCTTCCCGCATGGCATGCCGACCACCCATGCCGATGTGATCAATGCGGATTTGCTGGCCTTTATCCGTAGCTGAGCAGTGTTTCAAAGCCGGCCTCTTCGCGGGCAAGCCCGAAGAGGCCGGCACTGGCAACCCATCCCTCCCGGCATTACCATGTTGCGCTTCCAGCGCGGCAGTTTGCCGCACCCTGCCTTCCTGCCTGCCGAATTCCAATGCCCTTCGAACTCACCGTAGAACCCCTCACCCTGCTGATCCTCGCCCTGGTGGCCTTCGTCGCCGGATTCATCGACGCCATCGCCGGCGGTGGCGGCCTGCTGACTACCCCGGCGCTGCTCACCGCCGGCATGCCCCCGCACCTGGTGCTGGGTACCAACAAGCTCAGCTCGACCTTCGGCTCGGCCACGGCCGGCTTCACCTACTACAAACGCAAGCTGTTCCATCCGGCGCAGTGGCGCCCGGCCTTGTTCGCCACGCTGCTCGGTGCATTGATCGGTGCAGTGATCGCCCACTACATGCCCGCCGAATGGCTGAACAAGATGCTCCCGGTGATCGTCTTCGCCTGTGGTATCTACCTGCTGTTCGGCGGCACACCCAAGGCGCCGCTGGACGCCGATGCGCCCATCAAGAAGAAGTGGCAGTTCCCGCAGGGCTTTACCCTGGGCTTCTATGACGGTGTGGCCGGCCCCGGCACCGGCGCGTTCTGGACCGTGAGCACGCTGCTGCTCTACCCCATCGACCTGGTCCGCGCCAGCGGCGTTGCGCGCAGCATGAACTTCGTCAGCAACATCGCGGCGCTGACGGTGTTCATCATTTCCGGGCAGGTGGACTACGTTGTCGGCCTCTGCATGGGCCTGTCGGTGATGGTCGGCGCGTTCTTCGGCGCACGCACGGCGATCAGCGGTGGCAGCAAATTCATCCGCCCTGTGTTCATCACCGTGGTGCTGGCACTGACCGTGCGCCTAGCGTGGCAGCACTGGTTCGGGCAGGCCTAAGCGGCGGGCCACATACAAATCGATCAAGTACCGGGCGATCGATCGCCCGGCCGGCAGCGGCGGCAGCTCGTGTACGTTGAACCACTGGGCGTCCTCGATCTCGTCCGGCTGCATGACGATGTCGCCACCGGCGTATTGCGCGTGAAAACCCAGCATCATCGAATGCGGGAATGGCCAGCACTGGCTGCCGATGTACTCGATGTTGCGCACCTCGACCGCCACCTCCTCACGCACTTCGCGCACCAGGCAGTCCTCGGCCGACTCGCCCGGCTCGGCGAAGCCTGCCAGGGTGCTGTACACACCGGTGACGAAGCGCGGCGAACGCGCCAGCAGAATCTCGTCGCCACGGGTCACCAGCACGATCATGCTCGGCGAAATGCGCGGGTAGCTGCGCAGGTCGCAAGGCTGGCAGTACATCGCCCGCTCCCAGCGCACCTGCGTCATCGGCTGGCCGCAACTGCCGCAGAAGCGGTGCTCGCGGGCCCAGGTGCCGATCTGCGCGGCATAGCCGAGGACTTTGTAGAGGTCGAAGTCGCCTTCGAGCATGAAGGCGCGCAACCCGCGCCAGCTGCAGCCTGGCACCTCGGCGGTGGTGCGCAGCTCGAGCAGGAACACCGGCTCGCCGTCGAAGTGGCCGATACCGTGCTCGGCCAAGACGTCGAGGTCCTGGCGCTTTAGCCAGTCGCGTGGGAACAGCGCACCGTTGGCGTCCACCAGAAACCCCTCCGGGCTGCGGGCAACGGCCCAGCCCCCGGTGATCTGCGGGTCGAGTACTGCGGTAGTCCAGCGTGCTGACATGTCGGGGGTTCCTTTGCTGCGTCCCCCGGCCCGGTCAGTCGGCGAACGTCGGTTTCTGTTTGCTCATGTGTGCTGCCACGGCCACGCGCAGGTCTTCGGACTGCAGCATCGCGGCGTTCCAGGTGGCGATGTATTCCAGGCCATCGTCGATGCGATGGTCGCGCATGTAGCTGAGCATTTCCTTGGTGCCGGCCACGGCGATCGGCGATTTTGCGGCAATCTCGCGGGCGATGGCAAAGACCCCGTCGAGCAGCGCAGCCTGATCATCATAGACCCGGTTCACCAGGCCGATGCGCAGTGCCTCCTCGGCCTCGACGTTGCGCCCGGTGAAGGCCAGCTCACGCATGATGCCGTCGCCGATGATCCGTGGCAAACGTTGCAGGGTGCCGACATCGGCGGCCATGCCCATGTCGATTTCCTTGATCGAGAACTGCGCGTCCGCGCTGCAATAGCGCATGTCGCACGCCGAAACCAGGTCGATGGCGCCGCCGATGCAGTAGCCCTGGATCGCCGCCAGCACCGGCTTGCGGCAGTTGTCCACGGCATTGAACGAAGCCTGCAGGCGCAGGATGGTGCGGCGCAGCAGGCGCGCGTTGCGGCCCACGTCCTTGCCCATCTGGCCGGCCAGCGAGGCCAGCATCATCAGGTCGATGCCCGAGGAAAAGTGCTTGCCCGCGCCACTGATGACCACCGCGCGCACCGCGTCGGTGTCGTCGATCCACTGGAAGATATCGACGATTTCTTCCCAGAAGGCCGCGTTCATCGCGTTGACCTTTTCCGGGCGGTTGATCTGCACATGGGCGATGTTGTCGGTCAGTTCGACCTTGAACGCGCTGTACTCGGTCACGGGCTGCACTCCTGTGGGGGAAGGGTTCACAGCGCAGGATGGTAACTCAGGCGGGTTGCCGTGCTTGTGCCAAAAGCGGGACTTGGTGGGGTTGCTGTGGGATATACGTTGAAGATGCGGTGTTCATGAGACCGAGCGCCGCCCGCGCGGCGCATCGCGGGCAAGCCCGCTCCTACATTTGTTGCAACGTGCCATGGCCTGTGAGGCCATAGTTGCCAGCCTTGTTGGCATGACCCAATTTTT
>NZ_JBFPFX010000030.1:0-77040 GCF_047978245.1 Pseudomonas sp. LFS044
CCCACAACCGCGGTGCAACACCGAACAGTATGGGAGCCGGCTTGCCGGCGATGGGGCGCAAAGCGGCCCCAGCCATTCTCAAGCCTTGTTCAGCGCCTGAGCGGCTGCCAGCACGGCATCCACATGCCCCGGCACTTTCACGCCACGCCATTCCTGGCGCAACACACCGTCCTTGTCGATGAGGAAGGTGCTGCGGTCAACGCCCATGTATTCCTTGCCATACAGCTTTTTCAGCTTGATCACATCGAACAGTTGGCACAGCGCCTCGTCCTTGTCGCTGATCAGCTCGAACGGGAAGCCCTGCTTGGCCTTGAAGTTCTCGTGCGACTTGAGGCCGTCACGCGACACGCCGAACACCACGGTGTTGGCCGCCGCAAAGGCCGCATGCTGGTCGCGGAAACCCTGGCCTTGGGTGGTGCAGCCTGGTGTGCTGTCCTTGGGGTAGAAGTACACCACCACCTGGCGGCCCTTGAGCTCGGCCAGGCTAACGGACTGGCCGCTGGTGGCCTGGGCCTGGAAGTCGGCGACGGGTTGGTCGAGTGCTACTGCCATGGATGCATTCCTTACACAGGGTTCTGTGGGCGCCAAGGTTCGATCAGCGCGTCCAGGTTGAGGGCGTCGGCAAAGTCGAGGAACTGGTCGCGCAGCCAGCTGATCTGGGTGCCGGCCGGCAGGATCACGGTGAACTGGGCATTGAGCATGCTGCTGCCGGTTTGCGGCGCCAGGTAGGTGTCGCAGGTCATGGCTTCGAGCTCGACACGGTGGTCGAGGAAGAACTGGCACAGCTCGTTGATGATGTCCGGGCGGTAGGCGGCGCTGACGTAGGCCACATAAGGCAGGGCCTGCGGGCGTACTTCCTGGTCGGCGCTGCGCACCACGTCCAGGGTCAGGCCGTGCTTCTTGCCAAGGCCCGGGAGGGTGGACTCGAAGCGGGCCAGGGCATCCCAGCTGCCGCCTACCTGCAATACCAGGGCGCTGGTCTCGCCATGGCGGCTCAGGCGCGAAGTGACGACCGCGCAGCGGTTTTCGAAGGCAGCGCGGCTGAGGACGTTGGCCAGCTCCATCGGGTTGGGGCCCAAGGCACTGATGACAAGGAATTGTTCGCGGACGGTGGGGGTGGACATGCAGCATTCCTAAAGCGATGAGCGGTCGGCACAGGACGGGCGAAAGCCTCCTGTCGGCAGGGCCCGGGGCTCGCATGCGAGGACGTGGACGCTGGCCGGGGAGCAAGGTCGACGGCCCGGCGGGCCGCGCTGCACCGATCAAAGGGTCAAGGGTAGCGAAATAAGGCGCCGAGGGGAATGCTCCGCCCGCCTGCTTCGCTTGTGCAAGGCCGATGCCCCCAGTACCATTACCGCTCTCTTTTTCCGGCAGGAGCAGTTACATGATTGCGGGCAGTATGGTGGCATTGGTCACACCCATGGATGCACAAGGGCGTCTTGATTGGGACAGCCTCGACAAACTTGTAGACTTCCACCTGGAAAATGGCACCCACGCGATCGTCGCTGTCGGCACCACCGGTGAGTCCGCCACGCTGGATGTCGAAGAGCACATCCTGGTCATCAAGCACGTGGTCGAGCGCGTCAAGCGCAGCAAGCGTAATGTGCCGGTCATTGCCGGTACCGGTGCAAACTCCACTGCCGAAGCCGTGCACCTGACCCAGAACGCCAAGAACGCTGGCGCCGACGCCTGCCTGCTGGTAGTGCCGTACTACAACAAGCCGACCCAAGAGGGCTTGTACCAGCACTTCAAGCACATCGCCGAAGCCGTCGACATCCCGCAGATCCTCTACAACGTACCCGGCCGCACCTCCTGCGACATGCAGGCCGAGACCGTGATCCGCCTGTCGAGCGTGCCGAACATCATCGGCATCAAGGAAGCCACCGGCGACCTGGTGCGCGCCAAGGCCATCCTCGATGGCGTCAGCGAAGACTTCATCGTGCTGTCTGGCGATGACCCGACTGCCGTCGAGCTGATCCTGATGGGCGGCAAAGGCAACATCTCCGTTACTGCCAACGTCGCCCCGCGCGAAATGGCCGACCTGTGCGAGGCCGCCCTTGAGGGCAATGCCGAGAAGGCCCGCGCAATCAACGAAACACTCATGCCGCTGCACAAAGACCTGTTCTGCGAAGCCAACCCGATCCCGGTGAAGTTCGCGCTCGTTGAAATGGGCCTGATGCACAAAGGTATTCGCCTGCCGCTGACCTGGCTGAGCGAAGGCTGTCACGAAAAAGTCCGTACTGCCTTGCGCCAGTCCGGCGTACTGGTTTAAGAGGAAGTACACCGCATGAAGCGACTGGCTGGTCTTTCCGCGCTCGCCCTGATCATTTCCAGCACCAGTGGGTGTGGCTGGCTGTGGGGCGAGGATGGCTATTTCCGCGACCGCGGCAGCGATTACCTGCAGGCGCACCCCACCGCGCCAATGCAGCTGCCGCAGGACGCCAGCAACGTCAAGCGCCTTGACCCGCTGCTGCCGATCCCACGCAACGTCGCCGACGACAATGCCAAGGGCGAGTTCGAAGTGCCGCGCCCGCAACCCCTGACCGGCGGTGCCGAAGTCAGCGACTTCAGCCTGCAGCGCAGCGGCAGCAGCCGTTGGGTGCTGGCCCAGCGTTCGCCGGCCGAAGTCTGGCCTGTGGCGCATCAGTTCTTCGAGGACAACGGCTTCCGCATTGTCGAAGAGCGCCCGCAAACCGGCGAGTTCAGCACCAGCTGGCAGCGTTTCGACGAACTGTCGGCCTCGCTCGGCCAGCGCCTGGCGAGCACCGCCAGCAGCGGTGACAGCGAAGTGCGCGTCCGTGTGCGCATGGAGCCTGGCGTGCAGCGCAACACCTCCGAGGTGTACATCGTCAGCGTCGAGCGCCCGGCCGGCAGCACCGCCGACACGGCGTTCCCGTCCACCTCCGCGAACACCGGCGCCGATGCGCTGCTGGTCGACGAAATGCTCGCCAGCATGAACCGCAGCGCCGAGAAGGGCGGTTCGGTCTCGCTGCTGGCCGCGCGCGATTTCGATGCGCCGAGCCGCGTCAGCCTGAGCGAAGACGGCAGCGGCAACCCGGTGCTGTTCCTCGGCTCCGACCTGGACCGTGCCTGGTCCGGCGTGGGCCGCGCTCTGGAGCAGGGCGGCGAATGGCGCGTCGAGGACATCAACCGCAGCTTGGGCCTGTACTACATCAACCTGTCGGAAAAACCTGACGACAAGCAGAACGAGCCTGGCTTCTTCAGCCGCATGTTCGGCAGTGCGCCGACCAAGGAAGAGCGCGAAGCCCGTGCCGAGCGTTATCAGGTGCGCCTGAGCAAGGTCGGCGAGAGCGTGCAGGTTACCGTCGAGAAAAACATCAACACCGTGGCCCCGGCCGATGTCGCTCGCCGCGTGCTGAGTGCCATTCAGGACCACCTGGGTTAAGTGCGCTTCGCGGTACTTGGAAGCGGCAGCCAGGGAAATGGCACGCTGATCGCCAGTGGTGACACGTACATCCTGGTCGATTGCGGGTTCTCCCTGCGTGAAACCGAGCGGCGCCTGGCGCTGCTCGGGGTGTCGGCGGCGCAACTGAGCGCGGTGCTGGTCACCCACGAACATGCCGACCACGTGCATGGGGTGGGCTTGCTGTCGCGGCGCTACAATGTACCGGTCTACCTCAGCCAAGGGACCTTGCGCGGCCTGCGCAAGCCGGTGGAGGTGGCCGGTTTTCTCGCCTGTGGCGACAGCCTGCGCATCGGTAGCCTGCAAGTGAGCGCGGCGCGGGTCGAGCACGATGCCTACGAGCCGCTGCAGTACGTCATCAGTGACGGCCGCCGGCGCTTTGGCATGCTCACCGACCTGGGCTCGTACGATGCGCTGCTGCTGGAACGCTACCAGGGCCTGGACGCACTGCTGATCGAGGCCAACCATTGCCGCGACCTGCTGGCGCGCGGGCACTACCCACGCTTTCTCAAGCAGCGGGTTGGCGGCATGCAAGGCCATTTGAACAACCACCAGGCTGCAACCCTGGTGAACGAGTTGGGCTGGAGCAACCTGCAGCACCTGGTGCTGGCCCACCTCAGTAGCAAGAACAACCTGCCACATCTGGCCCGCCAGTGTTTCGTCGACACCCTTGGGTGCGACCCGGACTGGCTCCAGGTGGCGAATCAGGAACACGGGCTCGACTGGCGCGAAATCGCCTAGCCCAACCACTCAAGCAAGCGGAGCCCAATCATGGAAAAACGCGAAGAACTCTACCGCGGCAAGGCCAAATCGGTTTACAAGACCGACGACGCCGACCGCTTGATCCTGCTGTTCCGTAACGACACCTCGGCGTTCGACGGCAAGCGCATCGAACAACTCGACCGCAAAGGCATGGTGAACAACAAGTTCAACGCCTTCATCATGCAGAAACTCGAAGAAGCCGGCGTGCCGACCCAATTCGACAAGCTGCTGGGCGACAACGAGTGCCTGGTCAAGAAGCTGGACATGATCCCGGTCGAGTGCGTGGTGCGTAACTATGCCGCCGGCAGCCTGGTCAAGCGCCTGGGCGTGGAAGAGGGCATCAAGCTCGAGCCGTCCACCTTCGAGCTGTTCCTGAAGAACGACGAGAAGGGCGACCCGTTCATCAACGAATCGCACGTTGTCGCCTTCGGCTGGGGTACCGCCGAGCAGCTGGCAGAGATGAAGAAGCTGTCGCTGAAGGTCAACGAAGTGCTGAACAAGCTGTTCGATGACGCCGGCCTGCTGCTGGTCGACTTCAAGCTGGAGTTCGGCGTGTTCCACGGCCAAATCGTCCTTGGCGACGAGTTCAGCCCGGACGGCTGCCGCCTGTGGGACAAGGAAACCCGCAAGAAGATGGACAAGGACCGCTTCCGTCAGGGCCTGGGCGACGTGATCGAAGCCTACGAAGAAGTTGCCAAGCGCCTGGGCGTGCCGCTGTAAGCGGCCTGTTCACGCAAGCGCCTGATACCACGTGATTTTTTTGAAAATAAAGGTTTGCGTTTTCAGAATTCGCTGGTATGATGCGCGGCATTGGAGAGATGCCGGAGTGGTCGAACGGGACGGATTCGAAATCCGTTGTACTGGCAACAGTACCTAGGGTTCAAATCCCTATCTCTCCGCCATATTAAAGGCCCCGAGCGCTGTATAGCCCTCGGGGCTTTTTTCGTTTGGGGGATGCTTGGGGGAATGGGGGAGCGTGTAATTCCCCCAGGCGTTCGCTATCATTCCGCCATGGCCTACTACGAAAAGCGCGGTGACGCCTGGCGTGCCCAGATCCGCCGCAAAGGATATCCAACCCTTTCCGCCACCTTTGACACCAAGGTAGAAGCCCAGAGATGGGCTGCCGAGATCGAAGGTAACATGTCGCGCGCACGCTTCGTGGACATGCGCGAGGCCGAGAGCACCACGCTGGCCGAGGCCTTGGGCCGATACCTGTCCGAGGTGACTTCTGGGCTTGCCCACCCCGATCGGTGGCGGCCGGTATTTCAGCTTGGCGCTCAACACGATCAGCAACTACTTTCCCCGGGCCTGCATGGCGGCCCGAATTGAAGGCCTGCGCCTTCACGACTTGCGTCATGAGGCGACCAGTCGTTTCTTCGAGCGCGGCTTCACTATGATGGAAGTCGCGAGTATAACGGGCCACAAGACATTGGCGATGCTCAAGCGGTACACGCATCTTAGTCCTGATCATTTGGCTGAAAAACTTGGTTAACGCAGAGATCTCGAATGGTTAATAAGTACGGCAGGCGTCGCTGGCTACTGTTCACTGTTGTTTTTGGAATGATTCCGATCTTTTTTCGGCTCTCTACGTATTTGTTTCTGAACGATGCAGGAAGTTTCCAGCCGTTTACAGCTTCAGACTTTATCGCTCTTGGTATTGTGCTGCAGGTGTCTGTGTTTACGGAAATGAAGTATACGACATCAGATGATGATCATTGGAGGCAGCTTTTTACAGGGTGTGCTGCTTTATTCCTAACCCTATTTTCTGCCTTCTATCTACTGGTGCTATTCTCAGAGTTGGGAACCAATATCAATTTAGCTTTGATTTTAAAGGTAACTGCGGGTCTTGACTTTGTGTCTGTATTGCTTTACCTGGCTGTTTATGATAGAATAACTGCTGCTACCGCGCACGCTCAATTGAGGGAAGTGCCATGAATACTGCGATAATTGTAGTTAGTATTTTAGCCGGGGCTTTTGGTTTGATTCTAGCAGGGTGGTCAATTGTGAACACTCGAAAAAAATACTATGAAGATTTTTTAAAAAGGACTTCTGTGCGTGAAAAGCTTCGTCTACCTCGATGAGTATAAGATGTACTCTATGTCTTCTCAGCTTATGGAGGGAGTGACGGAGTATATTCTTCAAGAATCTCGAGAAACGGCATCGGCTGAAGGGCACCAATCGGGACCCTTTCTGAGCGGTCGCAAGATTGGCGAGATAGTTGCTAACGCATCATCGAATATCGAGAAGAAATTTCTCCATGATTATGCATATTCTATCTTTGAGTCTAAGTTAACCGAGTTAGACAAGCTTTTCTTTGCTACAAGCGACACCGATATTGAAAGTTTCATAGCGTCAGGTAAGAAAATGATCCGAGTCAGAGCTCGGGTGCAATTCCTAGATGCTGCTGAAATCGCGAAGGTCATGGGTTCTTTGGTTGACATGCAAGATGCCATCTCGGTGGTTTCGCGTAATGATGAGCGTGAGCAAGTTATTCAAGAGATTCTTAAGCTTGAAGACCCGACATCCAAATCAGGTCGTGCCGGCATACTTAGAAAGCAGCTGGCGGTATTGTCTGAGCCGGAAAAGGCAAAACTAGAATCTGAGAATGAGAGAGCAAACTATGCCTCTTTGGCGGGTTTGATTTCAACACATTTGAAGGATCGGCTCGACGTTCTTATGAGCGCTGGCGATTTCCTGGTAAAGGCAGATATGAAAAGAGACTGCCTTAGGAATGAAGAGAATTTTATTTATAAAACTTACTCTCGCTTTTCAGATGTTGAACTTGTGCTAGTGGGCATTGTTACACAAGCCAATCGGGCAAGCAAATCTGAGACTTCCATTCTGCCCTCTGAAAATGAGGAATCCGAGAGCGATGGTTTTAGAAATATGATCATGCGTGCGGTAGAGTGCTTTCAACAGCTTGACTCCTTGTTTACCGATGGGAAAGGAAGCGAGCTGGTGGTTGACCCTATCGCTCTGTATCTCGAAATTGATTGATCAAGTTTGGCTATGTGCTAACTTAAGGCTTGGAAGGGGATTTTTACGTTTTCTTCCAGTCTTGCTCGAATGCGGTTTGCCGGACTTTAGTTCATTTAGAAACAGGTCGGCATCTTGCCTCAGCCAGGAGTGCCGGTTGCCCATCTTGAAGCTCTTGGGCAGCCAAGGCACGCCTCTGCGAATCCCTTCCATGATCGATGCTTCGGTGCGGCCCAGCAGCTTGGCGAGGCCCTCAACCGTCAGCACTTCGGTTTTTTCGCTCATTGCTTCCTCCCGGCCTGACGCGTCAGGTTCTCTTCTTCAGCCTGACCTGTCGCGTCAGCGTTTTTCAACTCATCCACCACTGACTTGATGCCGGCCGCGTAGCTACATGGCCGGCCCGCCTCGGCCCCGGTCAAGCGCTCGATCACCAAGTCGACAGGTGCGGCCCGGAGAGAGGCGGCCATGTCGATCGCCCACTCGCGGCTCTGGAGGAGCATGTACCGGTTGATTGGCCCCGTGATGGCCACATCGGCGCCTCGACGCCCAGGCGGACCTGGCTCCCTTTGACGCCCAGTACGACTACGGTGATGTTGTCGGAAATCTTGATGGATTCGCCGATTGTTCTAGTGAGAATAAGCATGCTCTAGTTCCTTCAGTGAGATTGGGACGCGCGCCGGCGCTGTTCGATGAGTCGGTGGCAAACGCGGCAGGACTTGAGTCCACCCTTGGTCACGTATGTGTTTTCAACGATGCGTTGGTCCGCTCCTATCAGGGCGACCTGGAGGAGTTCGGACTTCTGGATTTCAAATCCGAAAGTACCGGCGCCGGCCTACCGAATACGCATTCCTGAACGAACCCCAGGCAACGCTGCTGCTGACCTTCATGCGCAACACCGAGATCGTCCGGGCCTTCAAGAAAAAGCTGGTCCGTGAGTTCTGGGAGCTTGTGCAGGAACGGAACCGGGCCAAGTCATCCATGCATGAAAACTACATCGAGGCCCTGGAGCACCTGTTGGCCTCGAAGCGCTCCGAGCAGCTGGCGCTTGAGCCGCGTGACTATGCGATTGCCACGAAGGCCGAGATTGGTAGCCGCCGCGAAGCAACGGCCATGGCCACCGTATCCGCCGCGGTGCGCAAGGTCACGCACTAGGAGAATGAGCTTGGCCGAAGCTGCCGACACGCCACTGTCACAGCGGTGGAGAAGGCCGCGCGCCGGTCGTTCGGCATCCAAGGTTTCCGACCGCTAAAGACCTGGTGCGACAGCCACGGTGTGGTCGCGATACGGAGCTTGGGTTATGAGGGCGGCGATCATGGTGTGCGCGATGGCGCTCGCTGGCTGTGGTGGTAGGGTCGAGCCGCAGGTGCAGTACGTGCGCGTCGAGGTGCCCGTTCAGGTGCCGTGCCGAGCGCCGGAGGTGGAAGTACCGGCGTGGGTAGCTGCCGACCTTCGAAAATCCGACAGCCTTCAGACAAAGGTGCGCGCGTTGCTGGCTGAGCGAAGGCAGCGGATCGGATATGAAAAGCAGCTAAAGGCAGCAATCAATGCCTGCAACTAGACCAAAGTCTGAGCTACAAACAGCCTTCCGTATGTGATATCAAAATACCCTCACTACGCACGGAGGTTAATGATGTCTGTAAAGTTTTTCACGGCCAACCCAAATGCCTTGCTCAAGGAGTTCATGGAAAAGATCACACAGGAAGAGAAGGAAGGTTCCATCACTACCTGGGAGATCACTTCTACTGGCTCGTTTACTCACAAGGGGCAGCAGTACGCCCGCGAAGCGTTTTTTCGAGCTGATCCCCAGCCAGAAAATAAAACTCTTTTGTTCAAAATAGTCCGGCCTGAGGGAAAGAACATTTCCCAAAGAGCGTATGGCTATTACCATGGCCATCTGATCGAGACATTCCTGAACCACTTCGACAAGAAGTTCGTTTCCGCCTCGGCCAGCGCCATGCCGGCCGACGGAGATAATGTGCAGGGCTAGTTATCAGATCGCAGGCATGGGAGATAAAGCCGTCCCGTGTTCAAGTGCATCGAAGTACTCTGCGTATCACTTCATGGTCTTCCGGCGCTGGCGTAGGTATGCCGCCTTGTTGTAGGCGCCGGAGACTCCCGCCTCCTTGCGGGCAAGCTGCGTCCCCACGAAATCTTTGCTCCATTCGCTCTCTCGCAGAAGCGGGGGCTCGCAGTGAAGCAGTGGCCAAAAGAGCTTGCAGATGATCTGCCGCTCTATGCAGCTCCGCCTGCGCCGCCCCAGAGCTTAGATATCACGTCCCAATATTAGTAGCCGGCCGCGAGCAGAGAGCCACAAGAACGATCAGAGTCGTGACCCAATGAGCCTTCACTTGTTCGACAATGTGGACTGGATGGATGCCGTTCACGTCGAACCAGCCGCCGAGGGTTTTGAGATTTTCGCGTGCATTCTCGAAGATGTTGCAGAACATATCGAGCTTGCGGAGCGTGGACTGATGAAGCTTCAGGTACCCCCCATTGACGAAAGCTTCGGCCTCTTGTGCGCCGGTGAGGCCATCCTTGTCGGCAATTTGATTGAGCTTAACGAGGCTGAAAATTCGGCTTTCCTGCCTGACTTCGACTCGTGAGATGCATACTGGCGGCCATAAATCGCCACTAGGACCCGAGCGAGGTCGACTTTTCGGTCATCTTGCAGTTCGAAGGGCTGGTCGCCGAGAGTTCGAAGCCTGCGCTCAAGGGCGAAAAAACCGTAGTTCTCATCCCGTATGTCCCAGTGCAGGAACCTGCAGCTGCTGTGCTGTCGCATGAAATCGAAATATCCTTCGAGCATCACCTTTTCCAGCGCAGGGAAGTTTACAATGATCTGGTCAAGACAGCCTTGGAGCTCGGCTGCTTTGTGAATGGACCACGATTTGGTCTGAGTCGACTGTAGGTTTCGGATCGCGATCGAGGTTACCCTGGTAGACCCACCTGTGGAGTTCTCGTAGAACGACTCGCATGAGTAATGCACCACGTACGCCTGATGCGAGTTTGCGTATAGATCTTCAACCAGCTTTCTGTTTGCGGCTCGCTGCTTGACCCGCGCCACCTCAGAACCCATGCCTCACACCGCTCCGTCGTTGGTAGCCTTGCCGAGAATGGGCAGATAGCCAGCTTTTTCGGGTGAGATCCTAGCAATTTTCATGGGGGAATTTTGGGGGCATCGCTCCCCCGAACAATGTGGAACCCTGTTGCGTTATTTTGCGTTTAACAAGCTGAATTCATTGGTCTTTATAGATTAAGCCCAAAAGAATATGAGGTTGAAAACGGATTCGAAATCCGTTGTACTGGCAACAGTACTTAGAGTTCAAATCCCTATCTCTCCGCCTTACATGTGGTAGATGAAGCCCCTGAAAATGATGAGTTTTCAGGGGCTTTTTCGTTGTGCTCGATGTAGTCTGGCTCGGCGTGCGATCCCAAGCGTCTGCTGGGCATGTGGGGCCGGGCTTTCCCACCAAGCATTCAGCGCTGTGCATGGACTTTCACTCTTGGTAGGCATGGGTCTGCGCTGCTTCGTCGCCCTCGCTTTGCTTCGATGCGGGCATGCTTACAAAGCCGGTTGTTTATCAAGCGGCCTCACTGTCAGCTCCACTCCCAATGCAACCATCAGCTTCTGAATCGTAGCGAAACGTGTCTTGTCGCCACCTTTGAGTGTTTTGTAAAGGGACTCTCGATTTACCCCCGCATCTTGAGCGAACTGATTCACGCCTCTAGCTTTTGCCACCTCTCCAAGTGCATGCATCAGGATCTGGGCATCGTTAGCCCTCAACGCTTCTGCGAGAAACGCGGCAATCGTCTCAGGGCTGTCTAGGAATCGAGAAGCCTCGAAGGGTTTGGTATTACTCAGATCCAGATCGAGGATTGGCATATCTTGGGGTTTGGTTGTCTTACTCATCATTTTTTACCTCGCAGAGCGTCAAGAATTCATACGGGTATGCATTTTCAGCTGCGGATGGGGTTTGTGACCTTATCCTTCATCCCCAGCTCCGCATCATCCAGCAGCGCCTTGGCCATTGCGCTTAAGTAATGTGCAGCCCAGATCAGCTTCTCATCTCCCTCCATCACGCCGGTCAAGGTCATGTCTCGCACGTAGCCCATGAGTTCAGATGCCTGTTCGCGGGCGGCTTGGCAGGGGATGCCGGGTTCGATGCGGAATAGCGGTTGGGTCTGGCCTTCTGCCTGGTAGAAGCGGGTTTTGCCTACGGTGGTGTGGCGCTGGGTATCATCTGTGGTCATTGTTTTTCTCCCGGATTTTCTGTTGCCTGGGCCGGCCTCTTCGCGGGGCAAGCCCGCTCCCACAGGTTGCGGGGGTGGCGCCGCAGGACCTGTGGGAGCGGGCTTGCCCCGCGAAGAGGCCGGCATGAGCAGCCCATCATCTGAGCCTTAGTGCAACGATCTAGGTTCAGCCGGCAACTGCACTTGGCGCTGCAGCTGCATCAGCGCCGATTCCACCAGTGCATGGGCAACTTCCATTTCATGGATGACCGCCTGCATCACGATCGAGCTGGGGGAGATGGGTTTCAGTTGCACCGATTGGCGGGCGACGGATAGAGCACAGGTGACGTATTCCGAGGTCTGGACCAGGGTGTCCTGCAGCATGTACGAGGAATCGAGGGAGTAGGGTGGATCGGGGACTATTTTGCGCATGATAGCTCCTGGGTAAGTGGAGCCGCCTGGCAACGCTGTCAAACGAATGGAGGCAGCTGTACATGGATTGACAGACCGGTTACCCAAGAACCCGGCGCACACGAATGTGCCCCATGCACAGCTGCCATGAAGCGCTGCAACGGAAACTTGAATAGTCAGCCTGTCAAAGCCGGTCGTTGATTTGGCAACGACGGACCGAGCCTAGGCCGCAATCTCTCCAGTCGCAATGGTTTGGCAGCGGCAGCAGTATGATTCGGAAATGGACTACAAGGAATGGGAAAAATCTGAGTTAAAAATGTAGGACGCGCTACCACTTCCCCCTTCCAAACCCAATTTTTTGCCTTGTATTGCCGATGTAACCTTGCGTTACAATGCGGCGGCAAAACGCCACTCTCGTCCAGGCCCCCGCCGTAATGAATACGCGCGCTGGACGATGACCCTTTTCTGACATGGATTGGTTGGATGCTCCCCGTCGTACTGGCTTCGCTCAACGCCCTCGGCTTGCAGGGTGAAACCCTGTCCAACGCCCAGCCGTTGAACCCGGCCAGTGCCGCCATCCTCTTGATGCCCCTCAAACAGCCTCGACCTCTGCGGCCTGCCATCGGCTGCGGCGCGCGTGCGCCTGTCGATCCTTTACACACAAACCAGGCCTCTGCCTTGAGCAGAGTGACCCACCGGAAATGGAGTGCTCCACTTGCGTAAGAAATTCGTCGCATCCCTCTTGGCGGTCGCCATCGCCACGACCACCGCCTGTGCACAGCTCGGGATCAGCAAAGAGCAAGCGGGCACCGTGATCGGTGGCCTGGCCGGTGTAGCCATCGGCTCGACCATGGGCAGTGGTAACGGCAAGATCGCCGCAGCACTGATCGCCGGCGGTATCGGCGCCTACGTCGGCAACCGCATCGGCCACATGCTCGATGAAAAGGACCAGCAGGCGCTGGCGCTGCGCACCCAGGAAGTGCTGAGCCAGCCGACCACCGCCAGCGCCCAGCCGGTGACCTGGAAGTCCGATCACTCCGGTGCCACGGCGCAGATCACCCCAGGCAAGGAATACACCCAGACCAAGAAGGTCGAGGTGAAACGCGCGCCGAAGATTCAGGCGGTGCCATCGATGAAGCTGATCAACGAGCCTTACGTCACCATCAGCGACAACCTGAACGTGCGCGCCGCACCCAACGCCAGTGGCGAAAAAGTCGGCAGCCTGAAAAGCCACACCGAGTTCACCGCCGTGGGCTCCACCGGTGACTGGATTCTGGTGGGCCGCAAGGGCGTGACGGTTGGCTACGTGCACAAGAACTACGTCGAGCCCAAGGCTCAGGCCATCGCCAAGCGCGCCGCTCCGGCCATCAACCTGGACGACCTGGATGTTGCCGCGAACAAGGAAACCCAAGGCTTCGACCTTGATTCGATCCAGTCGCTGCCGACCGAGACAGTTGCCGCCGAGGCCGCTTGCCGGCCGGTCACCGTCAGCTTGAAGTCGAAAACCGGCCAGACCGAGCAGGAGCAGAACACCTTCTGCAA
This sequence comes from Pseudomonas sp. LFS044, assembly GCF_047978245.1. NCBI lineage: Bacteria > Pseudomonadati > Pseudomonadota > Gammaproteobacteria > Pseudomonadales > Pseudomonadaceae > Pseudomonas > Pseudomonas sp. LFS044. The sequence goes on from NZ_JBFPFX010000030.1 coordinate 13,346, forward strand.
ACAAGCCAACGGCACCTGGGAACTGATCTGAGGAACTCCATGAAAAAGCACGCGCTCGCGCTGGCAGTGTTCGGCGCTTGCGGTCTGGTACCGCAGGCGTTCGCTCACGAGCTGGCCTTCTCGAAGAAAGAAAACATCAAGGTCGAAGTGCCCGGGGATGCCACCACCTGGTGCAAACCCGAGGTTGAGCTGACCATCACGCGCCCGGTGTGGGACAACCAGGATTTGCTGTCCGGCCTGCTGACCAAGCTGCCGTTCGTGTTCGCCAAGGACTGCTCGACGGCCAAGGTGAGCTGGAAGGCAGTTGATGCCAAAGGTGCCCTCTACGCCAGCGGTTCAGGCAATGCCTCCAACCTTGGCCTGGTGACCCTGGCTGCCGCGCCTGTCGCGCCAGAACCTGCACCTGCACCTGCACCTGCTGCACCTGCTGCACCTGCCGTGGCGCCAGCACCTGCTGCTGCGGCATCGGCCCCTGATCCCGCCCCGGCTGTCGCAGAAGCTGCGCCCGCGAAAGTAGAGGCTGCTCCTGCTCCTGCTCCTGCTCCTGCTCCTGCTCCTGCACCTGCTCCAGCCCCAGCCGTCGTCGCAGAGCCCGCGCCAGCCGCCGTTGCCCAAGCCCCCGCAGCAGCGCCTGCCGCCCCGGCTACCCCTGCACCCACAGCAGCAGTGGCCGCTGCCCCCACATCCGACTACGGCCGCGCTGTTGTCCTGCAGAACCAGAACCTCATGCAGATAACCGACGGCACCGGCTGCAAATGGGTGCTCAGCACCGCGACCATCAGCGATGGCGACACCCTGTCGTTCGGCACCACCCCGGCCATGCCGTGCCCGGCGTCCGGTTTCGGCGAAGGCAGCTTCGAAAAAATCAGCTGGAAGGCGGTCGGTACCTACCGCGGCGATAACTGGAGCCGCGTCTACGTTCACCCAAGCGCGCTGATTTTCACCAAGGACCTCGAAGCCGCGGTAAAGGACAAGGCGGTGGCCTACCTCACCCCGCAAGCCGACCAGGCGGCGTTCCTGGTTGGGGAAATCCCGAGCCGGAAGATGAAGGTGTACCTGACGTTCACGCGCTCGAGCTATGGCGTGCTCAGGCCGTTCGGCAACGACCCGTACTATGTGGCGGTAACGCCCGACGAGTCGTTCGCGCTGGACGCGGCGCAGTACAAGGAAACCGCGCTGGAGATCTTCAACCTGATCAAGACCGCCTCGCCGACCACGACTGATGTGAACAACCTGTTCATCGTCAAAGACCTGTCGGCAATTGCCAACAACGTCTGGGGCAACGACGCGCTGAAGATCACCCGCAACCGCATCGGCATCAATCGCCAAGGCCTGTTCTTCGATGTGCGCGATGGCGCCAACTGGGCGGCCCAGCGTGAGCAGCAGCGGGTGCGCGAGGCGCGTCGGCGCCAGCAGGAACTGGCCCGGGTGCACACGCATGTGCTGGAGCGTTACCAGCAACTGCAAGAAGGCATGAGCGAGTTCAAGGGCCGCGAAACCGAAGCCCTGGCGCAGATGGCCGGTATCAAGGTGCGCTTCGGCTCGCCGCTGGCGCTGCAGGACCCGTCGTCGTCGGCCAGCGTCACGCCGATGATGGTGCATGTCACCGGCAAGAAAGGTGACTTCTACACCATCGACTTCCCAAGCAAGGGCCGCCTCGTAGCGGATGAGGAATACAGCGAAGGCTGGTACGTCACCCAGGTGGCCAACGCCACCCCGTACTTCCCGCTGGAAGACGGCCGCGCGGTCGTCACCTACCGCGCCTACAGCGCCGGTGAGCCGGAGGCCTGCAAGCAGGACCACTGTGCTGACCGTGTGTCGTTCGGCGCTGTGCTGGCCAAGGAATTCCCCAACGCGGGCATCGACTTCAGCTGGACCCCAGAGGTCTCCCAACAGTTCGTGAACGACTGGAACAACGCTTCCGCTCAGGTCCAGTGAGGCATACACCATGATCAAACAGATGAACAAAAAGCAGCTGCTGATAGGCGGTGTTGCCGCTGCAGTGCTGGTGCTCGGCGGCGGCTTCGCGATGGTTTCAAGCGCTGGCAAGAAGGCCGCACTGAGCTATTACGATGAGTTCAAGGAGCGCTACTTCCTTGAGGACGTGCTGTCCGAAGGCGAGGTTTCGTATTCGGCCTTCTCCGGCAACCTGACCGTGGCCGACCCTGAGATCCGCATGGCCACCGCGCAGACCAACGGGGCGATGAATTTCCTGCGCAGCCTCATGGGCTCATTCGACCCCAGGGGTGCTGGTTCCAGCGAAACGGGCCTGGCGAGTTGGGCCAAGTACCAGCTCGATGCGGTTTCCGGCCGCAATGTCGCGGGTGTCTACCTGAAAGCCGATGCCCTGAAAGTTGCCCGCGATGGCGACAGCAAGGCGGGAGAGATCCACATCCAGTTGCTCGGCCTGCAGATGGGCAACCCGTTCATTTCCCACAAGGGTGCTGAAGTGGTGCTGGTCTCTGACGTGAACGACGAGATCCAGCCGCGCGCTGAATTGTCGGCAAACGGTCGCGCCACCCAGTCGGACTTCTCCTGGGGCACCAACCTGGCTGTGCGCCAGCCGGTCACCGGTGCGTTCCTGGTCAACAGCACCGGCACCTTTGGCACCCAGGTCGACGTGGATTTCATCCTCAAGCGCTCCAGCGATGGTGAAGGCTCGATGAAGTTCGTGGTCACCCACCGCAATGACGGCTCCAAGGTCGGCGAGATCGTGCGCAAGGCCGACTTCGCCTCGCTGCCGGAACTCGACGATGTGGAAGACGGGCTGAAGAACGCGCTGAGCGGCTTCATCCTCGGTGCATATCAGCCATACGCCGGTCAGGCGGCGCTGACCGAGGCTGTCAGCAGCTTCGCGCGGGTGGCCAAGGTCGAGAATTACTCGGTCACCTACAGCGGCTTCAAACCGCTGAAAGAAGCCTACGGCAGCTACCAGGAAGCCACACCCAAGGCCAAGTTCGAGGCCTTCTGCGAAGAGGTCGGGCTGTCACAGTGGTCCAGCGACTTTGGCGCCAAAGGCAAAAACCACAGCGACTCGGAATGCGCCATCAGCCGCAAGCTGGTGGAGGAAGGCAGTTTCGAGGAGGAGTACAAGTTCAAGGAAGGCAAGAGCCTGTTTGCAGCGCTTTTCGTCAGCAAGGCGTACGAACTGGAAAGCAATTGAGCCGGTGACGGTGCCAATCGCGTAAACCGAAAGGGTGGCTCAGGCCACCCTTTTTGCTGTGGCGGTCAGCAGGTGACAACTTAGTACTGGTCCGCAATCAAATCCTACCGAAAGCTAACAATAGATAGCGGAAACAGGTAGTTTTTGATATCTGTTGGTATAACTCGTTTAGGAGGTGCCCCATGGACCCTTACCGCAACCCATTTGCACCTGGCGCAGGCAGCAGGCCCCCGGAACTGGCAGGGCGCGATGTGGTGCTGGATCATGCTCGAATAGCCTGTGGTAGAGCGGTCAATGGTCGCAGCGCCAGGTCCATGATGCTGCTCGGTTTGAGAGGCACCGGGAAAACGGTATTGCTGAATGAAGTCGGGAAGATTGCCGAGGACGAAGGCTTGCTGGTTTCAAAAGTCGAATCTCCGGAAGAAGAAAGCTTGGCCCGGTTGCTCTACCCCGAAATGCGCAAGGTCATGCGCTCGCTCTCAACCGTAGAAGCCGCCAAACAGATCGCTAATCGTGGACTCAAAGGGCTGCGGGGCTTCGCGTCCATCTTCAAGATTGATATTGCCGGAGTGGAAGTTGGCGTGGAGCCGGAGCCCGGGTTGGCCGACAGTGGCAACCTTCAGTACGACTTGCCAGACCTTTTCAACGTTATTGGTCGGGCAGCAAAGGCCGCAGGCAAAGGCTGGATTTTGCTGATTGATGAAGTGCAGTACCTGTCTGAAGCTGATTTACGGGCATTGATCGTCTCGATGCACCGCATGTCTCAGGAAGGTTTGCCGATACTGCTTGTTGGGGCAGGCTTGCCTCAGGTGGCGCGTCTTGCAGGGGAGGCGAAGTCTTATGCGGAACGACTTTTCCTCTATCCCGAAATCAATGCACTGGATGCGGAGGCCGCTGCTCAGGCAGTCCTGAAGCCGATCCTGGAAGAAGAGGCGTCCATTGCACAGGCCGCCCTTGAAGAGATTGTCGTACGTACGAAGGGGTATCCTTTCTTCCTGCAAGAGTGGGCATCTACGGCGTGGAACTGTGCTGAAGGGCCGGAAATATCGTTGGATGATGTGGTGAAGTCCTATTCAGAAACGCTGGCCTTGCTTGACGCGGGGTTCTTCAGGGTGCGTATCGACCAGTTGACGCCAAGCGAAGTGCTTTTCGTTAAAGCGATGTCGCAGCTTGGTGATGGGCCCTATGCGGTGAGTGATGTCGCGAAGGCGCTGGGGCGCCCACAATCATCATTAGGGCCGACAAGGGCCAAGGTTATCTCCAAGGGGATGGCCTACAGTACAGATCATGGCTTTCTGGATTTTACCGTGCCGCTTTTTGCCGAGTACATGCGGCGGCAAGGTTAGGCTTCAATCCTCAGCGCATCGCCGCCAGCTTGATCCCAAACCCCACCAGGCAAGCCCCCGCCAGCCGCTCGAACAGGTTGGCAATGCGCGGGTTGGCGCGCATGCGCTCGGCCAGTTGGTGGGTTAGCACCACGGCAATCAGCCCATACAGGAACGTCACCACCGCCACGGTCGCTGCCAGGAAGCCGAAAGTCACCAACCCTTGGTGCTTCACCGGGTCGACGAACAGGGGGAAAAATGCCATGTAGAACATGATCGCCTTGGGGTTGAGCAAGGTGATCATCGTGGTCTGGCGCAGGTAGTGGCCATTGTCCATGCGGCTGGCGCGCGGGGCGCCGCCAGGCTTGCTCAGCAGCATGCGCATGCCCAGGTAGGCCAGGTACGCCGCACCGGCCCACTGCACCACGTGGAAAGCAGCGGGGTAGGCGGCCAGCAGGGTCGCGACGCCCGCCACCGCCAGCCACAGCAACACTTGGTCTCCCAGAATCACCCCGCAGGTCGCCGCCATGCCTGCCTTGATACCGCCCTTGCCGGTGGCGGTGATCAGGGCGAAGTTGCCTGGGCCGGGGATGGCCAGGACGATGATGAAGGCGATGACGAACGCGCCGTAGTCGGTGACGCCGAGCATGGGGAACTCCTGTAGGGCAGTGCAAAGGCAGAACCGTAGACTATCGTTGGCTGCGGCCTGCTTTACAACTGCCCTGTGGCAGGTTTCAAACTTGGTGGATCAGGGTTTTACTTCGCGGGTGAGTTTCGATGTCCATGGGCACCAGTGGCAGCCAGGCAGGAATGCACCGCAGGCTTCGTCGAGATGGTCTTCTACGTATTGGGTGCCGGCATCGCACACTTCGATCGCCACGTCGAAAAAGTTGATCGAATCCGGGTCCAGATGAAAGCTCCAGTTCGGGTTGTAGGGCTGCTCGCGTTTTATGATCCGGCCATGGACATGAACTTCGTTGATTTCCTCGCCCGAGAGGATTTTGCGGGCGTGGGCGATACGCTGTTCATTGGTCAGCTTGAAGATGAACTCTCGCGGCGTATCAACGGTGGTGAGGGCGAAATAGGCTTCCATGCAGTTGCTCCTGAGTCGGTTGGGAATCGGCTGTAGCGCTCTCAGGTATAGATGCAAGGCGTGGCAAGGCAACGTTGCTGCGTAGACCCCGTCACGGTTTGGGCGCCACGCAAGCCTGCGCTGTGAAGTGCTTCACGCGGGCGGCACTTCCGTCAGCTCCTGCAGAATCTGACCAAGGTCGAGTTCGATGGCCAAGGCGATGAAACTCACGCTGTCACGCTCACCCACGGGGAACACCGTCGCCTGGCAATCGGCTGGCAACATCACGTGTTCCCCACACTTCACGTGATGTGTCGAACCGTCGGCCATCTCGATTTTCAAGCCGCCAGAAGTCGCAAACAACAGAAGATCGCTGACCGGGTTCAGTTGGCCTGCAGTGCGCAGATGGCGATATTCGACGATCCAGCCGTCGCTCAAGAAGCTCTTGCTCAAGTCGTAGCTGAGCGAGCACTCCAGAGACAAACCACTCAGTGCACCAAACACCTGATCACGCGGCAGGCCATGCGGTATGAGGCGTGCAAACTGGCTCAAACTTGAAAGTGTCAGCGTCTTGCGTACTCCGCTCATGGCGAGTTCCCTGTCGGGTGCGTGCACGGGTCTAGCGTCCACTCACGCATAGAGCGTGATCGCGATATGCGCCGCGATACCGGCAGTTACGCTGAATATCAAACTCCGCGTGAAATAGGCCACCAGCGCTACCGGAATGGCGGCCAGCAGGTCGGCATTGAGCGGCATCAACGTGCCGTCCTTGGCCATCAGCAGGGCCGGCACGGTGATGCTGGCGATGATTGCCACGGGCAGGTATTCAATGACGTCGTTGAATACCTTTGGGGTTCGTTCCATCCTGAAAAACAATGGCGTGGCGCGGGTCAGGTAGGTGATGGCCATCATCAGCGCGACGGCGGCGATCAGGTATTTTTCTTCAGGCATAACCCCACTCCACAGCCCACGGCGGTTGCAATGAATACGTTCAAGGGGGACGTGTTGAGCGCATTGAGCAGGCACGTTGCAACAATGACGACGAGTGCGATGATGAACTTGGTCCTGGTGTTGCACAGCGAAATCAGCACGAAGATCATCATGGCGGTCAGCGCATAGTCCAGCTTGAACTGCGAGAACCGGTGCAGCGCATCGGAGGCCACGGCGCCGACCAGTGCTCCGGCAATCCAGCTGGCATGGCACCAGGTGTTGAACTGCAGCATGTAGCCCGGCGAAGTGTGCTTGCGGCTTTCCAGCCGTTGGCTGTGCAAGGCAAAGGACTCATCGGTGAGGCCGAACGCGTACATCAACTTCTGCGCTTTGCTAATACCCAGCCCCTCGCTGCGTTTGGCCATGTACATGGCCATCAACACATGCCGCGAATTGATCAGCAGTGTCGATAAGGCGATCGAAAGCAGCGGTGCGCCCGTGGTGATCAATGTCAGTGCGGCGAACTGCGCAGCACCGGCGTAGACGAACACGCACATGGCCACCGGCAGCCACAGCGGCAAGCCGGCATTGATGCACATCACGCCAAAGACGAAGCTGACGACAAAGTAGCCGGTGATGATCGGCAGTGCATCGAAGAAGCTCTCTTTGCGCGAAACAGGGAGCAGCGCCACTTCGGTCATAGATCGACCTCGCAGGTAATTTCACCACGGGTTTGCTGAAACCCTTGTTTCTGCCAGAAGTTCAGCGCTGACGCATTGCCCGCCTCAATGAACAGGAAAATGCGCCGAATGCCGTGCTGGCGAAAATCACTGAGGATCGAGTTGGTCAACGAAGTGCCGATCCTGCTGTGGCGATAGTCCGGTGAGACCGCCAAGTGGTTGATGGTGCCTCGCGTCCCCATCGAACCACCGGCGACCGCACCGATGATTGCCCCGCTGTGGTTTTCGGCAACATAGCAGTAGGTATTGTCCGAACCCAGCAAGCCTTTGAGCAGGTCTTCATTCTGCCAGTCGCAGAACGACACTTCGTCGAAACGCTTGAGGAAGTTGACCAGTTTCGCGGCATAGAACGGCGTGGCTTTCTTGATGGTCAGGCCGTTGATATGTTCAGGTGTGGCCTGCTTGAGCAGTGCCTGTTCAAGGCTACCGGACAATGTCATGTTCGCTACCCGGCCGAGAGAAGGAAATGGCAATGATCTGCCGGTAGCCCATTTCCGAATCGCTGGGGTTGATGGCCGGCGTGACGTAGTGCTGCAGTTCGCGGTCGAGGAAGTACGTGGTATCGAGAATCTCCAGGTAGGTGCCGGAGTCGATTACGTTCGACTGCTTGTCGTAGACCTTGCTGGTGGCGCCTTCGATATTGTGGCGGCCCCAGAAGTGCACGCCACTGAACGGGTAACCGTCGCAGTGAATGCCTTCAGGCGTGATTTCGATCTGCGCGCCAGGTTTGACTTCGATACGGATCTGGTGCACCTGGCACTGCCAGGTGACGTTGTGCAGTGCTTCGGGCAGTACAGCTTTATAGACGTCGAAATCGAGCTTGATCAGCGCACGCAGTACCGGCGAGTTGAACACATCGCTGGAGACGTCGTCGAAGTGGCGGCGCATGCCACCGACATATTGGTTATGGGCTTCCGATTGTTCATACGCGCGGTGCTCGAGTTGCTGCAGTTCACCGCTGACCGGGTTGTAATCGAAGTCGCTGTAACGGCGATAGCGGGTGCCCTTGTCGGCTTGGCCGTAATAACGGTCGACACCCATGGTTTCCCAACTTCTGGAAAACTCGACAAAGTGGCCAAAACCACCGCTCAGTTCGAAATCACTGCCCAGTACGTTGACGGTCTTGTGTTGCCGCAGTGCGTCGTCGATGTTGCGTTTCAGTGCAAGCATTTGGCATCTCTTCTTATTAAAAACTGCCGGTAATCTAGCAGGCGAAATGATGGCAGAAACTTCACTTATTTTTGACGTGCCTCAACCGGCGCTTGCTGGCGAGCGGCCGGGCGGGCAGACAGGGGCAGGGTAGTGCGCTATGCTCGTTGGCCTCGTTGCAAGCCGGCTTCAGCGAGAAAGGGAGGGGAGTGGAATGGATATCAGGGTTCTCAGAAACATTGTGAACGTCGCCAGGACGGGGTCGATCACCGATGCAGCCGAACAGGTGCATGTCACTGTGCAGGCTTTGGCCGCGCAGCTGAAAAAACTTGAAGATCACTGCGGCTTCAAGCTGTTCGACCGTACCAACAAAGGGGTGTCACTCACCCAGGAAGGGGCGGGCATACTGCCTCATGTGCTGGAGATCGTCCGCTCATCCGAGCGCATGCAGCTCAAGATCAATCAATTGCGCGAGCGCCAGAGCCAGCCCCTGCGCGTTGCCTTGAACAGCACTCTGTCGATGGAGATCAACCAGCAGATCATGGGTGGGGTGGTCGGCAACCTGACCGGTTGCAGCCCGATCTTCAGTTGTTCGGAAACCCCCGACAACCTCACCAAACTGGCCAAGGGCGAAGCCGACATGGTGGTGATCCTGGGTGACAGCGTGCCCGCTGGCTTCTATTCGGTGTCCCTCAAGGGCCTGCGTATCGAGGTGGTGGCCTGCTCGGTCAGTGATGACGCCGTGCCTTCGGTGGTCATCAAGCCCTTGCCCGAATGCCCTTACGCCTCGATCTTCTCGCGCTTTGCCGAGCGCAGGACCGGCGCGCTGCAAGGGGCGACGGTGTTCCATTCCGGCAGCGAGATCGTCAGCGTTTCCATGATCAAGAGCTTCGGCGGCATGGGCGTGCTTTCCCGGGCGGTGGCCGAGGCCAATCAGCTGTTCGTCTGGCCAGGCTTTTCCGACTTCCTCGATGTTTACCTGGTGATGAAAGAGCCGTGGATCGTCGAAGAGGAGTTCCCGCAGTTTTGCCCGGTGCCGTCGCCGATACGCAGCTTCGAGTCGATAAGCGCCTAGCACCGGCCGGTATTGGTTGGATCCAATGACCGGGTTCTGTATCATCCCGCCGCCATCAGAATGATGGCCGAAGATGATGCATTTAAAGGACTTAGTATGAAAAAGCTGTTCAAGGCCACTGTAGCCGTCGCTGTCGTTTCGGGCGTTGCCCTGCTGTCGGGCTGCACTGGCCAGGTCTACAACGCGCAGAAAAACTGCTCGTATGACTACCTGTTCCACCCTTCGGTTTCCATTTCCAAGGTCATCGGTGGCTGCGGCCCGATCGACAAGCTGCCTGCGCCGCAGTGATCTTGGCTACACCCTGATCGGGGCGCTTGCGGCCTGATCCAGAACCCCCGGTCACGCTTGTGCCGGGGGTTTTTGTTTGCCTGCCATTGAGGTGGCGAAGGTGCTACCAGCGCAGCGATACCGTGCCAAGCACCGTGCGTTCTTCACCCCAGTAGCAGCGCCCGGCATTGTTGCAGCCGGCCACATATTCTTTGTCGAACAGGTTTCGCGCATTCACTTCGACCGACCAGTTGTCATCGATGGTGTAGCCCACCTTGGCATCTACCAGGGTGACGTCACCGGTGTCGAGCTTGCCGTACAGGGTGGCCGGGGTGTAGGCAAAGGTGCTGTCGAAATGACGCACGCCTGCACCGAGCTGCAGGCCTTTGAGCAGCCCGTCGCGCATGCGATAGGTGCTCCATACCGAGGCCTGGTTGCGCGGAACGCCGGTCATCTGGTGGTCCTCGTAAAGCGACCCCGCCACATCCTTGGTGATGCGCGAATCGGTATAGGTATAGGCAGCGGTCAGGTTCAGGTTCTCGCTCAGGTCGCTGTTGAGTTCCAGCTCCACACCCTTGGCCCGGCTGGCGCCGATCTGGCGGTAATCACCGACGCTGGCGTCGAACAGCACATCGTCCTTCTTGCGCAGGTCGTACACCGACGCGGTGAAGGCGGTATTCCAGCCCTTGGGTTCGTACTTGATGCCCACTTCGTACTGTTCGCTGGTGGTCGGGTCCAGCGGGCCGCTCCTGCTTTCGGTTTGCTGGGTCGGGGCGAAGGCGGTGGAGTAGCTGAAGTAGGGCGACAGGCCGTTTTCGAACTGGTACATCACACCGGTCTGCCAGGTGAAATCGCTGTCCCAGCTGTCCATGTCGGCTTGCGCGTTAAGGGTGCCGGCCTTGTTGCGGAACTGGCTGTTGACCCGGTCCAGGCGCCCGCCGAGCAGCAGTACCCAGTTGTCGACCTTGGTCTGCAGCTGGCTGTAGAGGCCATACATGGTTTGCTCGAGCAAGGCGTTCTGCACGTGTAAGGGCGTGCTCGGCTGGCCGTTCCAGACCGGGTTGAAGACGTTGATGGTACCGCCATTGCCGGCGTCCCAGTCCTGGTTGAACGAGGTGCGGTCCAGGCTCGCTCCCAGCAGCAGGGTGTGTTCGAACGCGCCGCTGTGGAAGTTGCCTTCGAACTGGTTGTCCAGCGAGTAGGCGATGGATTTGTTATAGCGGTCGTAGGCCTGGTTGCTCAGGATGGTGCCGAAACCGCCGTTGTTGAGGTTGCCGGGCCACATTTCCTGGCGGTCGATGCGCGACTGCATGTAGCGGGAGTTCTGGCGGAACTGCCAGGTGTCATTGAAGCGGTGGCTGAAGGCGTAGCCCAGGCTCCAGGTTTCACGCTCGAAGTTGTCCCAGTCCGGGTTGCCGGACAACTGGTCCTTGTCGATCTTGCCGTTGGGGTTGTGCAGCAGTGTACCGGCGGCGGGGTAGCCCAGTTCCATCAAGGTGCGGTCGCGCTGGTAGGTCGCCAGCACGGTCAGGCTGTTGAACTCGTCGAAATTCAAGGTCAGCGATGGCGCCAGGTACAGGCGGTCATCCGGCTGATGATCGACCTGGGTGTCAGACTTGCGGCCCATCATTACCAGGCGGCCGAGGACATTGCCTTCTTCGTTCAGCGGGCCCGAGACGTCCACGCCCAACTGGCGGCGATTGTGCGAGCCGTAGCTCAACTGCACTTCACCGCGGGTTTGTTCGGTCGGCCGTTTGCTGACCAGGTTGACCACACCCCCCGGCGCATTCTCGCCATAAAGGATCGAGGTCGGGCCGCGGAACACTTCCACCCGCTCCAGGCCGTAGGGTTCGCTGCTGGTGTCATAGCGGTTGCCCTGCACCCGCAGGCCGTCGCGCAGCAGGCCGTAGCCGTAGTCGGTGGCGTTGAAGCCGCGGATGAAGAACAGGTCGCCGGCCTGGCCATCACCGCCGGCGAAGGGCGGTGAAAAGATGCCCGGGACATAGCCGAGTACTTCGGTGAGGGTCTGCGATTGCTGGTCGTCCATGCGCTGGCGGGTGACCACCGACACCGAGCGCGGCGTGTCGGCCAGGGCGCTGCTGGTCTTGCTGGCGGTGGCGCTGGTGACTGCGCGGTAACCGGTGTCGCCCTGGCCATTGCTGGTGAGCTCGGCGGCGGCATTGACTGCTGTGGCATCCAGTTGCAGGGCATTGCCTTCGGCGACTGGTTGCAGCACGTAACCGGCATTGCCCTGCGGCACTGCCTGCAGGCCGCTACCCTGCAGCAGCAGGGCCAGGCCCTGGGCGACGCTGTAACGGCCCTGCAGGCCCTGGCTGGTTTTGCCGGCGGCCAAGGCGTTGCTGCCGGCCAGGTAAATGCCGGCCTGGCTGCTGAACTGGTTCAGGGCAGCCGCGAGCGAGCCAGGGGCAATGTCGAATTGGGTCTGGGTGCCGATTGGCTGTTCGGCGTAGGCCAGCGCTGCGGGCAGCATCAGCGGCGCGGCAGCGCACAGGTAAAGCGGCGCGGCAAGCGCCAGGCGGAACGCGGGGTGGAAAGGCGTCGGCATGCGGGTCCCTGGAATCGATGTACTGTGAAGTGAAGTGGCTTGTGAGGGATAAACCGAACGAGTCGAGGAAAAGGGAACCGGCGACCGAAGATTATTTTCACCCAGCCCTTCAGGCGGGCTCGACACTCACCCACCAGGGCGTCAGTTTTTGCACGCGAACAGGCAACGCCGCTTGCAGCAAGGCCAGCGCACGGTCGCTATCGTTGAGCGGGAAAGCCCCCATCACCGACAGCTGGGCCACGGCCGGGTGCCAGCCCAGATGACCATGGCGGTAGCGGCCCAAGGTCTGCAGCAACTGCGCCAACGGCATGCCTTCGGCATTGAGGCGCTGGTGGATCCACGACTCCCCAGCGCTCTGTGCCGGGCCCGTGGCGCCGATGCCCCGGGCGGTAAAATTCACCTGCTGGCCGGCTTGCACAATGCACCGCTCGCCGCTGAGCGCCGTGCACACCTCAACCGCGCCGGCATACACATCCAGCCGCGTGGTTTCGTCCTGCTGGTACACCGCGAAACGCGTGCCCAAGGCTTGCATGCGGCCCTGGGCGGTATCGACCAGGAATGGCCGGCGTGGTTCGTGGGCGGTTTCCACGAGGATTTCACCGAAGCGCAGGTGCAGCACACGGGCCAGTGCAGAAAAGTCCAGGTCCACCGCAGTCTGTGCCGCCAGCCACAATTGGCTACCGTCAGCCAGGCGTGTTTCACGGGTTTCGCCGATGCCGGTAGCAAGGTCTGCACTCCAGCCCGACAGTGGCGCCCCACGCCAGGCATGCCAGCCAAGCAGCGAGCTGGCACCCAGCACCAGCAGTGACTTGAGCCCTGTGCGGCGGCTGAAGCGCTGCGCATCCTGTGCGCGCAGCACCCGGCCCGCGCCCGTGCTCTCGGCCTGCAGCGGGGCAAAGCGCTGGCCGACACGCTGCACGTATTGCCAGGCAACCTGGTGGTCAGCGTGCTGGTCGAACCAGCACTGCCACTGCTGACGCAGCTGCGGGCCGACATTTTCGTCCTGCAGTTGCACATACCAGTGGGCGGCTTCCTGCAAGCTGGCGTGGCTGAGTTTTTGCGCAGGCGTCGTCATGGCGTCATTCCACCAGCAGGCCGTCGAGCTCGGCTTCGAGGATGGCGCAATGCACGAACGCCTGGGCCAGGTACTTCTTGACCATGCGTTCGCTGACGCCTATGTGCGCGGCGATATCGCGGTAGGCCAGGCCATCGATCTGCGCCATCAGAAAGGCCTGCCTGACCTTGGCTGGCAGGCGCAGCAACATGGCGTCGACTTCGTGCAGGGTCTCGATGATCAGTGCGCGTTGTTCGGGGGAAGGTTGCAGGGCGGCGGGCTGCAGGCTCAAGTGTTCAAGCCAGGCCATTTCCAGCTTCTGTCGGCGCCAGTGGTCGATGCACAGGCCGCGGGCGATGGTTGCAAGGTAGGAGCGCTCACCGGTGTGGCCATCGAACTGGCGGGGGCGATGCAGGATGCGCACAAAGGTGTCCTGCACCAGGTCTGCGGCATCCGGGCGATTGCCAAGGCGCCGGTACAGAAAGCCCAGCAGCCAGCGCGAATGGCTCTGGTACAAGGTATGGATCGGGCTGTTCGGCTCAGGTATCGAAACCACGGCGGCATCCGGCGCTGGCACTGAATGGGTGCGAATGAGAAATGATCGCAATAGTAGGGCTGGCAGAAGAATACTGCAATCGGTGAAATAAGTGGCGACATGGCATGAGACAACCTGCCGCCTTGCGCCGGCTCGCGCAATTTGTTTGTGCTGGCAATTCATATACAATCAGCGAAACGATTCAGCCCTGTCGGTCAATTCGACAAAAGCCTGGGTCGTTTTCTGGTTCTTTAAGCCGCTGAACAATGATCACAACAAGCCTGCGCGGAAGAACACGAAACACCTGGGCCAGCCACAGGCCCTACCTTCGTTCTACTGACTGGAATTGATCAATGTTCAAGAAAGCTGGCAAGACCTTGCTGGGTCTGGCTGTCGCTGCGAGCTTCATGCAAGCGCACGCCGCAGAAACCAAGAAAGTCGATGTGCTGCTGGTCGGCGGCGGCATCATGAGCTCCACCTTGGCCGTGTGGCTGCACGAGCTGGAGCCAAGCTGGTCGATGGAAATGGTCGAGCGCCTGGACGGCGTCGCCGAAGAAAGCTCCAACGGCTGGAACAACGCCGGCACCGGCCACTCCGCGCTGGCCGAGCTGAACTACACCCCGGAAGACAAAGACGGCAACGTCAACATCTCCAAGGCCATCGAGATCAACGAAGCCTTCCAGATCTCCCGCCAGTTCTGGTCGTGGCAGGTCCGTCAGGGCGTGCTGAAGAACCCGCACTCGTTCATCAACACCACCCCGCACATGAGCTTCGTCTGGGGCGATGACAACATCAAGTTCCTGAAGAAGCGTTACGACGCGCTGCAGGCCAGCCCGCTGTTCCGCCCGATGCAGTACTCCGAGGACCACGCGCAGATCGCCAAGTGGGTCCCGCTGATGATGCAAGGCCGCGACCCGAACCAGAAGCTGGCGGTGACCTGGACCCCAATCGGCACCGACGTCAACTTCGGGGAGATCACCCGCCAGTTCGTCGGCCACCTGAAGACCCAGGACAAGTTCACCCTGCAACTGTCCAGCGAAGTTCAGGACATCACCCGCAACAAGGACGGCTCCTGGCACGTCGAGTACAAGAACCTGAAGGACGGTACCGAATCGGCTACCGACGCCAAGTTCCTGTTCATCGGTGCAGGCGGTGGCGCACTGAAGCTGCTGCAGAAGTCGGGCATTCCTGAAGCCAAGGAATACGCAGGCTTCCCGGTTGGCGGCTCGTTCCTGGTGACCGAGAACCCGACCATTGCCATGCAGCACATGGCCAAGGCCTACGGCATCGCTTCGACTGGCGCGCCACCCATGTCGGTACCGCACCTGGACACCCGCGTGCTGGACGGCAAGCGCGTGATCCTGTTCGGGCCATTCGCCACCTTCTCGACCAAGTTCCTGAAGAACGGTTCGTACCTGGACCTGCTCAGCAGCACCACCCTGCACAACGTATGGCCAATGACCAAGGTGGGCATCGAGCAGTACCCGCTGGTCGAGTACCTCGCTGGCCAACTGATGCTGTCGGATGACGACCGCTTCGAAGCGCTGCGCACCTACTTCCCGGACGCCAAGAAAGAAGACTGGAAACTGTGGCAGGCCGGCCAGCGCGTGCAGATCATCAAGCGTGATGCAGACAAGGGCGGCGTGCTCAAGCTGGGCACCGAAGTCGTGGCTTCGCAAGACCGCACCATCGCAGGCCTGCTGGGCGCATCGCCAGGTGCCTCGACCGCCGCACCGATCATGCTGAACGTGCTGGAAACCGTGTTCAAAGAGAAAGTCGCCACCCCTGAATGGCAAGCCAAGATCAAAGAGATTGTGCCGAGCTACGGCACCAAGCTCAACGATTCGGCGGCTGCCACCCAGAAAGAGTGGAACTACACCGCTGAAGTCCTGCAGCTGGAGAAGCCACCGGTGATCGACCAGAGCGTCGGCACCACCACTGGCGTCACCCAGCCGGTCGAAAGCAAGCCCGAGAACGACATGGCGCTGTAAGCGGCACGGTTGTGATCAAAAGCCACGGGGGTGACCTCGTGGCTTTTTTTTGCCTTCACCGGCCGCTTCGCGGGCAAGCACACCCCCACAGGGGCGGCACTGAATTACCGCTGACGCAGAATGCACGCCAGCAAGTCGGGGAACCGTTCGTCGAGCATTTCGCTGCGCAGCGAGTTCATGTGGGTGGTGCCGACATTGCGCGTATGCACCAGCCCCGCATCCCGCAATACGCGGAAATGGTGGGACATGCTCGACTTCGGCCGGCCGCCGTCCAGCTCGCCGCAGCTGGCTTCGGCCACGCCCGCCAGGTGGCGCACGATCTCCAGGCGCACCGGGTCGCTCAGGGCGTACAGCAGGCGCTCGAGAATCAGGTCTTCAGGGTTGGGGTGTTTGTAGGCTCGCATGCCGCCATGATAACGGGGGTTTCATTAATTGCCATAGTTCGATTATGATCGAACTATCGTATTCAGATGAACCCGGAGTTTTCCCATGTCCGCCTTGTTCGAACCCTACACCCTCAAAGACATTACCCTGCGCAACCGCATCGCTATTCCACCGATGTGCCAGTACCTGGCCGAGGACGGCATGGTCAATGATTGGCACCAGGTACACTACGCCAGCATGGCCCGCGGCGGTGCCGGCCTGTTGGTGGTCGAGGCTACTGCCGTTGCACCGGAAGGCCGCATCACCCCCGGCTGTGCCGGTATCTGGAGCGACGCCCACGCCCAGGCCTTCGTGCCCGTGGTAAAGGCAATCAAGGCTGCAGGTTCGGTGCCGGGCATCCAGATCGCCCACGCCGGCCGCAAGGCCAGCGCCAACCGCCCGTGGGAAGGTGATGACCATATTGCGGCGGATGACGCGCGCGGCTGGGGCACCATCGCCCCGTCGGCCATCGCCTTTGGTGCCAACCTGCCGAAAGTGCCCCGTGAAATGACCTTGGCTGACATCGCCCGGGTGAAGCAGGACTTCGTCGATGGCGCCCGCCGTGCGCGGGAGGCGGGCTTCGAGTGGATCGAACTGCACTTCGCCCATGGTTACCTGGGCCAGAGCTTCTTCTCCGAGCACTCCAACCAGCGTACCGATGCCTACGGCGGCAGCTTCGAGAACCGTAGCCGCTTCCTGCTGGAAACCCTGGCGGCCGTGCGTGAGGTCTGGCCGGAGCACCTGCCGCTGACTGCGCGCTTTGGTGTGCTGGAATATGACGGCCGCGACGAGCAGACCCTGGATGAGTCCATCGAGTTGGCGCGCATGTTCAAGGCCGGCGGCCTGGACCTGCTGAGTGTCAGCGTCGGCTTCACCATCCCGCAGACCAACATTCCGTGGGGCCCGGCGTTCATGGGGCCGATTGCCGAGCGCGTGCGCCGTGAAGCGGGCCTGCCGGTGACGTCGGCGTGGGGCTTCGGTACGCCGCAGCTGGCTGAGGGCGCGCTGAAGGCCAACCAGCTTGACCTGGTATCGGTGGGGCGTGCGCACCTGGCCGACCCGCACTGGGCGTACTTCGCGGCCAAGGAGCTGGGCATGGAGAAAGCAGCCTGGACCTTGCCGGCGCCTTACGCTCACTGGCTTGAGCGTTATCGTTGAGTTGCTGATCCAGCAGTAGCCTGCACGGGCCTCATCGCGGGCAAGCCCGCTCCTACCCCCGCGTTTGCGTCGGGCGGTGGGGGCGGGTTTGCCGCGCAACAGGTCCGCGCTTTATTTGCGCCACCCCACCTCAGCCAACGCCGCCAGCAACCGCTCCCCAGCCAACCCTGGCACCAGCACCCCATCGGCGGTGTACATATCCTCCCCAGCCAGCATCGCGTTGACGATCGCTTCTTCCACCGCCTCGGCTGCGGCCATGAACAGCGGTGTGATGTGGTCGTTGTTGAGCATCTGCACCGCCTGGCTGAACGGCACGCCCTTACGTCCATAGGCCGCCGGTGGCAGTTGCTGTTCGGCAGTCGAGAAGGCGACGAACAGATCACCGCTGGCATCCTCGGTACCGCCCCCGGTGCGGGCAATGCCGATCGATGCCCGTTGGGCCAGGCGCTGACACTGGTGTGGCAGCAGCGGCGCATCGGTCGCGATGATCACCACGATCGAGCCCATGCCCGGCTCACCACGTTCGGCAAACGGTGAGGGAGTGTCGCCCAGCACCCGGCCGACAGGGTAACCATCGACCCGCAGTTCACGGCGCTGACCATGGTTGGCCTGCACCAGCACACCCACCGTCCAGCCACCCTGATCGGGCGTCAGGCACCGGGAGGCGCTGCCAATGCCCCCTTTGAACTCATGGCAGATCATGCCGGTGCCGCCGCCCACCGCGCCCTCGGCGACCGGGCCGGGCTCTGCGCGAGCGAGCGCTTCGGTCACCTGCGCAGGCCCAACGTGCTGCCCCCAGATGTCGTTGAGCAGGCCATCGTAGGTTTCCAGCACCACCGGCATGCACCAGTACACCGACGGGTCGGCCAGGCTGTCGCGCTCGGCAGCGATCAGCGCATCGCGCACCACGCCGACGCTGTGGGTGTTGGTGATGGCGATCGGCGTGGTCAGCAGGCCCGCTTCGCGGATCCATTCAAGGCCGGTGGCATCGCCGTTGCCGTTCAGCACATGAGCGCCGGCAAAGCAGGGCGCCAGGCGCGCCTCTGCCGGCCGCGGCTGCACCACCGTCACGCCAGTGCGTACCTGCTTGCCGCCGGTACCTTCGGCAAGCAACGTGCTGTGGCCGACACGTACACCGGGGACATCGGTGATCGCGTTGAATGCTCCGGGTTGGCCAAGGCCCAGGGTGATGCCAAGTTGACGAGCGCGCATAGGAATTCCTGTAAGTCAGAGTTTCTGGAAGGCTGGGCTGAACTTGCCGTAAGTGCTGTAAAGGATCACCGAAACGACTAGCAGCACGAGAATGATGAGGATGTCGCGAAGCGGCGCACCCAGCAGGCCGCTGAGCAGCAGGTAGCCCGCACCGACCACCGCCACCAGCGCTGGCAGTGGCCACAGCGGCATGCGGTACGGGTGCTCGCGGTCGCTACGCAGCACGCGGCTGAACAACCCGCACAGGGCAACCGCCAGGTAGACCATCAGCAGCAACAGCACGGTGAACGAGGTCATCTCTTCGAGGTTGGAGCTGAAGCTCAGCGCGGCGGAGGGTATCGCCAGCAGCAGGGTGGCCAGCCAAGGCGAACCCCAGCGTGGGTGGATACGCGTGAACAGGCGGTTGAGCGACGCCGTCCACAGCTGGTCGCGGCCACTGCTGAAGATCACCCGCCCCGACTGGATGACAATGGCGATGATGGCATTGAACACCGAGAGGAAAATGCCCGCGCTGACCAGCCGCGACAGCGTTGGGTTGCCATGCGCATTGAGCAGATAGCCGATCGGGTCGGGGCTGGCGAGCATGGCCTGCAGGGAGGGCGCGCCCAGCAGCAGGGCGCAGATGGGTACCAGCTCGATTGCCACCACCAGGGCCAGCGACCACAGCACCGCGCGATGGGTGCTGCGGCCGCCGTCTTTCATGTCCTCGGCCAGCACCACGGCGGCGCCGAAGCCGTTGTAGGCGAACAGCGCGGTACCGATCGAGGCGAACACCAGTGCCCAGGGGGCGGCGGCGAGCAGGCCGTGGTCGATGTGCAGGGGCGTGACCAGCACGCTCAGCGGCTGGCTGACGTTGCCCAGCCCCAACACCACGATCACCAGCACCGCGGCCACTTCGCACAGCAGGAACACACCGGTGACCCAGGCGTTGAGGCGGATGTTGAGGATGCCCAGGGCATAACTGCCGGCGACGATCGCCAGGGCCACGGCCTGGGTATCGAACGCGGTGCCCAGTGCGTTGTTCAGGTAGGTGGCGGCGCCGGTAGCAAGCACCGGCGGGATGAACAGCAGCGAAACCAGCACGGTGAGAAAGGTCGCGTAGCCGGCCATGCCGCCGAACACCCGCTTGGCATACACGTATTCACCGCCTGCCGAGCTGTGGGCGCGGCCCAGTTCGGCATAGCACCAGGCGAACATCAATGCCAGCAAGCCGGCCAATACAAACGCCAGGAAGGCACCGCTGCCGGCCTGGGCAATGGCGAAGGGCGCAATGACGAACACGGAACTGGCCGGGGTGACGGCCGATACCGTGATCGCGACCACGTCGAGCATACCCAGGCTGGGCTTGAGCGCACTGTCGTGCATGTCGTTTTCCTCGAATTGTTATTGGGGGTTGAGGCAGTAACGAAAGAAGGGGGCGCCCTCTCGACGGGGCGCTGCGTGGGTTGCAATCTAGGCTTGGGCCGGTTGCCGGCCAATTACCCTTTGGGGTTACGCCCCTTGACGCGGGCGTTGCAAAGGAGGGAAATCGCATCAGCGTTCAGGGGAGCCGACACGATGCACAACGTTTTTCATGAAGTCGGCATGCATGCCAACCTTGGCCGTACCATCGAACAGATTGGCCAGCCGCGCTTCTGGAAGCAGCTGATTTTGCTGCTGCACCGCTGGCTGCCGTTCGACAACGCCCTGGCGGCGTTCTACCCCCTGAGCGGCACACCGGTGGTGCAGGAGGAGCACGACGCCGGGCGGCAGGCAGGCCCGGCGGCAATGTCGCTGTACTTGAGCGGGTTGTACCAACTCGACCCGTTCTACCTGGCCTGCCAGGACGGCGTGAGCAGTGGCCTGCACCGGCTGGATGAGGTGGCGCCGGACCAGTTCCACCAAAGCGAGTACTACATCAGCTGGTTCCAGGCCCACGTGCTGGAAGACGAGGTGCAGTTCATTCTGCAGCTTGCCGGGGAGGGCGCCTTGACCTTGTCGCTGGGCAGGGGGCTGGCATTCGACGCCGAGCAATACGGCCTGCTGGCGATGCTTTGCCCATGGGTGCTGGCGCTGATGCAACAGCATTGGCAGGCTGGCCGCAAGCGCGCACTGGCGCAGGACGAGCCGGTCGCCGAGCAGGTGCGCGATGCGCTCAGCCAGTTCGGCGCGGGGGTGTTGTCCGAGCGTGAGCTGGAGATTGCCCGGCTGATCCTGCGAGGGTTCTCATCAAAGGCCATGGCCGAGCGGCTGCGGATTTCACCGGAGACGATCAAGGTGCACCGGCGGCATCTGTACACCAAGCTCGACATTTCGTCACAGCCGGAGCTGTTTTCGCTGTTTCTGCAGTCATTGGGGCATGATCCGCAGCATCCTTGAATGCAGTACCGGTGGCGAGTGCGCCCGCGCGAGGTTCACGCCCCGGCAGTAGCGCCAGGCGACGGCGCGCCAGCAGGGTTGGCGCTTGTTGCTGCCAGGCGACGCTGCCACTGCTGGTAAAGCGCGCTGGCCCTCTCCATTCGCGCCAATTTCAGCACTGCCAGGATCAACCCGACCATGCAGATCAGGGCGAAACCGGCCAGGATTGAACGTTGCTCTTTCAGGCCTTTTTCCACGTGCGAGGTGTAAGCAGGGTCCATGAAGAACGAGCAGACGATATCCAGTTTGTCATCCGCCAAGTAAGCGTTGAACGGCTGCCTGCCCTCGGGCGTGCGGCATTTTTCGGCCGTGAGAAAACGCTCGGGCCACCACATTTCGAATTTGATGTCATTTTCCGACAGGTAGAATGACGGCGTATCAGGTGAGTCCTTCAACGAGACCATCAGGTATTTGGACTCCGAAGCAAGGGGAACAGGCGCTATCGCGCAAACCAATACGATCAGGAACCCGAACAACCAGCCGAATTTCTTGCGAGCGAAACGGTGTGTCGCGAAATTCGGGGCATTGAAGTCGGCCCAGTCCATGTAACGGCGATTGCGGCCAATGTCGCTCGGGCTAAAACCATTTTCGATGATCCAGCGATGGGCGAGGGCCGCTTCCTGTAAGTTTGTTGCAGGAATGTTGAACTCGTAGCGGAAGAATTCGATATCACGCAGCTCTTTTCTCATGGCATTCAATGGTGATTGGTCGTCGAATTCCGTCTTGCCACCGAAGCTGCGCCAAATCAGATCGCGTAGGAAGTAGAGCGAACCGGCCCGGCTATAGATGAACCAGAGCAGCCAGAAAAACAGAGCCAATAAGCCGAAGCCACCGAGTGGGGCCAGGGTTTCGGCACTCCATACCAGGGGTGTAGCGACAGGTGTTGTCATGTCAGATCCTTGGACATTAATAATGTGCAGGCCCATGCATGACCCCGAGCCCGTGAAAGTCACGCGGCAGAGCGGCCTATGATAAAAGCCGTAAGAGAGGCGTGTCGCTGCAGAAACTTCCTAGTGTGCTGTAGGAAGTTTCTGTGGTTGTTCCGGAATCACGTTGTAGCGAACAAAACACGTGCCTCGTCAAAACACTGCTCGGCAATCGCCGAACGTGGCTCGCTGCGGCGCAGCAGCAGGCCGACCGGGCTGTGGATGCTGGCGTCGGCGATGGGGATGATGCGCATGTGGTCGCTCAAGTCTTCCAGGCCGCAATCGAGCGGCATGATTGCGCAGCACACGCCGGTGTTGATGGCCTGGACCAGCTGGAAGCTGGAGTCGCTTTCCAGCACGGCGTTGGGTTCCAGGCTGCGGCTGCGAAAGCTCAAGTCCAGCGACTGGCGGTAGTGCATGCCTTTGCTCAGCAGCCCCAGGGGGATCCTGGCGAGGTCCTCCCAGGCCAGGGTGCCCGCCGCGAATTGAAAGTGCCGGGTATCGTGCAGCAGGCCCATGGTGGTTTTGCCCAGTTCGATTACTTCGAAGAAGTTGGCATTGACCTGGTCCAGGTAGCAGATGCCCAGGTCGAGCTGGTTGCGGCTCAGCCCATCCATGATCTGCTCGGTGCTGTGCGAGCTGAGCTGAAACTGCAACTCTGGGTATTTTTCGCGCAGCGGCAGCAGCAGTTGCATAGGGTTGAAACTGGCCAGCGGCACGGTACCCAGGCGCAGGCTGCCGACCACCTGGCCACGGCAGCTGGCGGCCTCGGCCTGCAGGCCATCGTGGGCAGCGAGCAGTGTGCGGGCCCAGGCCAGGATACGTTCGCCAGCCTCGGTAAAGCCTTCGAAGCGCTGGCCGCGCTTGACCAGCACCAGGTCCAGTTCGTCCTCCAGGTTGCGCAGGCGCATGGACAGCGTCGGTTGGGTGATGTGGCACAGCGCTGCGGCCTGGCCGAAGTGGCGGGTCTGGTCGAGGGCGATGAGGAACTTGAGCTGCTTGATGTCCATGGGAAAGCCTGGCGTCTGGTTATGCTGACCTTAACCAAGTCAGCGATAGATGTCATTGATCGGGCGGTACGCCATATCGATTGGACGCTGCGGGGCCAGGCCCTTTAGCGTGGCGCTACTGCCACTCAAGGAGCCACACCGTGCGCGTCAAACCCGACGCGGTCTTCGTACCGCTCAACATCGCCGTACTGACGGTCAGCGACACCCGCACCTACGACAACGATACCTCCGGCGAACTGCTGGCCAGCCGCTCGGTGCAGATTGGCCACCGCCTGGTCGCACGCGCGCTGCTCAAGGACGACCTGTACAAGATCCGCGCCCAGGTTGCCACCTGGATTGCCGATGAGCAGGTGCAGGTGGTACTGATCACGGGCGGCACCGGCTTTACCGGGCGCGACAGCACGCCGGAAGCGGTGGAATGCTTGTTCGACCGGCGTATCGACGGTTTCGGCGAGCTGTTCCGCGCGCTGTCGATTCTCGATATCGGCACCTCGACCGTGCAAAGCCGGGCGCTGGCCGGTATGGCCAATGGCACCCTGGTGTGCTGCCTGCCGGGCTCGACCGGCGCCTGTCGCACGGCATGGGAAGGCATCCTGGCGGAGCAGCTGGATGCGCGGCACCAGCCGTGCAATTTCGTCAAACACCTCAAACCCATCGAAGCCTGCGAAAGCCGCGGGTGATCTGTACCGGCCTCTTCGCGGGGCAAGCCCGCTTCCACTGAGGCAGGTGGTGGATCCGAGGTTTTCTGTGGGAGCGGGCTTGCCCCGCGAAGAGGCCGGCATTGCCAACATCAATGTTCAGCTCAGCACATGCTCCACCGGCTGCAACGCCGGTGGCAATGGCTGCACCCCCAGCGCCCCCAGCACATCGCGCTCGACCGTGCGTACCATGGCATCGGTCGGCAAATCGTTTTCGTCCCGCCCGAACGGGTCTTCCAGCTCGTTGCCGATCGCATCCAGCCCGAAGAACGTGTACCCGACGATGGTGGTGAACAGCGGCGCCAGCCAGCCCAGCGGCTCGGCCAGCGCAAAGGGCAACAGCAGGCAGAAGATGTAGATGGTGCGGTGCAGCAGCAAGGTATAGGGGAACGGCAAAGGTGTGCCTTTGATGCGCTCGCAGGTGGCCTGGACCTCCGACAGCCCGACCAGGCGTTGCTCCAGCAGGCTGTAGCGCCAGTCGCTGATCTGTTGCTGCTCGGCCAGGCGTGAGCAGCGCGCGCCGATGGCCTGCAGGATACCGTCACAGACATTGTGCGGGCTGACCGTAGCGGCGTTGACCAGCCACGGTCGGGCGGCTGCCACATCATCCTCGTTGCGCAGCCGTGCATTCAGCGCATGGGCAAACCCGCACAGGCTGCGCAGCAGCTCGGCACGCACGGTTTCATCGGCAATCACCACGCTCTCACGCACGAACGAGCGGGTCTCGATGATCAACTTGCCCCAGGCCTTGCGCCCCTCCCACCAGCGGTCGTAGCAGGCGTTGTTGCGAAAGCTCATGAAGATCGACAGCGACAGGCCGAGCAAGGTGAAGGGTGTGGCGCTGACCGGGTAGAAAAACGCCGGGTAGTGGTGCTCGACCAGCACAATCAGCGCGGCCAGCAAGGTGACCATCAGGCAGCGCAAGGCAATGCGCTTGACGATTGAACCCTTGAGGGTGAACAGCACGCGCAGCACATCAGGGCGGGAGTGGACGATCATGGAAATCCTGAGGCAGCCGATCAGCCGCCGGTCATGTTCATGAAACGCAGGATCTGCACATCGCCACCCACTTCGAAGTGGTGGCGGTAGGGCTTGAGGTGCAGCGAGTCGCGGATGGCTTTTTCCAGCCGCTCGGCATCGCCTGGATGGCCGCGCAGCACCTGCTTGAGGTCCATCGAGTGTTCGTTGCCCAGGCACAGCAGCAGCCGGCCTTCGACGGTCAGGCGCACGCGGTTGCAGGTGGCGCAGAAGTTGTGGCTGTGCGGCGAGATGAAGCCGACGCGGGTACTGGCCGCTTCGGCCAGGCGCCAGTAACGGGCCGGGCCCTGGGACGATTCGGTCGATTCGACCAGGGTGAACTGCTCGGCCAGGCGCGCGCGGACCTCGTCGCTGGAGCAGAACGACTCGCCGCGCTCATGCTCGCTGATCACGCCCAGCGGCATTTCTTCGATGAAGGTGATGTCCAGCTCGCGGTCGATGGCGAAGCGCACCAAGTCGACCAGTTCGTGATCGTTACGCCCCTTGAGCACCACGCAGTTGAGCTTGATACGCTGAAAGCCCGCGCGACGCGCCGCGTCGATGCCGGCGATCACCTGCGTGAGGTCGCCGGTGCGGGTCAGTTGCTTGAAACGCTCGGTATCCAGGCTGTCCAGGCTGATGTTCAGGCGTGACAGCCCGGCGTCGAACAGGGGCTGGGCCAGGCGACCGAGTTGCGAGCCGTTGCTGGTCATGCACAGTTCGCGCAGGCCGGGCAGGGCAGCGATGCGCCCGCACAAGTCGACGATGCCCTGGCGCACCAAGGGCTCGCCACCGGTCAGGCGGATCTTGCGGGTGCCCAGGGCAACGAAACGCTCGGCTACCTGGAACAGCTCTTCGAGGCTGAGAATTTGCTGGCGCGGCAGGAACTGCATGTCTTCGGCCATGCAATAGACGCAACGGAAGTCGCAGCGGTCCGTGACCGACATCCGCAGGTAGTCGATTTTCCGATTGAAGCCGTCGATCAGGGCCCGGCTGTTCTGTTCCACGTTCGCGCTCGGCAGGGGAGGGGTTTCAGGACCAAGCTATAACCTGCGGTGCGCCCCGTCAAATTGCTTTCCCCGACTGCTTGATCGATCTCCTCTATCACAGCTGCAGGCCGCGTATTCAAAGGGGCTGCAGCGCCTGTCCGATCCATCATCGAAACGGCCTATCACCCCGTAAGACATTTCGATTGGACGGCCCTATGCCGGCATCCATAGGCTGGAAACAAGCACCGGACGACACGATCCGCTGCACCTTTTCGATGCCCGCGTGAGGATTGACCGCATGAGCCAGGACGAACACATCAGGGACTACAAGGGGCCGGCCGCCGGCTGGGGCGCGCTGAAGAGCGTGACCAAGAGCTGGCTGGGCAGCGACAATGCCTTCAAGAACCTGCGGGCCATGCTCAAGACCAACCAGAACGGCGGGTTTGACTGCCCGGGCTGCGCCTGGGGCGAGTCGCCGGAAAGCGACATGGTGAAGTTCTGCGAAAACGGCGCCAAGGCGGTCAACTGGGAAGCGACCGGCCGCTCCGTCGACCCGGCGTTCTTCGCAAAATACAGCGTCAGCGCCCTGGCCGAGCAGACCGATTACTGGCTCGAGTTCCAGGGCCGCCTGACTCACCCGATGCGCTATGACGCGGCCACCGACCACTACGTCGAAACGTCCTGGGAAGAGGCCTTCGCCCTGGTCGCCAAGCACCTGCGGGCGCTCGAATCGCCCGATCAGGCCGAATTCTACACCTCGGGCCGGGCCAGCAACGAAGCGGCGTTCCTCTACCAGCTGTTCGTTCGCGCCTATGGCACCAACAACTTCCCCGACTGCTCGAACATGTGCCACGAGGCCAGCGGCGTGGGCATGTCGGAAACCCTCGGGGTGGGCAAGGGCACGGTGGTGTTCCATGACCTGGAGTTGGCCGACGCGATCTTCGTCATCGGCCAGAACCCCGGCACCAACCACCCGCGCATGCTCGAACCGCTGCGCGAAGCGGTCAAGCGCGGCGCCCAGGTGGTGTGCTTCAACCCGCTCAAGGAGCGTGGCCTGGAGCGCTTCCAGCACCCTCAGCACCCGTTCGAGATGCTCAGCAACGGCTCCGAGCCGACTACCAGCGCCTATTTCCGCCCGGCCTTGGGCGGCGACATGGCGGCCATGCGCGGCATCGCCAAGTACCTGCTGCAGTGGGAACGCGAAGCCCAGGCCAAGGGTGAGCCTGCGGTGTTCGACCACGCATTCATCGCCGAGCAGACCAGCGGCGTCGATGATTACCTGGCGGCGGTGGATGCCACTTCGTGGGAGCACATCGTCGAGCAGTCCGGGCTGACCCTGGCCGAGATCGAGCTGGCGGCGCGCATGTACCGCAAGGCCGAGCGGGTGATCATGTGCTGGGCCATGGGCGTCACCCAGCACCGTCACTCGGTGCCGACCGTGCAGGAAATCGTCAACCTGCAGCTGCTGCGCGGCAACGTCGGCAAGCCCGGCGCCGGCCTGTCGCCGGTCCGCGGCCACAGCAACGTGCAAGGCGACCGCACCATGGGCATCGACGAAAAGCCCAAGGCGGCGCTGCTCGACGCGCTGGAAAAACGCTTCCACTTCCGCGTGCCGCGTGCTCATGGGCACAACGCGGTGCTGGCGATCCAGGCCATGGAAGAGCAGCGTGCCAAAGTGTTCATCGCCCTGGGCGGCAACTTCGCCCAGGCCACCCCGGACACCCCCCGTACCCACGCGGCGCTGCGCAACTGCGCGCTGACCGTGCAGATTTCCACCAAGCTCAACCGCTCGCACCTGGTCACTGGGCGCGATGCGCTGATCCTGCCGTGCCTGGGCCGTACCGAAATCGACCTGCAGGCCGAAGGGCCGCAAGGCGTGACCGTGGAAGATACTTTCAGCATGGTGCATATCTCCCACGGCCAGCTGCGCCCGCGCTCGCCGCACATGCGTTCGGAGCCGTGGATCGTCGCCGGCATGGCCAAGGCCACCCTGGGTAACCAGCCCATCGACTGGGAATACGCCGTGGCCGACTACAGCCGTATTCGCAGCATGATCGCCGATGTCATTCCGGGCTTCGCCAACTTCAATGAGCGCCTGCAGCACCCGGGCGGCTTCCACCTGGGCAACAGCGCTGCCGAGCGCAACTGGCGCACTGCCACCGGCAAGGCACGTTTCAGTGCCAGCCAGTTGCCCGAGCAACTGGTCAACGCCAAGGTGCTGGCACGGGGCGACAAGCCGGACCTGATCCTGCAGACCATGCGCTCGCACGACCAGTACAACACCACCCTGTACGGGCTTGATGACCGTTACCGCGGGGTATTCGGGTTGCGAGAGGTGGTGTTTGTCAGCGAGGCGGATATCCGTCGGCTGGGCTTCGAGCCGGGCGAGCATGTAGACCTGGTGTCGCTGTGGGAGGACGGTGTGGAGCGGCGGGTGTCGGGGTTCCGTCTGGTGCCGTATGACATACCGGATGGGCAGGCAGCGGCTTACTACCCGGAGACCAACCCGCTGGTGCCGCTGGAGAGCTATGGCGAGGGGACTTACACGCCGACGTCGAAGTTCGTGGCGATTCGGTTGGAGAAGGCCAGGGCCGGTAACCGGATCGAGGCGGTGCTGGCGGCGGATTGATCGGTTGCCTGTGCTGGCTCCTCGCGGGCAAGCCCGCTCCTGCAGGATTGATGCAACCCTCAAGACCTGTGCCGTACCTGTGGGAGCCGGCTTGCCGGCGATGAGGCCAGCACAGGCAGCCCAAATCAGCTTCTGTGCACCGGATAAGCCGTGGTGTACTTCATCTGCTCCATGGCAAAACTGGAGGTGATATTGGAGAGCCCGTCGGTGCTGGTAATCAGCTTCTTGTAGAACCGGTCGTAGGCCGCAATGTCACCGACCACCACCCGCAGCATGTAGTCCCAATCCCCCGACATACGATAGAACTCCATCACCTCCTCGAAGCCCTTCACCGTCGTGGCAAACCGTTCCAGCCAGGCACTGTCGTGGCACTGGGTCTTGAGCTGGACGAACACCGTCAGCCCCAAGCCCAGGCGCTCGGGGTCGAGCAGGGCGACGCGGCCGAGGATGTAGCCGTCTTCTTCCAGGCGCTTGACCCGCTTCCAGCAGGGTGTGGTAGACAGGTTGACGGCCTCGGCCAGGTCTTTCAGCGAGATCGACGCGTCGCGCTGGAGCAGGGTGAGGATGTGCTGGTCGAAGCTGTCCATATCGGTTACAGGCCGGTCAGAAAAATATTCCCCAGATTACTCCAACAATAGAAAAAATTCCTGCAAGCACAGGCGTTGTCGTCCCTCGGGATTGTGCGATAGTTGCGCACTTACATCTGCCAATGGGCCCGACCATGTCCGACAAGCCGCGCAATTTCGCCACCCGTACCATCCACGCCGGCGAGCAGTTCAGCGTCGCCGACAACGCGATCTTTCCGCCGATCTACACGGCCAGCTCGTACACCAAGCGCAGCCTTGACGACAACCCGGAGTACGCCTACAGCCGCGTCGGCAACCCCACCCGGCATGCGTATGAAAGCTGCGTCGCGGCGCTGGAAGAAGGTGTCGGCGCGGTAGCCTGTGCCTCAGGTGTCAACGCCACCGCCACGGTGCTGGAGTTGCTGCCCAAGGACGCCCACGTAGTGGTGATGAACGGGGTCTACGGCGGTACTTTCCGTATCCTCGAAGACTATCGCGCGCACACTTCGGGCCTGACCACGACCTATGTCGACCTCAATGATGTCGAGGCCGTGGCTGCAGCGATCAAACCTGAAACCCAGCTGATCTGGATCGAGTCGCCGACCAACCCGTTGCTGCACCTGGTCGACATCAAAGCGGTCTGCGACCTGGCGCGGGCGCGCGGTATCCTCACCTGCATCGACAACACCTTCTGTTCGCCCTGGAACCAACGGCCGATCACCCTCGGGGTGGACCTGGTGATGCACTCGGCCAGCAAGTACATCGGCGGCCATTCGGACCTGACTGGCGGCGTGGTGGTGGCCGCCAACGACGCGTTGCTGGCACGCCTGCGCAAAATCAGCATGGCCATTGGCGCCATCCAGGGGCCGTTCGACTGCTACCTGGCCCTGCGCGGCCTCAAGACCCTCGACGTGCGCATGGAGCGCCAGTGTGCCAATGCCCTGCAGGTGGCGCGTTTTCTCGAACGCCACCCGCAGGTCGAGCAGGTGTATTACCCAGGGCTGGAAAGCCACCCGCAGCATGCCCTGTGCAAGCGTCAGATGAGGGCGGGCGGGGCAGTGGTGGCGATGAAAATCAAGGGTGGCGACCGTGCAGCGCTCAACCGCCTGGTCGAAGCCTTGCGGATCTTCGTGCTGGCCGATTCGCTTGGGGGCGTGGAGAGCATGATCAACCACTCCTGGAGCATGTCGCACAACTCCCTGAGCCCTGAGCAGAAGGGTGTGATGGGGATCAGTGAAAGCTTGTTGCGGCTGTCGATCGGGATCGAGGATTACCGCGATCTGATCGAGGATCTGGATGCAGCGCTGAAGGCTTCGGCTGCGGTGTAAATGCTGCAGGCCTCTTCGCGGGGCAAGTCGGATCGCCGCACCGCCGCTCCCACAAGATCAGCACAGTCTTCGAGACGTGTGACATGCCTGTGGGAGCGGCGGTGCGGCGATCCGACTTGCCCCGCGAAGAGGCCGGTTGTGTCAGCAGAAACCCATCAGGATTTCGGCGGATGAATAATTCGCTCGATCTTGTCCTTGATCAGCAGGCGCTCCTTGCGCAGGCGGTTGACGGCGTCATCATTGGTGCCGTTGCCCTCGGCGGCGACCACCTCCTTGTCTTTGGCGTTGTATTCCTTGTGCAACGCATGCAGCGTGTGGTCCTTGTCTATCAGTGCCTGGAATGCATCAGCGGTAACGTGCAAGTCAGCGAGCAGATCATGCGGAACTGGCATTTCTTCACCTCTGTCAGGGTTGTCGTTAAGGTCCTGACCTTTGAGGATAGCCGCCTTTGCGCGGGTAGGGGACTGGGGTAGGCTGTCGATCTCCCCAACGCCTGGAACCTGTGCCATGCCTCACCTGAACCTGGAATACAGCGACAACCTGCGCGCACTCAACGTCGACGTGCTGCTGCTGCGCCTGAACCATGCCCTGTTCGGCAGCGGCCAGTTCGCTGACGAGGCGGACATCAAAAGCCGTGCCCAGGTGTTCAGCCATTACCGGGTCGGCACCGGGCTGGGTGAGCGGGCGTTTGCCCATGTGCGCCTGGCCATCCTCAGCGGGCGTTCGCCCGAGGTGAAGCAGCAGTTGTCGGCCAGCTTGCTTGCGGTGCTGCGCGAAACCCTTGCAGAGCAACAGGGGCTGGACCTTCAGTTGTGTGTCGAGGTGCAGGATATTGACCGCGAGCCTTACGCCAAGCTTCGTCTTCCCGGCTGAATGGCCGCTGAACGAAATTGAATCCATCGGTATGAAGACGCCTGTTCACTAATTCGTTGGCGTCTTTTTCACAAAAAATTGATGGTGTGCTTTCTAGAGTTGCGGCAACTTTCCCACGGTGCCGTGCATGCCGGGGGTAATAACCACTCTGGATCAAGAACACCCATGATCAACTTCAAATCGCTGCGGACCGAATGGGTCACGCTGCTGGCCAGCGTGTACCTGCTGATTGGCTTCAACGTGTTTCTCTGGGAGCACCTGCAGCAGGTGGTACCCAGCGGTTTGCCTGGGTTGTGGCTGAGCCTGGCGTTTGCGGCATTGATGTTGTTCGCGTTCAACCTGGTGCTGACGCTGTGTGCCTTTCGCTATGTGTTGAAACCGCTGTTGATCCTGTTATTCATGAGCGGCGCAGGCGTGGCCTATTTCATGAATCAATACGGCGTACTTATTGACGCCGGTATGTTTCGCAATATGGCTGAAACCAATGTGGCGGAAGTGCGTGATCTGCTTTCGCTGAAGTTTGCCGCCTATATATTGCTGCTTGGTGTATTACCGTCTGTATTGCTGTGGAAAGCCCCCATTGCCTACCGTGCCTGGCACCGAGAGGTGCTTGGCAAACTGGTGGTCAGCGGCGCCTGCGTGGTGGCATTGGGCTCGGTAGCACTGGTGAACTACCAGGGGCTGTCGTCACTGTTTCGCAACCACCACGAACTGCGCCTGATGCTCACCCCCAGCAACATCGTCGGCGCCTCCATTGGTTATGTCAGCGAGCGTGTCGGTACGGCGGCCCGGCCCTTCCAGAGTTACGGCACCGATGCCAAGCGTGACCCCGCCTGGCAGCACCACGAACGCAAGTCGCTGACCGTGCTGGTGGTCGGTGAAAGTGCACGGGCAGACCATTTCGGTGTGCTGGGCTATGGCCGTGATACCACACCCAATCTGGCCAGGGAGCAAGGCTTGCTGGCGTTCTCCGATGTGCATTCCTGCGGTACTGAAACTGCAGTCTCGGTGCCCTGCATGTTCTCGGGCATGCCGCGCAAGGACTACGACGCCCGTGTGGCGAAGAACCGCGAGGGGCTGCTGGACATTCTTCAGCGTGCCGGCCTGGCGGTACAGTGGCGCGACAACCAGTCGGGCTGCAAGGGCACCTGCGACCGGGTGCAGTTCATCGATGTCAGCAACCTCAAGGACCCGGCGCTGTGCGCCAATGGCGAGTGCCACGACGAGATCCTCTTGCAGGACCTGGGCGAGCTGATCGACAACCTCGACAAAGACACCGTGCTGGTGCTGCATCAGATGGGCAGCCACGGCCCCGAGTATTTCAAGCGCTACCCCCATGGCAGTGAGCGCTTCACCCCGGTGTGCCAGAGCAACGCGCTGAACCAGTGCAGCGAACAGGACATCATCAACGGCTACGACAACACGCTGGCCTATACCGACAAGGTGCTGGCGGCGTTGATCGACACCCTGCGCAGCAAGCAGGACAAAGTCGATACGGCGATGATCTACCTCTCCGACCACGGTGAGTCGTTGGGCGAGTACAACCTGTTCCTGCACGGTACCCCGTACCCCATTGCCCCGGAGCAGCAGAAACACGTGCCGCTGCTGACCTGGTTCTCCGACAGCTACAAGGAAGACTTCGGCCTGGACACCGACTGCCTGGCCAGGCTCAGCGATGCGCCGCTGTCGCAGGACAACCTGTTCCACTCCATGCTGGGCCTGCTGCAGGTGCACACCCAGGTCTACCAGCAGTCGCTGGACATGTTCGCCAGTTGCCGCCCATGGCTGGCGGCCAAGCGCTGATCGATTACGCTTTTCAATATCCTTGCAGGCGCGGCGGTCGCCAGGTTTCACCCGCAGTGCCCGCGCCGTATATACTGCGCGCCAATGTTTGTGGGAGAGCCTCGTGGCCATCGAAATACACTGGATCCGTGACGACCAGACCCTGGCCGAACTCTGCCAGAAGTGGCGCCAATTGCCCTTTGTGGCGCTGGATACCGAGTTCATGCGGGTCGACACCTTCTACCCGAAAGCCGGCCTGATCCAGATCGGCGACGGCGAGCGGGCTTTCCTGATCGACCCGCTGCTGATCGGCAACTGGCAGCCTTTGGGCCAACTGCTCGAAGACGCCGGCGTGGTCAAGGTGCTGCACGCCTGCAGCGAAGACCTCGAGGTGCTGTTGCGCCTCACCGGCAAGCTGCCGCAGCCGCTGTTCGATACGCAGCTTGCCGCCGGCTACCTGAACCTGGGCTTCTCCATGGGCTATTCGCGCCTGGTGCAGGAAGTGCTTGGCCTGGAGCTGCCCAAGGGCGAGACCCGCTCCGACTGGCTGCAGCGCCCGCTGTCGGACACCCAGGTCAGCTACGCCGCCGAAGACGCCGTGCACCTGGCCGAGCTGTTCTCGGCCCTGCGCCCACGCCTGCCCGACGACAAGTACGCCTGGGTGCTGGAAGACGGCGCCGAACTGGTCGCGGCGCTGCGCCGTGAAGTCGACCCGCAAACCCTGTACCGCGACGTCAAGCTGGCCTGGAAGCTGGGCCGCCAGCAGCTGGCGGTGCTGCGCGAGCTGTGCGCCTGGCGCGAGCGTGAAGCACGCAGCCGCGACGTACCGCGCAACCGCATCCTCAAGGAACACTCGCTGTGGCCAATGGCCAAGAGCCAGCCGGACAACCTGGCGGCGCTGGCCAAGATCGAAGAAATGCACCCGCGCACCATTCGTCAGGACGGCGCCGTGCTGATCGAGCTGATCAAGCGCGCTGCCAGCCAGCCGGCTGAGCAATGGCCGGCCACGCTGCCCGAGCCGTTGCCGATCGAAGCCGCCGGTATCCTCAAGCGCCTGCGCGCCATCGGCCAGGCCGAAGGCGAGCGCCTTGGCATCGCCCCAGAGCTGATGCTGCGCAAGAAAGCCCTGGAAGCGCTGCTGAAAAGCGGCTACCCCAATGGCCCCTATCAATTGCCCGATTCGCTGCGCGGCTGGCGCCGTGAGCGGATGGGCCAGGCCCTGCTGGATGACCTGGCAGGCGCCGGAGAAACCCGATGAAACGTATCTGCTCGATCTACAAGAGCCCCCGCAAGAACGAAATGTACCTCTACGTGCTCAAGGCCGAAGGCCTGGAGCGGGTGCCCGAGGCGTTGCTGCCGTTCTTCGGCAAGCCCGTGCACGCCTTCGACCTGGTGTTGACCCCCGAGCGCACGCTGGCCCGCGAAGACATCGCCAAGGTGCTGGATAACCTGGAAAACCAGGGCTACCACCTGCAGATGCCACCGGCCGAAGACGAGTACATCGAGCACCTGCCGGAAGAGCTGCTGCGCCGCAACGACCCGGTCTGACCCAGCCCCGGTCCCCTCACATGCCCAGGTGGCCCGCATGGCGGGCCGCCTTCGTTGTCTGCCAAGGTTGTTACTTTGATGCGCGTTCTGATCGCTGAGCAGGATCATGCCACCTACGCCCGCCTGCTGGCCGAAGCGGCCCCGGACCTGGAAATCCTGACCAGTGGCGATTCCGCCGAGTTGGCCCTGCAGGCGCCGCAGTGCCCGATCTGGCTGGGCCAGCCGGACTTGCTGGCGAGCCTGCTGCGCCAGGGTTACACGCCGGCGTGGGTGCAATCGACTTGGGCCGGTATCACACCGTTGCTGGCCGAGGGATTGCCCCGTGAATACCGCCTGACCCGCGCGGTCGGTATCTTCGGCCAGGTGATGGCCGAGTACATGCTCACTTACATGCTGGGGCATGAGCGGGAAGTACTGTCGCGCCTGGTCAGCCAGGTCGAACGCCGTTGGGACGAGCGCCCCGGGCACTCGCTTGAGGGGCGCAAAGTGCTGATCGTCGGCACCGGTGATATCGGCCAGCGCGTGGCCGAGTTTCTCGCACCGTTTGGTGTGACCCTGTATGGCATCGCCAGCACCGCCCGCGAGCAGGCGCCGTTTGTTGAAGTGGCCGGTTTGGCTGACTTGCCGCGGATGGTCGGGCAGGTCGATTACGTGCTGAACCTGCTGCCGGATACGCCGGCCACCCATGACCTGTACGACGCCGCACTGTTCAAGTGCTTCCAGCCAAGCGCGCTGTTCATCAATGCCGGGCGCGGGGTGGCGGTGGTCGATGCCGATCTGGTCGAGGCTTTGAAAGAGGGGCACCTGGCGGGCGCGGTAATCGATGTGTGCCGGCAGGAACCCCTGCCGCAGCGCCACCCGTTCTGGACGGCGTGGGGCTTGCTGCTCACCGGGCACAGCTCGGCGCCCACCTCACCGGCGGCAATGGTGCGGTTGTTTGTCGAGAATGAGCGGGCATACCAGGGAGGGCAGGGGATGCGGGGTGAAGTGGATTTCACCAGGGGCTATTGATGGGTAGTGCCTTTGCCGGCCCCATCGCCGGCAAGCCGGCTCCCACAGGTACTGCGCAGGCCTCAACATCGGCGGGGTACTTGTGGGAGCCGGCTTGCCGGCGATGGGGCCAGCAAAGCCACAACAAGGCTTACAGGCTGAAATCACCCTCAGCCGCCAGCTCGCTCAGCGGCCGGCGCGGGCTTGGCACTTCGCGGGCCTGCAAGCCTTCGTCCAGGCTTGCCTTGTCGCCCAGCTTGCCGATCGCCACCATGGCATGCAGCTCATAGCCTTCCGGCACCTTCAGCTCGCTGCGCGCCAGGGCCTTGTCGAACCCGGCCATGCCGTGGGTGTGCCAACCGCTGATGCTTGCCTGCAGCGCCAGATGGCCCCAGGCGGAACCGGTGTCGAAGGTGTGCCACAGGGCAGGCTTTTCTTCGCTGGCACCTGGGGCTGCGAAGGTGGTCTTGGAAATCACCAGCACCAGCGCTGATGCCTGCTGCGCCCAGCTGCGGTTGAACGGCACCAGCAGGCTCAGGTAACGCTCCCAGTTCGGCGTATCGCGCCGGGCATAAAGGAAGCGCCAGGGTTGCGAGTTGTAGGCCGACGGCGCCCAGCGGGCCGCTTCGAGGAAGCTCAACAGGGTTTCTTCGCTGATCGGCTCGGCCGTGAAAGCGCGGGGTGACCAGCGGTTGATGAACTGTTCGTTGATGGCGTAATCGGCGATGCGGGGGGTGGCGCTCATGGCTGCTCCTGCCAGTGGAGGGGAAAGACCGCACGCTACTGCGTCCGGTCAGGACTGACAAGCGGTCTGGCGTTGCCGAAGGCCAGGCTCTAGACTGGCGCCGCCGCGCGCCGCGGCCTCAAGATGACTGCAGGAAACCCGTGTGATGATCGCTGAAAGCGCGCCGTTCTGGCGGCGCAAGACCCTCGAACAACTCGACCCGCAAGAGTGGGAGTCGCTGTGTGACGGCTGTGGCCTGTGCTGCCTGCAGAAGCTCGAGGACGAGGACGACAACAGCGTCTATTACACGCGCATCGCCTGCAAGCTGCTGGACATGAACACCTGCCAGTGCAGCGACTACCCCAACCGGTTCGCCGAAGTGCCCGATTGCATCCAGCTCACCCCAGGCAAGGCCGACCAGTTCAAATGGCTGCCGAGCACCTGTGGCTACCGCCTGGTCAGCGAGGGCAAGGACCTGCCGGCCTGGCACCACCTGGTCTGCGGTGACCGCCAGCAAGTGCATGAGCAGCGCATTTCCCAGTCGGGGCGTATGCTCAGGGAGCAGGACGTGGATGAAGACGACTGGGAAGACCACCTGATCTTTCGCGCCAGCTGAGCGGCACAGTCCGTCGCCTCTGGGAAACAAGGAGTTTCTGTATGCGTTGCCAGCTGTTGCTGCTTTTGGGCCTTGTCGCCTGCTCGTCGGCCTGGGCGAAAAAGGTCGACCTCGACTATCAGGTGCGCCTGTTGCCCGCCAACGGCCAGGCCGAAGTGCGCCTGACCCTGGCTGATGGCAGCGCCGTACGCAGCCTCGACTTCGACCTGGGCAAGGCTGGCGCCTACAGCGGTTTCCAGGCGGATGGCCAATGGCAGGCGCAGGGCGAGCGGGGCGTGTGGCGCCCGGCAGCGGGCAAGACCAGCCTCAGTTACCGGGTGAAGCTGGACCAGACGCTGCGCAGCGGCGCCTATTCCTCGCGTATCACGCCCCATTGGGCCCTGTTCATGGGCGACCAGCTGGTGCCGCCGGCGCGCCTCGATCAGCAAGACGGCACCGAACTGGTGGCGCGCCTGTCGGTCGACTTGCCCGAGGGCTGGAAAAGCATCGAAACCTCCTGGCCGCGTATCGGCAAGGACAAGTTCCGCATCGACAACGTTTCGCGCCTGTTCGACCGCCCGACCGGCTGGATGCTTGCAGGCGACCTCGGCAGCCGCCGTGCACGCCTGGGCGAAACCGAGGTGACCGTAGCGGCTCCGGTAGGGCAGGGCATGCGCCGCATGGACAACCTGACCTTGCTGACCTTCGTATGGCCGCACCTGCAGGCCGTGTTCCCGCGCAATCCGCCCAAGCTGCTGCTGGTCGGTGCCCGCGACGGCATGTGGCGTGGGGCGATGTCGGCGCGGGGCTCGCTTTACCTGCACAGCGGCCGGCCCATGATCAGCGAGAGCGGCAGCAGCCCGCTGCTGCGCGAGCTGGTCCAGCTGTTTGCGCAGATCCGCGTGAGTGCCGACAGTGGCTGGCTAGGCCAGAGCCTCACCGAATATTACGCCAACGAACTGCTGCGCCGCGCCGGGGGCGTGAGCGACGATCGATACCAGGTGTGGCAGGCGCGGTTGCAGAAGCAGGGCGCCAAGGTCACTCGGCTGCGCGGCGAGCAGGTGGGGCCGGCACAGGTGGCGCGTGGGGTGCTGCTGCTGCAGGCGCTGGACAAGGAAATCCGCATCCACACCCAGGCCAAGCGATCGCTGGATGATGTGACGCAGGCGTTGATGCGCTTGCCGAAAGTGACTACCGATGAGTTCGTGCAGATCAGCGAGAGTGTGCTGGGGCGGCGGTCCGAGGTGTTGCAGAGCAAGGCATTGCGCTAGTTCTCTGGTGGCTGTACCGGCCCGCGACGGGGCCGGTACAAATAACCCATCAACTACCGGTCAACGGATCTTTGCCCGTCACCGTCACCCCACGCGTAGCCGCCTCGGCACTGCGCTTGAGCGCCTCCAGCTCCCCGGCACTGCGCTCGATGTCTGAACGCAGACGGTGATATTCCTGGCGGTGTTGCTGAAACCAGGCCTTGGTAGAGCAATGCCCGCTGACGCCTCGTGCCACCGCAATACCGCCCACCACCATCTGCAGCAGCCCGATCAGGCCGCCATGGCGCAAGCCTTTGGTGAACATCAACGCCCCGCCGGCCAGCGATCCGACCCGTTCCAGGCCCTGAACATTGTGTTCCTGTGATGCCGAAGTGGAATGAATATCGAGCATGGCAAGCCCTCCTTGTGAAGTGTAAGCAGCTGACCCATGGGCGGCGCCCACCGTTCAGTCGGCATTGCCGGGCGGCGGGTTTGTCTTGTCTGGACAACTACCTGTCCGGTTTGGCAATGCAGCCTCAAGGGTGTTTAATCTCACCCCTGAACTGCGCTCAAGCCCTTTGAATATGGGGCTTCTGCAGATTCCACCGCTCATCGAAAATGCTGTAGACACATTGTCTAACAGTGCCATATAGTCGTTATACAAATAGTAGACACAGCGCCATGACAACAACAAAGGCCACCATGAAAGCCACCGTCCAACCCGTCAGTGCAGAGGTGCCGCAGGACCGCAAGGCCGTTCTCGCCGAAGCGCTGCGCCGCCGAATCCTCAGCATGGAACTGGCCCCAGGCGCAGTGGTGGACGAACTGGCCCTGTGCGACGAGTTCGGCCTGTCGCGCCCTCCGGTACGAGAGCTGCTGCGCCAGATCGCCGCCGAAGGCTACATCGAACTGGAAGCCAATCGCGCCCCTCGCGTCGCCGCGATGAACCACGCATCGCTGCATAGCTTCTACGTGGCCGCGCCGCTTATCTATATCGCCACTACCCAGCTGGCCGCCACCTATGCCAGCGAAGCCGAGATCGAAGCACTCAAAGCCATCCAGGCGCTGTTCCGCCAGGCCATCGAAGAGCGTGATGTGGAAAACCGCGTGCTCTACAACGACGCCTTCCACCTGGAAATCGGCAAGATGGCGCACAACGACTACCTGATGCCAAGCCTGCGGCGCCTGCTGATCGACCATACCCGGCTGGGCAAGATTTTCTATCGCCACCCGACCACCGATGACATGCAGCGTGACCTCGAAGTCGCCTGCGAGCAGCACGACCAGATGATCCAGG
Source organism: Pseudomonas sp. LFS044 (assembly GCF_047978245.1). Classification (NCBI taxonomy): domain Bacteria; kingdom Pseudomonadati; phylum Pseudomonadota; class Gammaproteobacteria; order Pseudomonadales; family Pseudomonadaceae; genus Pseudomonas; species Pseudomonas sp. LFS044. Next base: position 52,625 of record NZ_JBFPFX010000030.1, read on the forward strand.
CCATCGAACGCCGCGACCCGCAGGCCGCCGGGCAACTGGTGCGTGAACACTTCGAGCTGTCGCGCCGGCGCATGGCCGAATACGCCGCGCCACAAGGGCTGGATGTGCCTATTGAGATATGAGTTCCAGAGGTTGCGCCACGGGCGCTGACCGCTAGTCAACAACACGACCCAGGTTAGTGACATGACAAGAATAAGTTCGTTACCTGCCGATGATGCCACCTGTGGCTGGTACCACCTGAGCCAACCGCGCAGGCCAAGGCCGGCCCATATTGGCCATAGTCACGCGCGCTGGGTGGTGGTGGGCGCTGGCTTCACCGGCCTGGCTGCGGCGCGCCAGTTGGCAACGAACTTCCCCGACGATGAGATCGTGCTGGTCGAGGCCCAGGAGGTCGGTTTCGGCACCTCGGGGCGCAACGCCGGTTTCGCCATCGACCTGCCCCATGACATCGGCGCCGAGGACTACATCGGTGACATTGGTATCGCCAGGACCGTGCTCAAGCTCAATCTGGGTGGGCAGTCCTACCTCAAGGAGCTGATCGAGCGCCATGGCATCGAGTGCCAGTTCCGCCACTGTGGCAAATACCAGGCGGCCATCGAGGACCGCGGCATTGCCGTGCTGGATGCCTACCGCCGTGGCCTGGACAAGCTCGGCCAGGCCTACGAGGTGATCGAAGGCCACGACCTGCCGGACCACATCGGCACGCACTTCTACCGCAAGGGCCTGTTTACCCCCGGCACGGCGCTGCTGCAGCCCTCGGCACTGGTGAAAGGCCTGGCCCACAGCTTGCCGAGCAACGTCTCCCTGTACGAAAACACCCCCATCAACGATGTCGAGTACGGTGACAAGGTGGTGCTGCGCCATGCCAACGGGTCGATCACGGCCGACAAGCTGGTGCTCACCACCAACGCCTTCGGCATGAGCTTCGGCTTTCTCAAGGGCCGCATGCTGCCGGTGTTTACCTACGCCAGCATCACCCGCCCGCTGAGCGAAGACGAACAGGCGCACCTGGGTGGCAAAGCCAACTGGGGCGTGATCCCGGCAGACCCGTTCGGCACTACCCTGCGCCGCACTGTCGATAACCGCCTGCTGATCCGCAACAGTTTCAGCTACAACCCCGATGGGCGCAGTAACCGCAAGTACCTGGAACGCTTCGTCCAACGCCACCGTGAATCATTCGCCCGGCGCTTCCCGATGTTGCCCGGGGTGAACTTCGAATATACCTGGGGCGGTGCATTGGCACTGTCGCGCAACCACATGGGTTTCTTCGGCAAGTTGGCACCGAATGTAGTGGGCGCATTGTGCTGCAACGGCCTCGGTGTTACCCGCGGTACGGTCACCGGCAAGTTGCTGGGCGACTGGTTGGCCGGTGACAAGAACGAACTCATCGAGTTTCTGCTCAATGCCCCCGGGCCTTGTGCGAACCCACCGCAGCCCTTGGTTTCCTTGGGTTTGAACGCCAACCTGAAGTGGGGGCAGATGCGCGCAGGAAGAGAAAGCTGATCCGTTACACAAGTTAGGCCATTGAACATTTGAAGTCGGTCGTCTTTGACCGATACGGGCTCGCTTTGCCCGAAATTGATGATCGAGACGCGCTGTCCGTTCACCCGGGGCTGAAGAGGTTTTCAGTTTCGCGGGCGCGCTCGCCTTGAAAACGTGCATGTAAATGAAATGGTAGGAACAACAATGAAAAGTCCGAATATTTCGATTGAAGATGTACCGATCAACCGCTTTCACCAATGGCTGACGTTGCGCTCAGGCGGCGGCTCGTTCGTCGATGGTTATATCTTGAGCATCATCGGCGTGGCCATGGTGCAGATGTCCGCAGGCCTCAACCTGACCAGCTTCTGGCAGGGCATGATCGCCGCCTCGGCGCTGATCGGCATCTTCTTTGGTGGCTTTTTCGGCGGTTGGCTGACCGACCGCTTCGGCCGCAAGCGCGTGTTCTTCGTCGGGCCGACCCTGTTCATCCTGTCCTCGGTTGCGCAGTTCTGGGTGGAGTCGGCGCTGGCACTGTTCCTGTTGCGCTTTGCCATCGGCATCGCGGTGGGCATCGAATACCCGGTGGCGACGTCGCTGCTGGTGGAGTTCCTGCCCAGGAAGAACCGCGGCCCACGCCTGGCCACCCTGACCGTGCTGTGGTTCGCCGGCGCAGCTACCGCCTACGTCATCGGCCAGGCCATCCTGCGTCACGGCGGTGACGATGCCTGGCGCCTGGTGCTGGCCAGCGCCGCAGTGATCGGCACGTTGCTGTTCGCCATCCGCCTGGGCACGCCCGAGTCGCCACGCTGGCTGATCAGCAAGGGCCGTTCGGCCGAAGCCGAGCAGGTGATCAAGGCCGTGTACGGCAACGACTTCTCGCTGCACAACCTGCCGGAGGAGCCGAAGACCCGCAAGCTGTCGTTTTTCAGCCTGCTGCACTCCGGCTACGGCAAGCGCATGTTGTTCGTCACCATGTTCTGGACGTGCTCGGTGATCCCGGTGTTCGCCGTCTATGCCTTCGCCCCCAAGGTCCTGGGCGCACTCAACCTCAAAGGTGACTGGGCGTCGATCGGGTCGGTGGCGATCACCTGCCTGTTCGTGGTCGGCTGCATCATCGGCACCCGCTTGCTGAACACCATCGGCCGGCGCACCACGCTGCTGCACAGCTTCTTCTGGTCGGGGCTGGCCCTGCTCGGCCTGGGGGTCTTCAGCCAAAGTAACGAGATGCTCATCCTGGTGCTGTTCGGTGCCTATGCGCTGTTCATCGGTGGTGCCCAGGTGCTGCAGCTGGTGTACCCCAACGAGTTGTTCCCCACTGAAATCCGTGCCGGTGCGGTGGGCGTGGGCACCTCCATGTCGCGGGTCGGTGCTGCGGTCGGCACCTGGCTGGTCCCCATCGCCCTGGACAGCTATGGCATCGGCGCAACCATGTATGCCGCCGCTGCCGTCACCTTCGTCGGCCTGGCCTTCTCCATCGCCCTGGCCCCGGAAACCCGTTCGCTGAACCTGCAACAGGCCGCCTCGCTGGGTTGAGCCCCTGCAACCTGCCGCCGCGTCGATCCGCGGTGGCTTTTACATGATTGATCAACGTACTGGAGAACCTACCGTGAAATTCGAAGGCATCTACACCCCGGCAATCACCCCGCTGGCTGCGGACGGCTCGATCGACAAGGCGGCGTTCGCTGAAGTCCTCGAATACCTGGTCGAGTCGAAAATCCAGGGTGTCATCATCGGTGGCTCCACCGGCGAGTACTACGCCCACACCACCCAGGAGCGTATCGAGCTGGCCGCCCAGGCCAAGGACGTGCTCAACGGCCGCCTGCCACTGATCGTCGGCACCGGTGGCATCCGTACCGAAGACGCGGTGGCGTTCGCCAAGCACGCCAAGGAAATCCAGGCCGACGCGTTGCTGGTGGGCACTCCACCCTACGCCCTGCCAACCCAGCAAGAGATCGCCCAGCACGTCAAAGCCGTCGACGCCGCCGCTGGCCTGCCGATCATGCTCTACAACTACCCTGGCCGCATGAGCGTGAGCATGGGCGAGGCGTTCTTCGATGCCGTGGCGGATGTGAAGAATATCGTCGCCATCAAGGAAAGCTCCGGTGACATGGCCCAGTTGCATCGCCTGGCCATCCAGCGCCCGAACATCCAGCTGTCGTGCGGTTGGGACGACCAGGCCCTGGAGTTCTTCGCCTGGGGCGCACAGAGCTGGGTCTGCGCCGGCTCCAACTTCATTCCGCGCGAGCACGTGGCCCTGTTTGAGGCCTGCGTGATCGAGAAGGACTTCGACAAGGGCCGGCGCATCATGGGCGCCATGATGCCGCTGATGGACTTCCTCGAAGGTGGCAAGTTCGTCCAGTCGATCAAGTACGGCGTGGCGCTCAACGGCCTGAGCAGCGGTGGGGTGCGCAAGCCGCTGTCCGAGCTGGACGCTGCCGAGAAGCAGGCGCTGGAGCGCGTCGTCAGCGACCTCAAACGCAACATCGCACAGATCACGGGAGGTGCCTGAACATGGCCGAATTGCTGAGCAAGGCGCAGTACGCGGCGATCGCCGCCGACCTGCAACTGCGCACCCAGGCGTTCATCGACGGTGAGTTTCGCGATGCCCTCTCGGGCCGCACCTTCGTCACCACCAACCCGGCTACCGGCAAGCAACTGGCCGAGGTCGCCGCGTGTGACGTGCAGGACGTGGACGTCGCCGTGGCCGCGGCCAAGCGCGTGTTCGAAGACGGTTCGTGGTCCAGGCTGCAGCCGGGCGAGCGCAAGCACATCCTGTTGAAGTTCGCCCAATTGCTGGAAGACAACAGCCACGAACTGGCCGTGCTGGAAGCGCTGGACAGCGGCAAGCCAGTCAGCGAGTGCCAGAACGTCGACGTGCCGGAAACCATCCACACCCTCCGCTGGCATGCCGAACTGATCGACAAGATCTACGACAACACGGCCCCCACTGGTAACGCTGCCGTGACCATGGTGGTGCGCGAAGCCATCGGCGTGGTCGGCCTGGTACTGCCGTGGAACTTCCCGCTGCTGATGCTGGCGTGGAAGATCGCCCCGTCGCTGGCCGCCGGTTGCTCGGTCGTGGTCAAGCCGGCCAAGGAAACCACCCTCAGCGCGCTGCGCGTGGCCGAGCTTGCCCATCAGGCCGGTGTACCGGCAGGCGTGTTCAACCTGGTGCCAGGCGGTGGCCGTGAAGTGGGCGAAGCCATCGGCCGGCACATGGACATCCCGATGGTCAGCTTCACCGGCTCCACCGACACCGGCCGCCTGTTCCTGAAGTACGCCGCCGAGTCCAACCTCAAGCGCATCGTCCTGGAGCTGGGTGGCAAGAACCCGGCCGTGGTCATGAACGACTGCGAAGACCTCGACGAAGTGGCCCAGTTCGTCACCGCCGGTGCGTTCTGGAACATGGGCGAGAACTGCTCGGCGTCCTCGCGCCTGATCGTTCACAAGGACGTCAAGGACGAGCTGCTGGCCCTGATGGCCAAGCACCTGAAAGACTGGAAGCTGGGCGACCCGCTGGATCCGGAAAACCGCCTGGGTGCGATGGTCAGCAAATCGCACTTCGAGAAGGTCAGGTCGTACCTGGAATACGCTGCCGAGCAGAAGCTCAAGGTGGTGCAGGGCGGCGAGACCGAGCAGGGCGTGTTCGTGCAACCGACTATCGTCGATGGCGTGGGCCGCGACAGCAAACTGTTCGTCGAGGAAATCTTCGGGCCGGTGCTGAGCGTGACCAGCTTCGAGACCATCGACGAGGCGATCGAGCTGGCCAACGATACCGTCTACGGCCTGGCCGCTTCGGCCTACACCGGCAGCCTGCGCCATGCCCTGCGCCTGTCGCGTGAAATCCGCGCGGGCGTGGTCACGGTCAACTGCTTCGGTGAAGGCGATGCCTCGACGCCGTTCGGTGGTTACAAAGAGTCCGGCTTTGGTGGGCGTGACAAGTCCATCTGGGCCCATGACCAGTACACGGAGCTGAAGACCATCTGGATCAACGCTTCGTGAACTGATTGCAGGACGGTGCTGTTCTGACGGAGCTCAGCACCCGGCCGCCTTTGTGGTGTCAGGGCTGGCCTCATCGCCGGCAAGCCGGCTCCCACAGGTATGGACTGCCCCCAGGAAGTTGGACAACCATCCAACCCTTGGCGGGTTGGGAGCCGGCTTGCCGGCGATCAGGCCGGTTCAGACACCCCAACGGCGGCTTTTCTGTTACTTGAACTTGGGCCCCGAACGGGTGTTCAAGCCCTTGGCCATGCGGTCATACAGCACCACATTGACCGTCGCCGCCAGGTTCATGCAGCCCTGGGTGGGGATGTAGATGGTCTCTTCGCACCACGCCCGCACGTCGGCGTCCAGGCTGCCGTCTTCGGGCCCGAAAATGTAGATGGCGCGGTCTGGATGGGTGTATTCGGGCAGCGGCCGGGCGCCGTCCACCAACTCCACGGCCACCGGCGTGCAACCCAGCGGGATGATGCGCTGCAGGTCGTCGATGCCGATCAGCGGGATGTCGTAGTGCACTCGTTTGGTGTCGGTGACGAAATCGCGCGCGCGTTCATAGCGCTTGCCGGTGTAGAACACCGAGTTGACGCCGTAGCAACCCGCTGCGCGCATCACCGAACCGACGTTCTCCGCAGACTTGGGGTTGAACAGGCCGATGCAGCTGTACCGTTTGTTTGCCACGTGCCGGGGCCCTTCGCAAAAAAAAGCGCGATTATACGGGCTTGCCGGCAGCAGCGGTGGCTGTATCGACGGTCAGTCTTTTTTCAGTAGGCCCGCCAGCCCGGCGAACGGGTTGTGGGTGGCCTTGGCGATGCTCGGGGTGCTGGTGGAGCCTTCGCTGAAGTACTGCTGGTCGGTGTAGCGCGAGTGCTCGTTGTCGTGGCAGTACAGGCACAGCAGCTCCCAGTTGGAGCCGTCCTGCGGGTTGTTGTCATGGTTGTGGTCGCGGTGGTGCACGGTCAGCTCGCTCAGGCGCTTGCCGGCGAATTCACGGGCGCAGCGGCCGCACACGTGCGGGTACATTCTCAGGGCCTTGTCGCGGTAGCCCATCTCCTTGTCGCGCTTGGCGTCGGCGAGGATGCGGTCGAGGCGGGCGGTGGCGGCGGAAGTGGAAGCCGAACTCATGGTGTTTCCTTTGTTCTGATCAGGCAGATAACGGTTATGCCCATGAGTCTAGCGCGCCTGTGGGGCAGGCGGACAGGCGAAAACTTTCATAACGGCGTAGCCTGTAGGAATGTTCAGACAGGAGGTTGCTGATGTTGCATGCGATCCTCGCCGCGCTGTTGCTGGCCGGCCTGCCCGTGGCCCAGGCCGCCAGCACGCCGCCACGTATCACCACGCCGGTGCCCGGGGCGCCCGGCACCGCGACGCCCACGCCGTACCCGCAGATCACCCCGAGCACCCCGCCCAAGGCCTATGACAGCCAGCCTGGCGCGCCGCTGCTGCCGCCGATGCCGGTGCCCGGCCCGCCGAAGGACCAGCCTTTGCCCGGCTTGCGCACCGAGCCTGCCAAACCGGCGGCGGATGACGACTAAAGCGCCAGGCGTTGGCCGTCCTGCATGCGCAGGCGTTTCGACAGGGCCACGGCCAGTGCGCGGATGATCCGTGCGGCGATGCGTGGCGCTTCGTTGAGCATCTTTTCCAGGGAGTCCTTGCCCAGGGTCAGCAGTTGGCAGTCGCTGGCGGCGACGCAACTGGCCGAGCGGCGTTCGCCGTCGAGCACGGCCATTTCGCCAAAGGCCCGGCCGCTGCGCAGGGTGGCGATTTCCAGCTGATTGCCGGTGGCGTCGGTCTTGCGTACAGCAACCACGCCACGGTGCAGGATGCACATGAACGTACCGGCGTCGCCTTCGTTGAAGATGGTTTCGCCCTCAGCCATGGCGGCCAGGCTGAAATAGCCCGCGGCGGTCAGGCAGTCGCTGGGTTGCAGGGTATCGAACAGGCCGCAGTCCATGAGCATGTCGCGGATCTCGGCGCTGAAGTGGGTCTGGTCGGGCATGTGTTGTTCTTCTTGGCGGGTGTTGTCCGAAAGCGTGTGGGCAGCTGATGGCGCTATCGCCGGCAAGCCGGCTCCTACAGGTTTCGCACCGCCCTCGACCTGTGGGAGCCGGCTTGCCGGCGATGGGGCCATCAGCCCTTGCGAACCTATGACAGCAGAAAACGTGATTTACACCACGCCCAGCTCATTGAAGACAAACGCGTATTCCAGCGCCACATCTTTCAGCCCCTGATACCGCCCGCTCATGCCGCCATGCCCTGCACCCATCTCGGTCTTGAGCAGCAGCAGGTTGTCGTCGGTCTTGCACGTGCGCAGGCGCGCCACCCACTTGGCCGCTTCCCAGTACTGCACGCGGCTGTCGTTGTAGCCGGCGACCACCAGCATGGCCGGGTAGGCCTGGGCGCGGACGTTCTCGTACGGCGCGTAAGCCTTGATGCGCTCGTACACCTCTGGCTCTTCGGGGTTACCCCATTCGTCGTACTCGGTGACGGTCAGCGGCAGCTCGGGGTCGAGCATGGTGTTGAGCACATCGACGAACGGCACTTCGGCGATCGCGCAGCGGAACAGCTCGGGGCGCAGGTTGAGCACCGCACCCATCAGCAGGCCACCGGCGCTGCCGCCGCTGATGGCCAGGCGGTCGGAGGCCGTCACGCCCTGGGCGATCAGGTGCTCGGCGCAGGCGATGAAGTCGCTGAAGCTGTTGTGCTTGTGCGCTTGCTTGCCGGCGCGATACCAGGCTTCACCCAGCTCGCCGCCACCGCGCACATGGGCGATTGCAAAGCCGACGCCGCGTTGCAGCAGGCTCAGGCGGGCGTGCGAGAACCACGGGTCGAGGCTTTCGCCATAGGCGCCGTAGCCGTAGAGGTACAGGGGCACGGTCTTGCCCAGGTCCTGCTTGCGGCGCACCAGGCTGATCGGCACCTGGGTGCCGTCTGCGGCAGTGGCCCACAGGCGCTCGCTGACATAGTCGTCGGCATCGAACTCACCCAGCACCGGGGTCTGCTTGAGCACCACCTGCGCGCCCGTGGCCAGGTCCAGCTGGCGTACCTGGGCTGGGCGGTTGAGCGCCTCGTAGCGCAGGCGCACGCGGGTGCTGGCGAATTCCAGGCTGTCCTGCACGTACAGGCTGTAGGCTGCATCCGGCAGTTCGACGCGGTAGGCCGGCAGACCTTGCGGGCGCACTTCGATGATCGGCAGGCCGCCTTCGCGCAGGCTCAGGGTCAGCGCGCCGGCATTCAGGCTGAGGCCCTCGAGCATGATGTCGTCGCGGTGCGGCACCAGCACCTGCCATTGCGCGCGGGTGGGCACCTGGTCTGCCGGGGCGTGGAAAAGGGCGAAGTTGATGCCGTCCTGATTGCTGCGGATGAACCAGCGCCACTGGCCATCGAGCTGACCGTGGTCGGGGAAGTATTCATGGCCTTCGACACGGGGCGCCAGGCATGAGAATGCGGCCTGTGGCGTTTCGGCATCGAGCACCCAGGCCTCGCTGGTGGTCTTGCTGTTGAGCAGCAGCACCAGTTGTTTTTCCGAGCTTGAGCGGTAGCAGTGCAGGAAGAAGCGGCCATCGTCTTCTTCGAAAACGGTTTCTGCGCCCTCGATGCCCAGGGTATGGCGGCGCAGGCGGCACGGCCGGTGGGTGTCGTCCAGCTCGGCAAAAAACAGTGTCTGGCTGTCGTTGGCCCAGGTCAGGCTGCCGTCGCAATCGTCGAAGGGCAGGGCGGTGACACTGCCGTTGGTCAGGTCCTTGACGTACAGGGTGTAGACCTCGTCGCCACTGGTATCGAGGCTGTAGGCCAGCAAGCGGTGGTCAGGGCTGACGTTGAACGCCCCCAGGGACAGAAAACCGCCGTTGGCCAGGGCATTGGGGTCGAGCAGGAGTTGCTCCTGGCTTTCGTCGACGGTGTTGGAGTCATCCGCCGGGCGTGGGCAGCGGTAGTGGCGCGGGTATTCGTCACCGGCGGTGGTGCGGGTGTAGTAGAGGTAAGGGCCCCAGGGCGAAGGCAGCGACAGGTCGGTTTCGAGGATGCGGGCTTTGATCTCTTCGAACAATTGCTCGCGCAGGGGCGCCTGGTCGGCCAGGCAGGCCTCCTGGTAGGCGTTCTCGGCCTGCAGGTACTCGAGCACTTCAGGGGTGTCGCGCTGTTGCAGCCAGGCGTAGGGGTCGGTGGCCTGGTCCGGGCGGGCAATGGGAGGATGGAGCGCGTTGGGCATTGGGGATCTCTTGGCTAGGGGGCGCCTGCGCCCGGAAAAGTGTTTATCATAGGCAACTCTTTGCCTGGCTTGCACGATCACCATGACCGAGAACGACTATACCCTCGCCTGGGGCCTCTACGCCGTTGCTGCCCTGGGCTGCATCTGGGTGGGTTTCAAACTCACCGGCTGGATGTGGCGCTGGCTGCGTGAGCCGCTGCGGGTCATCCTCGCGGTCCTGCTGTTGACGCCGACCGTGGTCGACCCGGGCAAGGATGCCATGGCCCCGGCCATTGCCATCACCGCCCTGGACGTTGCCTTCAAGGTCGGCAACAACGCCTGGCGCGCGGTCTCCGACTTTGCCATGTACGGCTTGATCGCCTTTGGCCTGTACCTGGCCTTCGTGCTGCTGCGCTGGCCGCTGGAAAAACGCGCCCGCGAGCGCCGCGCACAGGCTGAAGCGGCCGCCCAGCGCCAGGCCGCCGAAGACGAGGCGGTCGGCATGGGCGCCCCGCTGGCCGGCGAACGCCGCGACCGTTACCGCAATGACCCGCCGCCTGCCGCACCCGCTGGCGGCCGGGTCGAGCCACGTCTGTAAGCCGGGAGACCGCCATGTGCGAATTGCTGGGCATGAGTGCCAACGTCCCCACTGATATCGTCTTCAGCTTCACCGGCCTGATGCAGCGCGGTGGGCGCACCGGCCCGCACCGTGATGGCTGGGGCATCGGCTTTTACGAAGGCCGCGGCCTGCGCCTGTTCCAGGACCCGGCCGCGAGCAGCGAGTCGGAAGTGGCCAACCTGGTGCAGCGTTACCCGATCAAGAGCGAAGTGGTGATCGGCCACATCCGCCAGGCCAACGTTGGCCGGGTGTGCCTGTCCAATACCCACCCGTTCGTCCGCGAAATGTGGGGCCGCAACTGGTGCTTCGCGCACAACGGGCAGTTGGGCGAGTTCACGGGTGAAGCGACCTTCTATCGGCCGATCGGCGACACCGACAGCGAAGCCGCCTTCTGCGACCTGCTCAACCGCATCCGCGCGGCCTTCCCGGAGCCTGTGGAGGTGGAACAGCTGCTGCCGGTGCTGGTCGAAGCCTGTGCCGAGTACCGCGGCAAGGGCGTGTTCAATTGCCTGCTCAGCGACGGCGACTGGTTGTTCTGCTTCTGCTCGACCAAGCTGGTACACATTACCCGTCGCGCGCCGTTTGGTGCTGCGCGGCTGAAGGATGTCGACCTTATCGTCGATTTTCACACCGAAACCACCCCCAATGACGTGGTCACGGTGATAGCCACCGAGGCCTTGACCGAGAACGAGACCTGGCGGCGCTACGAGCCCGGCCAGTGGGCCCTGTGGCGGCACGGAGAGTGCGTTTCGCAAGGCCAGAGCTAAGGACGCTGCATGTTCAGAAGTTACCTGCGGTTGCTGCTGTTCACCTTCGGCCTGCTGGCCGGTATCCAGGTGCCTGGGCTGGTCAAGGACTACAGCCAGCGGGTCGAGGCGCACCTGTTCGAATCGCGCCAGGCGCTCGATGGCTTCCAGCAGACGGCTGAACGGTTCTTCAATGGCGACCTGCAGGCACTGTTGCGGCACTACCGCAGCAGTGACGACCCGGTGTTCAACAGTGATGCCAACAGCATCGAGAGCCTGATGATCCGCAACCAATTGCTGGAGGCCGAGTGGCAGGCACTGCAGGGCTCCTGGGTGACCACGACCTGGCATGTGCTGGTGCAGCCCGACCCGCAGCTGCGCGAAGAGACGCTCAAGGGCTACAGCTACCAGATTCTGCTGGTGCCCGAAGCCATCGGCTGGGGCGTTGGCGCCGGGTTTGTGCTGGCGTTCGTGGTCGAGAGCCTGTTGCTGGGGATCGGCTGGGTGATTCTGGGCGGGCGGCGCAAGGCGGTTGAAGAGAGCTGGCGCTGAGCCTTTGGGTGTCCTGTGCCGGCCTCTTCGCGGGGCAAGCCCGCTCCCACAGAGTGCCCGCTGAGTCACAGATCTGCGGTGAGTCTGTGGGAGCGGGCTTGTCCCGCGAAGAGGCCAGTGCTGATACCCTCTCAGACCAACACAATCCGCTGCCCGCCGACATCCCGCGCATACCGCTCCAGCACCTGCCGGCATACCCCGACCACCTCATCCACCAGTGCCACCCCGGTCTGCCAGGCCACCACCAGCTCCAGGCTCGGCGGTGGCTGCAGGCCCGCCAGCAGCACCAACTCCCCCCGGCTCAATTCGGCATCCACCAGTGCCGGTGGCAGGGCGCCGATGCCGAAGCCATCGCGCAGCAGGCGGGTGATCGCCGCCACCGAGTTCACACAGTTCAGCCGCGGTGCTTCGACTCCCGCGCCCTGTAGCAGGCTGAGCACTTCCTGGTGCGGCCGCGAGTTCTTCGAGAACGTGACGATACGCTCACGGGCAAGTTCAGCCAGCGAATGGTAATCGCGGTGCTGGGCGGAACCGGCCGCCACCACCCAGCCCATCGGGTAGCGCGCCAGGTCCTGGCTGCGGATTGATTGTTCGCGCAGCAGGTCGGTCTGCAGGATCACGTCGAGAAAGCCTTTTTGCAGCTGTTCGCGCAGGTTCAGTGCGGTATCGGCGACCAGTTCGATTTCCACCTGTGGATAGCGTTCGGTCAGCTCGGCCACCAATGCGCTCATCCAGGTATGGATCACCGTGTCCATCACGCCCAGGCGAATACGCCCGACCTTGGCGCGGTCGCTGTCCAGCGACTGCTTCATGGCCTTGGCGGTATCCAGCATGCGCTCGGCATATTCCAGCACCTTGCTGCCCTGCGGCGTCAGGCTGACACCGCGCGAGTCGCGCAACAGCAGCTTGACCCCAAGGTCGGCCTCCAGCGCGGCGATGCGGCTGGATACCGAGGCCTGGGTGGTGAACAGTTTTTCGGCGGTGAGGCGGAAGCTCTTGAGCCGGGCCACCCAGACGAAGGTTTCGAGGAAACGAAGGTTCATGATCAGTTTTTCTTGTTCCAGACCGGCGGTTTTTCTCGTTGGACGCAGAGGGCGTGGGCTCTGAACATGGCGCACAGGCCGCGACGCCAGACGTCGCCCATAAAACAATACCAACAAGCCGAGGCAAGCATGAACCCAAGCGGCGTGCAGCAACAGGTGCAATCCCCACCTTCGACCGGGCCATTCGCCTGGTACCGCGATATCGACTCCCAGCAACGGCGCACCTTCTGGAGCTGCAAGATCGGCTATGGCCTGGACGGCATGGACACCCAGATGCTCAGCTTCGTCATCCCCACGCTGATCATGCTGTGGGGCATCAGCACCGCCGAGGCCGGGCTGATCCACACCAGCACGCTGATCGCCTCGGCCGTCGGCGGCTGGGTCGCCGGCATCCTCTCCGACCGCATCGGCCGGGTCCGCACCCTGCAGCTGACGGTGCTGTGGTTCGCCTTCTTCACCTTCCTTTGCGGCTTTGCGCAGAACTACGAACAGCTGCTGATCGCCCGCACTTTGATGGGCTTCGGCTTTGGCGGCGAATGGACCGCTGGCGCGGTGCTGATCGGCGAAGTGATTCGCGCCCAGGACCGTGGCAAGGCGGTGGGCATGGTGCAATCGGGCTGGGCCCTTGGCTGGGGGCTTACCGCGATCCTGTATGCGCTGCTGTTTTCCTGGCTGCCGGCGGAGCAGGCCTGGCGCGCGCTGTTCCTGCTGGGGCTGGTGCCGGCGATTTTCGTGATCTTCGTCCGCCGCCTGGTCAAGGACCCCGAGGTGTATCGCCAGGCCAAGGCCGTGGAAAAGGCCGAAGCACCGGCGCAGTTCTATGAAATCTTCGCCCCCGGCATGCTCTGGACCACCGTGCGGGCGTCCCTGCTGACCACCGGCGCGCTGGGCGGCTACTACGCCATCACCTCGTGGCTGCCGACCTTCCTCAAGACCGAGCGCGGCCTGAGCGTGCTGGGCACCGGCGGCTACCTGGCGATGGTCATCGTCGGCTCCTACGTGGGCTATGTGGTCAGCGCGTACTTGTCCGACATTCTGGGGCGCAAGAAGAACTTCATCCTGTTCGCCGTGGGCTCCTTCATCATTGTGCTGCTGTACACGCAGCTGCCGGTCAGCGATGGCGTGATGCTGTGGCTGGGCTTCCCGCTGGGCTTCTTCGCCTCGGGCATCTTCAGCGGCATGGGGGCATTTCTGACCGAGCTATTCCCTACCCGTATCCGTGGGTCGGGGCAGGGCTTCTGCTACAACATCGGCAAGGTCTTCGCGGCGATGTTCCCGTTGCTGATCGGCCTGCTCGGTCAGACCATACCGCTGGGCCTGAGCATCGGTGGCTTTGCCGCCGTGTCCTATGGCGTGGTGATCGTGGCAGCGCTGAGCCTGCCGGAAACTCGCGGCAAACACCTGCAGGCGCGCTAAGGTAGGCACATGAACATCGACACGGGAGCACGCCAGGTGAAACGCCTGCTACTCAATTGCGACATGGGCGAAAGTTTCGGCAGCTGGCGCATGGGCCTGGATGCCGAGGTGATGCCGTACATCGACTGCGCCAACATCGCCTGCGGCTACCATGCCGGCGACCCTTCCACCATGCGCCGCACGGTGGCCCTGGCGCTGCAGCATGGGGTGACCATCGGCGCCCACCCGGCCTACCCGGACCTGGTCGGCTTCGGCCGCCGTTCCATGGCCTGCAGCAGCGATGAAATCCGCGACCTGCTGCATTACCAGATCGGCGCCCTGGACGGCATCTGCAAGGTGCTTGGCGGGCGCGTGGCGTACGTCAAACCCCATGGCGCGCTGTACAACGACATGATGGCCGACCCGCTCAAGCTGCGCACCGTGCTCGAAGCCGTGGCCGCGTACGGCAGCAACCTGCCGCTGATGCTCATGGCCACCGCCGACAACAGCGCAGCCCAGGCCCTGGGCGATGAGATCGGCGTGCCGCTGTGGTTCGAGGCCTTCGCCGACCGCGCGTACACCGCCAGTGGCCACCTGCTGTCGCGGCGGCTGCCCGGCGCGGTGCACCACGACCCGGCACTGGTGATTGCACAGGCCCTGCGCCTGGCCCAGGGTGAAACCCTGGTTGCGGACGATGGCAGCGCGCTGCGCCTGCACGCCAGCACCCTGTGCGTGCACGGTGACAACGACAGTTCGGTGGCTGCGGTGCGGCAGATTCGCCAGGCGCTCGATGCGCTGGAGCACGCATGAAATTGCGCATTGAAGTGGTCGCCATCGACAGCCTGATGGTGCGCCTGTTCGACGCCATCGACGAGGCCAACATGCCGTGGATGCTCGCGGCCAGCCAGCGGTTGAGCGCCGCGTTCGGCACGCATCTGGTAGACCTGGTGCCGTCCTACACCACGCTGATGGTGCAGTTCGCAATGCCGCCAGGGCAGGCGAGGGCGCTGATCACCCAGGCGCTGGAAGGGCTGCAGCCCGACACCGGCAGCGGTGGCCGTCGGCATGAAATCCCGGTTTGGTACGACGCCAGCGTCGGCCCCGAACTGCCAGTGCTGGCTGCCCGCAGTGGTCTTGGCGAGCAGGAGGTAGTCCGCCTGCACAGCGAGCGCGAATACCCGGTGTTCGCCCTCGGTTTTGCCCCAGGCTTCGGCTTCATGGGGCTGGTGGACGAGCGCTTGGCATCGCCGCGCCTGAGCACCCCACGCAAGCGCGTGGCGGCCGGCAGCGTGGGTATTGCCGAACGCCAGACAGCGGCCTATCCCGCCGTATCGCCGGGCGGCTGGAATTTGATCGGGCGTACCCCGGTGCGCCTGTTCGACCGCGAACGTGAAGGTTACAGCCTGCTGCAACCGGGCGACCGGGTGCGCTTCGTGGCGGTGTCCCACGCCGAGTTCAGGGCGCTGGGAGGGGATGACAGCCCGCTGGAGGCACTGGCATGACGCAGTTGAGGATCGAAGCCAGCACCGCCTTGTGCCAGCTGCAGGACGCTGGCCGCTTTGGCGTGCGCCACTTGGGCGTGACCCAGGGTGGGGCGCTGGATTGGGTGGCAATGAACTGGGCCAACTGGCTACTGGGCAACCCGCTGGGTGCGCCGGTGGTGGAAGTGGCGCTGGGCGGCTTCACGGTAGTGGCCGAGCAGGACTGCGTGCTGGCCCTGGCCGGCGCCGACCTGGATGCGCGGGTGGATGACCAGCCGCAGCTTGCGTGGCGCAGTTTTACCTTGGCCAAGGGCCAGCGGCTTTCCTTGAAACAGCCCAAGCACGGCGTGCGCGCTTACATTGCAGCGCCGGGCGGCTTCCAGGGCGGGGTTGTGCTCGGCAGTTGCGCTACCGTGACGCGTGAAGGGCTGGGCGGCCTTGATGGCCATGGCGTGGCCCTTGGCAAAGGGCAGCTGTTGGCGTTTACCGCCACGTTACCGGCCCTGCGTGAGGTGCCGGAGGCTCTGCGGCCCAGTTATCCGCACAAGCCTGTGCTCGACTTGGTGATGGGCGCGCAGATCGGTGATTTCAGTGGCATGAGCCTGTTCGAGGCCTTCAACAGTGACTGGACGCTGGACAGCCGTGCCGACCGCATGGGCATCCGTTTGCTCGGGCCACAGCTGGTCTATCAGGGCGCGCCGATGATCTCCGAAGGGATTGCGCTGGGGGCGGTGCAGGTGCCGCCGGACGGGCAGCCGATCGTATTGCTCAATGACCGCCAGACCATTGGTGGGTACCCGCGGCTGGGGGCGTTGACGCCGTTGGCGTTGGCGCAGCTTGCGCAGTGCATGCCGGGAGAGGCGGTCCGGTTCAGGGCGGTGGTGCAGGAAGAGGCTTGGCGGCAGCAGCAGGCTTATCTGAACCGTTGGCGTTGAAGCTGCCGGCCTCTTCGCGGGACAAGCCCGCTCCCACAGGTTTTTACTGCAGTTGAGCCTGTGGGAGTGGGCTTGTCCCGCGAGGAGGCCGGTGCAAGCGATATCACTTGGACAGGTAACGCATCCCATCCTCCAACCCCTGCAAGGTCAGTGGATACATCTTGTCCTCGATCAAGTCCCGGACTAGATGGGTCGACGCCGTGTAATCCCAGGCCTGCTTCGGATACGGGTTGATCCAGATGACCTTCTTGAATTTTTCCATGAAGCGCTGAATCCACACGTAACCGGCTTCTTCGTTCCAGTGCTCCACGCTGCCACCCGGCTGGGTGATCTCGTAGGGCGCCATGGCCGCGTCACCGACGAACACCACCTTGTAGTCATCGCCGTACTTGTGCAACAGGTCGAAGGTGGAGAACCGCTCCGAGGTACGCCGCAGGTTGTTTTTCCACACCGACTCGTACACGCAGTTGTGGAAGTAGTAGTACTCCAGGTGCTTGAACTCGGTCTTGCAGGCCGAGAACAGCTCTTCGCAGACTTTGACGTGGGCATCCATCGAGCCACCGATGTCGAACAGCAACAGCAGCTTCACGGTGTTGCGCCGTTCCGGGCGCATCTGGATGTTGAGCAACCCGGCATCGCGTGCGGTGTGGTCGATGGTGCCGTCGATGTCCAGCTCTTCGGCGGCGCCTTCACGGGCGAACTTGCGCAGCCGGCGCAGGGCCAGCTTGATGTTGCGGGTGCCCAGTTCGACCTGGTCGTCGAGGTTCTTGTACTCGCGCTGGTCCCAGACCTTTACCGCCTTGCCCTGGCGCTTGCCGGCCTCGCCGACGCGAATGCCTTCAGGGTTGAAGCCGCCTGAGCCGAACGGGCTGGTGCCACCGGTGCCGATCCACTTGTTGCCGCCGGCGTGGCGCTCCTTTTGCTCTTCGAGGCGTTTCTTGAATTCCTCGATGAGCTTGTCCAGGCCGCCCAGCGACTGGATCTGCGCCCGCTCTTCATCGGTGAGCGAGCGCTCGAATTCCTTGCGCAGCCAGTCTTCGGGGATCAGTGCCTCCAGGTGCCGGTCGAGGTTCTCCAGGCCCTTGAAGTAAGCCGAAAACGCCCGGTCGAACTTGTCGAAATGGCGCTCGTCCTTCACCAGGATGGCGCGGGCCAGGTAGTAGAACTCGTCCATGTCGGCGAACACCACCCGCTGTTGCAGGGCATTGAGCAGGTCGAGCAGTTCGCGAACCGACACCGGCACCTTGGCCGCGCGCATTTCGTTGAACAGGTTGAGCAGCATGGCCGGCTCCTGTCAGCGGTTGCCGCGCCGGCTCATGAAGGCCAGGCGTTCGAGCAGCTGAACGTCCTGTTCGTTCTTCACCAGGGCGCCGGCCAGTGGCGGGATGGCCTTGGTAGGGTCGCGCTCGCGCAACACCGCTTCGCCGATGTTGTCGGCCATCAGCAGCTTGAGCCAGTCGACCAGCTCGGAGGTGGAAGGCTTTTTCTTTAGGCCCGGCACCTTGCGCACGTCGAAGAACACGTCCAGCGCCTCGCTGACCAGCGACTGCTTGATGTTCGGGTAGTGCACATCGACGATCTGCTGCAGGGTGTCGCGGTCGGGGAAGGCGATGTAATGGAAGAAGCAGCGGCGCAGGAAGGCGTCGGGCAGCTCCTTTTCGTTGTTCGAGGTGATGATGATGATCGGGCGTTGCTTGGCCTTGATGGTCTCGTCGATTTCGTAGACATAGAACTCCATCTTGTCGAGTTCCTGCAACAGGTCGTTGGGGAACTCGATGTCGGCCTTGTCGATCTCGTCGATCAGCAGGATGACCCGCTCTTCGGCCTCGAAGGCTTCCCAGAGCTTGCCCTTCTTCAGGTAGTTGCGCACGTCGTGGACTTTTTCGGTACCCAGCTGCGAATCGCGCAGGCGGCTGACCGCGTCGTACTCGTACAGCCCTTGGTGGGCCTTGGTGGTGGACTTGATGTGCCAGGTGATCAGCCGCGCGCCGAAGGAGGCGGCGAGCTGCTCGGCCAGCATGGTCTTGCCGGTGCCAGGCTCGCCCTTGACCAGCAGCGGGCGTTCGAGGGTGATGGCCGCGTTGACCGCCAGTTTCAGGTCGTCTGTGGCGACGTAGTCGCGGGTGCCTTCGAACTTCATCGGGAATGTCCTCTGCGGGGTGCCTTTTGCGGCCCTATCGCCGGCAAGCCGGCTCCCACAGATACCCCATCGCCCTTGAGCTCAGTGAGGCACCTGTGGGAGCCGGCTTGCCGGCGATAGGGCCAGTACAGGCAACACATGTTTATCGTTTGTCAGCGACTATACCCCGGCACTAGGCGGCTGCAAACGCAGACCGGGTATTCAGTCCCTGAATGGCCCGTCACGCACGCTCAGTCGGAATCAGGCTTGGGCTGCTCATACCGTGCATTGAATGCCTGGATAAAGCCGTTGCGCAAAATCTGCAAAAACGCCTCGATGGCGCTGATGTCCTGCTGATGCACGCTACCGCTCAGCTCCACGCGGGTTGCGAACTGGTTTTTCGGCTGGTTCTTCAGCACTGTCTCGCTGGCCCCGACCAAGGCTTCCCACACCGAGCGGAAGAAGCCCTTGTTCTTGTTCTCGACGTCCTGCTGCCAATTGAACACGTCGACGTCGCGCAGCAACGGCTTGATGTAGCCATTGAGCCGGCCTTTTTCCGCTTGCGCCTCGATCACCACATCGCCGTGGCCGGCGTTGAAGTCGAACTTGCCGTAGGCACTGGCGAAGTCGTTGAGCCGGCGCAGCTCGATGCCGGTGGCGCGCAGGCGGAACTCGAAGTCGTCGAAATCGCTGAACGGGTCGAACGTGGCGCGGCTTTCGACCTTGGCATCGCCGAGCAGCAGTGCCTTGGCGTCGAAGCTGGCGTCGCGCCGGCCTTTTTCATCACGCACGTTGGTCAGGTTGCGGATATTGGCGTCGAGCTGGGTAGCCTTGAGGTCAACCGGCGGTTTGGAATTGAAGTTGTGAAAGGTCAGCGTGCCGTCATCGATGCGCACATCGTTGAGGGTGATCGGCAACAGTTTTTCCAGCTGCTGGCGCCAGTCGGTACCGCGGCCGGTCTGCGAGGCCTGTTTGCTGCCACCGTCGACGAAGTTCAGCACCGGGCGCAAGAAGGTGACTTCGGCCACCACGGCCTGGTCGTACCACAGCGAATGCCAACTCACTGACAGGTCGATCAGCGGCGCGTCCAGTAGGGGCACGGGCACCTTGCCGCTAGTCTTGACGATTTTCAGGCCATTGATCTGGTAAGCGCCGCGCCACCAGGCGAGGTCCACATCGACCACCTGGCCACGGTATTCACCCATGTCCGCCAGCTTGTCGTTGAGATAATTTCGCACCAGGTAGGGCAGCGCCAGGTGCAGGGCCACCAGCAGCACGACCAGGCTGGCCAGGCCGATCAGCGGCCAGCGATAACGGGCTTTCATCGCGGCGTTCTCCAGGGTGGGTTGAGCGGTTGACCGCAGCGCTGCCGGGCGAGTTCGAACGGGCTTTACGGGCCACCGGGGCGGGCTTACCCTTTAAGTCTTTCCCTGCTATTTCATGCCAAGGACCCTGCCATGAGCCGTATCTACGCAGACAACGCCCATTCCATCGGCAACACGCCGCTGGTGCAGATCAACCGTATCGCCCCGCGCGGTGTGACCATCCTGGCCAAGATCGAGGGGCGCAACCCGGGCTACTCGGTCAAGTGCCGTATCGGTGCGAACATGGTCTGGGACGCCGAAAGCAGCGGCAAGCTCAAGCCCGGCATGACCATCGTCGAGCCGACTTCGGGCAACACCGGTATCGGCCTGGCATTCGTTGCCGCCGCCCGTGGCTACAAGCTGGTGCTGACCATGCCGGCGTCGATGAGCCTGGAGCGGCGCAAGGTGCTCAAGGCCCTGGGTGCCGAACTGGTGCTCACCGAGCCTGCCAAAGGTATGAAAGGCGCGATCGAAAAGGCCAACGAGATCGTTGCCTCGGACCCGGCGCAGTACTTTTTGCCTGGCCAGTTCGACAACCCGGCCAACCCGGCCATCCATGAAAAGACCACAGGCCCGGAGATCTGGAACGACACCGACGGCGCGGTCGACGTGCTGGTGGCCGGCGTCGGCACGGGCGGCACCATTACCGGTGTGTCGCGCTACATCAAGCACACTCAGGGCAAGTCGATCCTGTCGGTGGCGGTGGAGCCGGTGTCCTCGCCGCTGATCAGCCAGACCCTGGCCGGCGAAGCGCTCCAGCCCAGCCCGCACAAGATTCAGGGCATCGGCGCCGGTTTCGTGCCGAAGAACCTCGACCTGTCGATTGTCGACCAGGTCGAGACCGTGACTGACGAAGAATCCAAGGCCATGGCCATCCGCCTGATGCAGGAGGAGGGCATTCTTTGCGGTATTTCCTGTGGCGCGGCCATGGCGGCAGCCGTGCGCCTGGCGGAAAAACCGGAAATGCAGGGTAAGACCATCGTCGTAATCCTGCCCGACTCTGGCGAGCGCTACCTGTCGAGCATGCTGTTCAGCGACCTGTTCAGCGAGCAGGAAAACCAGCAGTAATCAGCCCTGCCGCTGATCCGGGGCAACGTTCGGCGGCGTGGTTTATTGCAAAATCTTCATGAGTGAGATCCCGCCCGGGTTGTTTTTACCCGGGCGGGAAGGGTTTATGATGGCCGGATGATTTTTCTGGAGGCAGGCAGCGCTGGCCTGCTTCCATTCCAAGGAGTGTTGCATGACCTTTTCCTTTGTCGCCAAGGCCGGTGTCCTGCTGGTGTTTTTCGGCAGCGTGCTCTACGTGCACCTGCGCGGCAAGGCGCGCCTGCCGGTGCTGCGCCAGTTCGTCAACCATTCGGCGCTGTTCGCCCCCTATAACAGCCTGATGTACCTGTTCTCCGGTGTGCCGTCCAAGCCCTACCTGGACCGCCAGCGCTTCCCCGAGCTGGACGTGCTCAAGGACAACTGGCAGGTGATCCGCGAAGAGGCCATGCGCCTGTTCGACGAGGGTTACATCCGCGCCGCGGAGAAAGACAACGACGCAGGTTTTGGTTCGTTCTTCAAGAAGGGCTGGAAGCGTTTTTACCTGAAGTGGTACGACAAACCGCTGCCGTCTGCCGAAACGCTGTGCCCGAAGACCGTCGAGCTGGTCAGCAGTATCCCCAACGTCAAAGGCGCGATGTTTGCCCTGCTGCCCGGTGGCAGCCACCTCAACCCGCACCGCGACCCGTTTGCCGGTTCCCTGCGTTACCACCTGGGCCTGTCGACGCCGAACTCCGACGACTGCCGCATCTACGTCGACGGCCAGGTCTACGCCTGGCGTGATGGCGAAGACGTGATGTTCGACGAAACCTATGTGCACTGGGTGAAGAACGAAACCGACGTCACCCGGGTGATCCTGTTCTGCGACATCGAACGCCCGCTGAGCAGCCCGCTGATGACCCGCATCAACCGCAAGGTCAGTGCCTTCCTCGGCCGCGCCACCGCGCCGCAGAACACCGACGACGAGCGCGTGGGCGGGATCAACCAGGCGTATGCCTGGAGCAAGCGCTTCAGCAACAAGATCAGCACCCGCGTGAAACAGTTCAAACGCGCCAACCCCAAGGCCTACCGCATCTTGCGGCCGGTGCTGGCGGTGGTGGTTGCCTACTTGCTGTATCACTGGTTGTTCTGATCTTTGCCCGACAGGGCCTCTTCGCGGGGCAAGCCCGCGCCCACAGGTCTACCGCATGTCCTGTGGGCGCGGGCTTGCCCCGCGAAGAATCCCCCGCTATAGTCCAGTGCATTCATTTCCCCCGAAGACCCTGTTCATGCCAGCCACCCCTTCCACCACAAGCTTTGCCTTCGCGCCAGTCGCGGGCACGGTCGTGCGTGGCAGCCAGCAGCCGGCCATGATCAGTCATTACCCACCACCTGTCAGTGGCGTCGTAGGCGGCGTAGCTCCGCCTCGCTGCGTGGTCGTGCTGGGCTGATCGGCTTCTGGCCGCATCCCTTCACACGCGCAACCTACTGAACACGGTCGGCTACTTCCCCTGCTGAAGTTCACGCCCACCGTTCGGCTTTTTTGCCCGAATACAGGTGCAACCATGTCTGTCTTTTCCAAAGCTAGCGTGGCCTCTGCGGCCACTACCAGCCTGTTCGTCCTGCTGTGGAGCAGTGGCGCCATCGTTTCCAAACTCGGCCTGGCCCATGCCAGCCCGTTCGCCTTCCTGCTGTTGCGCTCGGCGCTGGCCCTGGCCGGGTTGTTGCTGATCGGCCCGTTGCTGGGGCTGCGCTGGCCGCGTACCGGGGGGGCGATGTTGCGGGCCCTGGGCACCGGCTGTGTGCTGCTCGGTGCCTACCAGATCTTCTACCTGCTGGCGCTCAATACCCATGTCACCCCTGGGGTGATGGCCACGGTAATGGGTGTGCAACCGATTCTCACCGTCGTGCTGATGGAGCGCCAGCGCTCGGGGAGCCGGCTGTTTGGCCTGGGCCTGGGGCTTGGCGGGCTGGTGATGGTGGTTTATCAGGGCATCAACCTCGGCGGCGTGTCGCTGGCCGGGATGCTGTTTGCCTTGCTGGCGCTGGCCAGCATGACCTTCGGCTCGATCCTGCAGAAGCGCATCACCGACAACCCCATGGGCACCCTGCCGCTGCAATACCTGGCGGGGTTTGCCCTGTGTGCGGTGTTCGCACCGTTGCAGCCGCTGCACGTTGAGTGGGCCAGCAGTTTCATCGGTGCGCTGCTGTGGATGGGGTTGGTGGTTTCGCTGCTGGCGACCTTGCTGCTGTACCGGCTGATCGCCAAGGGCAACCTGGTCAATGTCACCAGCCTGTTCTACCTGGTGCCGGCGGTTACTGCGGTGATGGATTTCCTGATTTTCGGCAACCGCCTGGCACCGCTCAGCCTGCTGGGCATGGGGCTCATCGTGGTGGGTTTGCTGTTCGTGTTCCGCAAGCCGGCGGCGCGCTTGGCCGAAGCGTAGGGCGTTAGCGGAATTCTTCGGGGATGGCGTGGCGCAACACGCCTTCCTCGAAATCCAGGGTGCCGGCTTCGCGTTGGGTCAGCAGGTAGTAGAGCAGGGTGTCGAGTGTACGTGCAGGCGGGACTTCGACGGCCAGCATCTTTACCGCCTGTTCGACTTCGCAGGGACATCCGAAATCTTCCAGTGCAGCGCGGACCTGTTCCAGGTCGCCCGCGGCCTTTACCAGTATGCGGAACACCGAAGCACCACCGCTTTGCTGCAGGGCTTCGAACCAGGAATGCTCGCCGTCTTCACGGATGCTGATGGTGTCACCGGGTGCGATCCCGTAGGCATAGAAGGGGATGCTGTCGACCTGGTAGCCAGCTGCGGTGGGCTTTGCCCAGAGGCCTTCGACCGACGCGGGAGGGTAGCCTTGGGCATCCTGCTCCAGGCGCCAGAGCACGATCTTGTAGGCTGGGGTTTGCTCGGGGGGCATGGGGCGTTACGCGTCAGGAGGGCTGCCCATCGTAATGCGGTTTGGTTGTGTTGTCTGTACCGGCCTCATCGCCGGCGAGCTGTTCTGGTCAAGTTTTTCCGGACACCGATTACGGTGATCACGCCGCCTGCTGCTCCATAGCTATCGGCGACAGATAGTTGTTATGGCTGTGGAGCCTGATTCGGTTGTATCGCATGAAGAAGCTGGTCATATCCTGCCTGGCTTCATCAATTTCCTTGTAACCTTTGCTGGGCACCCACTCTGACTTCAGCGTCCCAAAGAAGCGTTCTGTTGGTGCGTTGTCCCAGCATTGCCCTCTACGGCTCATGCTTTGTGTTATCCCGTGCTCTAACAGCTCGGATTGGAAGCGCTGACTGGTGTATTGGCAGCCTTGATCCGAGTGGAACATCAAGCCTGCATGTTTACCTCGAACGCCCAGCGCCATCCTCAGTGCCTTGCTGACCAGGGTGGCGTCGTTGATCAGCGAAAACGCCCAACCAATGATCCGGCGGGCGAACAAATCAATGACTACTGCCAGGTGATACCAGCG
>NZ_JBFPFX010000031.1:0-76604 GCF_047978245.1 Pseudomonas sp. LFS044
CCCACAGGTACTACACCATTCTCAAGGGCAGTGTTGTACCTGCAGGAGCCGGCTTGCCGGCGATGAGGCCGGTACAGGCTCGATCAATCAGCCCTGCGGCTGCATCGCAGCAAAGTGCGCAGCCAGGATCATGGCGAACTCCTCGACGGTCATCTTCTTGCCGTTGAAGTCGACCATGCCATCGGCATAGTGCAGGCTCGACACCACATCATCACCCTGCACCGTGGCCATGCCGCTCTGCAGCGCCATCATGCCGACCATCTCACCGGCCTGGCTGGACTGCATGGCAATCGCCTGGGCATCGCTCTGGCCTTCCAGCAGGGCCTGCAAGGTCGCCAGGTCACCGATCATCGGCTTGGACAACGACAGCTTGCTCTTCACCTGGGTAATCAGCTGCTTGCTCAACTGGTCTGGCGGCAGGTCGAAGGACGTCGGGCTGGCAAAGTCCATCGACAGGTTGAAGCGGCTCTCGCCATTGGCCGTCTTGAACGACAGGTTCTCCACCGCCACCTGCGGCTTGGACGCCAGCAGTTGCTTCAGGTCGCCCTGGAACTTGGCCTTCTCCGCTTCACCCATCTGGATTTCCGGCAACGGCTGGCCGGCAGCGGCGGCTTGCTGGAACTCCGGCATATGCGCCTGGTACCACTGCGACAGCGATTGCAGGGCCGGGGCGTTGATCGACTTGATGCTCACCGCCATCTGCCCGCTGCCTACCGCGCGGCCATCCCAGGTGATGTCCGCCACCTTGTAATCCACGCGCCCGCCCACGGTGTCGGGGCCGTCCAGCGCTTGCAGCGCGTTTTGCTCCAGGCCCTTGAGCAGCAGCACCTGCTGCTTGGGCCCGAGCGTGACCTTGGCTTCGGCCAAGTGCAGATCCACATTACCGACATAGATCGCGTCGTGCTGGGTGGATGCCAGGTTGCCGCCGACTTCAAGGCCCTTCAACTCGAATGTGGCCGGGGGGTGATCTTCGCCCACCAGCTTCATCTCGAAGCGGTCGGCAGTCCCCTGGAACTTCGACGCCTTGCCTTCGTTGTCGCCGCTTATCGCCAGGCGCATACCCGAGAAATCAAGGGTGCTGCCGTTGTCCTCGGTCAGCTTGACCGGCGCAACCAGGATATTGCCATCGACATTGCCGCCAAAGCCCAGGCTGGTCTGCGAGGTAATCGGGGCCTTGTCGCCCGCTGCGGCGAACCACGGCGCGGTGAAGTCGTCCTTGTCCAGCGCACTGTTACTGGCCGCCAGCACCGGCATCAGCTTGAACGCCTTGACCCGCGACCAGGGGAATGGGCCGTGCTCGATCTGGTCGGTGACGCCCACCTCGAAGTTGACCGTCTGGCCATCGGACAAGTGGATGTCGCTGGCTTTGACGCGGTAGTGCGCAGTGCTGCTGAAGAAATGCTGCTCCAGCGAGGCCACTTCGATGGTCATGTTGCCACCCACACCGACCAGGGCCTTCTTCAGCTGGGCATTGGCACGGCCGACGGATTGCTCCAGCTGCGCAGGCAGTTGCTTGCCGGTGTACCAGGCGCCAGCGGTGGTGACGACGGCGATGGCGATGGCCAGGCCGGAGAGGATGCCTACTGATTTCTTCATGAATTGAACCGATTGATGTCCATATGGGAGGGTGGGCAGCCAGCCGGCCGCGCGGGTGCAAAATAGTATCACCCCCGCCTTGGCCAAGTGCTCGCCACCGAGGCGAATTCGCATATTTAGGAAGCATCCGACACGCAACGACGAAACGCCCTATTCGTAAAATTTTACGAACATTCGCATCGATCGAAACCGCAAAAAACCGCGCATAAAGCGAACAAAACGACCTTTAAATCGATAAATATTTCAATTTAGTAACATCTTGTCATGTTTAACTTGACACCCACCTACCCATCGTTTTTTATTTTCACCACCTTGCCCAGCGCCACTCCACGAAGAAGAACAGACGCGCCGACATGATGCCTCACCGCCCCTGCCCGCACGCTCCACCTTCCTAGCCCAGGCTCTGCCAGCTCGACAGCGGCGCATCGCCTGCGCCTATCTCTGCTCCAACAATAAAATACAGGTGAACACATGGAGCCCACCCGCTCGCCCTCGTCGCATGCGCATACCCCCTCGCCCGCCGTTCACGCTCAACAGCAGGAGCCATGCCAGCATGCAGCCTGATCACAGCGCCACCGGCAACGGCCAACTCCGTAAAACCCTGCGCCTCTGGCACGTGATCATCATCGGCCTCGCCTACCTGACGCCGATGACCGTGTTCGACACCTTCGGCATCGTTTCCGGGATTACCGCAGGCCACGTGCCCAGCGCGTACCTGCTGGCGCTGGCCGGCATCCTGTTCACTGCAGTGAGCTATGGCACCCTGGTGCGCCGCTTCCCGCAGTCCGGCTCGGCCTACACCTACACCCAGCGCGCGATCAACCCGCATGTGGGTTTCCTGGTCGGCTGGTCGTCGCTGCTCGATTACCTGCTGCTGCCGATGGTCAATGCCCTGCTGGCAAAACTGTACCTGTCGGCGATGTTCCCCGAAGTGCCGGCGTGGATCTGGGTAGCCGCCTTCGTCACGCTGATCAGCCTGATCAACATGCGCAGCGTCAACCTGGTCGCGCACTTCAACTTGCTGTTCGTGGCGGTGCAGGTGGCGATCATCGCCGTGTTCATCTACCTGTGCGTGCGCGGCCTGGACCATGGTGAAGGCCTGGGCACGGCGTGGAGCCTGCAACCGTTCGGCGACGGCCAGACCCAACTGAGCGCCCTGGCGGCCGGTGCGACCATCCTGTGCTTCTCGTTCCTGGGCTTCGACGCGGTCACCTGCCTGTCGGAAGAAACCCGCGACCCGAGCAAGACCATCCCACGGGCGATCTTCCTTACTGCACTGATCGGCGGCCTGGTGTTCATCACCGTGTCGTACTTCATCCAGGCTTACTTCCCGACCATGTCGCGCTTCCACGACCAGGAAGCCGCCCTGCCGGAAATCGCCCTGTATGTGGGGGGCAAGCTGTTCCAGTCGGTCTTCATTGCCTGCACCGTGATCAACACCATCGCGTCGGGCCTGGCCTCGCAGACCAGCGTGTCGCGCCTGCTGTACGTGATGGGCCGCGACAAGGTAATCCCGGCCGGCATCTTTGCCCGCCTGCACCCGCGTTACAAAACCCCGGTGATGAACATTGCGGTCGTCGGGCTGATTTCGCTGTCGGCGATCTTCTTCGACCTGGTCACCGCCACCTCGATCATCAACTTCGGTGCACTGGTGGCGTTCAGCTTCGTCAACTTGTCGGTGATCAACCATTGCTACCTGCGTGAAGGCAATCGCCGGGGCCTGATGAACAAGCTGAAGTACCTGGTGCTGCCGACCATCGGCTTTTGCATCATCGTCTCGCTGTGGCTTGACCTGAACGAGCATTCACTGATGTTCGGTGGTATCTGGGCGGCGCTGGGCGTGGCGTACCTGGCTTGGCTGACCAAAGCCTTCACCGCCGCGCCACCGAAGTATGTCGCTGAATGACCGCCTCAGAATGACCCTTGCTGCCGACAACGCCCGCGCCTGAACGCGGGCGTTGTTCATGATCGAAAAGGAAAAGCCCACATGCCGCTGCGTCGCCTCTCCATCCAGTGGAAGATCACCCTGCTCGCCGGCCTCTGCCTGCTGGCCATCGTCGCCCTGCTGGTGGCCACCTCGCTGGCCCAGGCGCAGCGCAGTGCAGCCCTGGTCAGCCAGGCCAACAGCGAAATGCTCGAACACAGCGCGCGCCTGCGCCTGCAGGCCCATGCCGAAACCCAGACACTGCGTATCCAGCGCTACTTCATGGACGCCTACCAGTACGCCAACGGTTTTGCCCGCCTGGTGCAAGTGCTCAAGGCGCACGGCGGCGATGACCTGCGTGCCGAACTGACCCGCCAGGCCCGCGCCAGCCTGGCCGGCAACCCGGATGTGATCGGCCTGTACCTGGTGTTTCAGCAAAACGCGCTGGACCAGCAGGACAGCCAGTTCGTCGCCCAGCAAGCCCTGGGCAGCAACGACAGCGGGCGCTTCTCGCTGTACTGGTCGCAACCCTCCCCAGGCACCCTGGAGCGCGAGGCGATGCCTGAGTCGATGCTCGCCGACAGCACGGTTGGCGCCAACGGTGCGGCACAGAACCGCTGGCTGACCTGCCCGCAGGAAACCGCCAAGGCCTGCGTGCTGGAGCCGTACCTCGACGAGGTCAATGGCCGCCAGGTACTGATGACCAGCATCGCCCTGCCCCTGCTGGAAAACGGCAAGGTGGTGGGCGTGGTCGGCCTGGATATCGGCCTGGACAACCTGCAGCAACTGAGCCTGGAGGGGCGTCAGGAACTGTTCGACGGCCAGGGCGAGGTCAGCATCGTCAGCAACAGCGGCCTGCTCGCCGGGCACAGCCGCGATGCCAGCAAGCTGGCCAGGCCACTGGCCAACGACGTGGCGAAGGGCCTGCTGCGTGTCGGCCGCCCGTTCGCGCCAATCCCCGGCGCGGCGCCCTGGCAGGTGCTGCTGGAGCTGCCGGAGGCCGTGCTGCAAGCGCCGGCCGCGGCCCTGAACCAGCGCCTCGACGAACACAACCAGGGCGCCAACCTGACCAGCCTGCTGATCGGCCTGGGCGCTGCCGTGGTTGGCCTGCTGCTGGTCTGGCTGACCGCGCGCGGGGTAACCCGGCCGATCCTGGCCGTGGCCGCACGCCTTGAAGACATCGCCAGCGGCGAAGGTGACCTGACCCGCCGCCTGGACTACGCCCGTCAGGACGAACTGGGCCAGCTGAGCGGCTGGTTCAACCGCTTCCTCGACAAGCTGCAACCGGTGATCGCCCAGGTCAAAGGTTCGCTGCATGAAGCCCGCGGCACCGCCGACCAGTCTGCAGCCATTGCCAGCCAGACCAGCAACGGCATGCAGCAGCAACAGCGTGAGATCGAACAGGTTGCCACGGCCGCCAACGAGATGAGCGCTACCGCCCAGGATGTCGCCCATAACGCGGCGCAAGCGGCCCAGGCCGCACGGGGCGCCGACCAGGCCAGCCGTGAGGGCCTGCAGTTGATCGCCAGTACCCGCCAGGCCATCGACAACCTGGCGGTGGGGATGAATGCCGCCATGGACGAGGCCCGCGCCCTGGAAAACCGCAGCGAGCAGATCGGTTCGGTGCTCGAGGTCATCCGTGCGATTGCCGAGCAGACCAACTTGCTGGCACTCAATGCCGCCATCGAAGCCGCCCGCGCAGGTGAAGCCGGGCGTGGTTTTGCCGTGGTCGCCGACGAGGTACGCAGCCTGGCGCAGCGCACCCAGGTGTCGGTGGAAGAGATTCGCCAGGTGATCGAAGGCCTGCAGCAAGGCACCCAGGATGTGGTGGGTGCGATGCATGAAGGCCAGCGCCAGGCACAGGCCAGCGCAACACGCATGGAGCAGGCGCTGCCGGCGCTGCAGCGGATCGCAGAAGCGGTGGCGGTGATCAGCGACATGAACCTGCAGATCGCTTCGGCGGCCGAAGAGCAGAGCGCGGTGGCTGAAGAAGTGAACCGTAACGTGGCCGGCATTCGTGATGTGACAGAATCGCTGTCGGGCCAGGCGGATGAGTCGGCACGTATCAGCCAGGCGCTGAACCGGCTGGCCAACCAGCAGCAAGCATTGATGGAGCAGTTTCGCGTCTAGGCTGCACTGGCCTATCGCCGGCAGGCCGGCTCTCATAGAACAAACGCTAACTTACTGATTTGCCGGGGATCCTGTAGGAGCGGCTGCAGCCGCGAACACCGGCGAAGCCGGTGCCATCCACCGCGGCGCCTGCTTCGCGGCTGAAGCCGCTCCTACAGGGTATGCGGCGCGCTCGCGGGCTTTGTTCTCTGCGCGACAGCGCAGCCCGGAGGGCTGGGTAATCTCCCGCAGGAAACCACAGCCTTCAAGGCCGGCGCTGTACCTGTGGGAGCCGGCTTGCCGGCGATAGGGCCAGTACAGTCAACCCACCTTTAGAAAGAGTTTTACCCATGGATAGACCAAACAAATCACCCTTCTTCGACGTCACCAGCGAACAGGGCCTGCTACGCACCTCGATTGCCGTCACCCTGTTCATCGCCACCATCGGCATCGCCTTCGGCCTGGCCTCCGGTTCGTTCTCGATCATCTTCGACGGCGTCTACTCGCTGGTCGATGCCAGCATGAGCGGCCTGTCGCTGGTGGTGGTCAAGCTGATCACCTCGCACGCCACCAGCCTGCAACTGTCGCGCAAGCTGCGCGAGCGCTTCACCATGGGCTTCTGGCACCTCGAGCCGATGGTGCTCGCCCTCAACGGCATCCTGCTCAGCGGCGTTGCCCTCTACGCCCTGATCAACGCCGTCAGCAGCGTGCTCGAAGGCGGCCGCCACCTGGAGTTCGGGATTGCCATGGTGTACGCGGTACTGACCGTGATCGCCTGCGCGACCATCGCCGTGGTCGAGGCCCGCGCCAACCGCAAGCTGAACTCGGACTTCGTGCGCATGGACGTCAAGGGCTGGGTGATGTCGGCCAGCATCACCGCGGCCTTGCTGATCGCCTTCTGCTTCGGCTTTGCCGTGCAGGGTACGCAGTGGGAATGGGTGTCGCCGTACATCGACCCGGCGGTGCTGGCGCTGGTGTGCCTGGTGATCATTCCGCTGCCGCTGTCGGTGGTGCGCCAGGCCATGTCGGAAATCTTCCTGGTGACCCCCAACGACCTCAAGCAGCACGTCGATAACGTCGCCCAGCAGTTCGTCCTCAAGCACGGCCTGCAGTCGTACAAGGCCTACGTGGCCAAGGTTGGGCGCTCGCGGGAGATCGAGCTGTACTTCATCGTGCCGACCGACATGCCCGCGCGGTCCATCGCGCACTGGGACGCCCTGCGCGACGAGATTGGCGATGCGGTCGGCGGCGAGGGCCCGGACCGCTGGATCACCGTGGTCTTCACCGGCGACCCGGCCTGGGCGCAGTGACCTACCGGCCCAGCTCGCCCAGGTCGGCGGCCAGCTGCAGCCGGGCGGTGTACCAGTCCACCACCGACCCGACCCGCCGCTGCTGCGCGGCGGCCAGGTCGTTCTGGGCATTGAGCAGCTCGATGATGCTGCCGACGCCAGCCTTGTAGCGCCCCAACGCCACCCGGTGCGACTGGCTGGCACTGGCGACCAGGCGCCGGCTGATGGACAACGCCTGGGTCCGCGCCGCCAGGGCCTGACGGCTGCGCCAGACACTCAGGGCAATGGTCCGCTCGGCGGTGCGCACGTCCTGTTCACGCGCCCCGGCCTCCTCCTCGGCGGCACGCGCTCGGCGCCGGGAGAGAAAGCCGTCGAATATCGGTACGCTGACCTGCACACCGACCGTCCAGGTTTCGATCTGTTGGCGTGAAGCCACTTGGTCGACCGGTGTGTCGTCATGCCGGTAATTGCTGTACAGCGATACCGTCGGGCGCCCCTGGGCCCGCTCCGCCTCTGCCCTGGCCAGGCTGGATGACCACTGGGCACGCGCTGTTTCAACGGACGGATGGGTTTGCCGCGCCTGCTCCATCAGTGCATCCACGCTCTGCATGAAGCGTTGCTCCTCGCCGTTCGGTTCATCCAGCGCCTCCAGCCGCAGCCGCGCCGATGGCGAGAGGTTGACCGCGCTCGCCAGCGCGCCCTCGGCAGTGGCCAGGTCGCCTTCGGCCAGCACCCGTTCAAGCTGGGCCTGCTCGTAGGTGGTCTGCGCCTGCAGGCGGTCGGCCTGCTCGCCTGCGCCCGCCTGGTGCTTGGCCGTGGTGACCCGCAGGCTGTCTGCCGCCAAGGCTTCGATGCTCTGCCGCGCCTGCAGCAACGCGCGGTTGGCCTGCACCTGGTAGAACGCCTTGCTGGTATTGAGCACCACCGCCTGGATCTTCTCCACCCGGCTGCTGCTGGCTGCGTTCAACAGTTGCCGGGCGCTTTCCACCCTCGCCTCGCGCAAGCCGAAGTCATACAGCACCCAGTTGAGGCTCAGGCCGTAGCCGCTGGTACGGGCATTCAGGCTGGAGTCTGCCTCGGGAAAACCGTCGTAGCGCGTCTTGCGGTTGGCCCTGCCGCTGCTGGCCACGCCTTGCAAAGTGGGCCAGTACGCCGAGCGCTCGGCATCCATGCTGGCCTGGCTGCTCAATTGCGTGCGCCAGGCTGCCGCGACCTCAGGGTCGGCGCACAGCGCCATGGCCACGGCCCGCGCCAGTGCCAGCGCTTCATCAGGGCGCAATGGGCCGGGGCAGGCCTGAAGTGGCTGCTCGGCCACGCAGTGCATGCTCAGTAGGGCAAGCCCGGCTGCCAGCGCCCATCGCCTGATCATGGCGCGGCGCCCGGCTCACGGCTGTCACTCGTCACCCGGCCATCGGCCAATACCAGCACGCGCTGCGCCGAACGTATGGTGTCCGGCCGATGGGCAACGATCACCCGGGTGATGTTCAACGCCTGCAGCGCATGGTTGACCGCAGCTTCGCGCTGGATGTCCAGGTGGCTGGTCGCCTCGTCGAGAAACAACAGCCGCGGCCGCCGGTACAGCGCACGGGCCAGCAGGATGCGCTGCTTCTGCCCACCCGACAGCACCGTGCCCATGTCGCCGACCAGGGTGTTGTAACCCATGGGCATGCGCGCGACATCGTCATGCACCGCTGCCATGCGGGCGCACTGCTCGACCCAGGCCTGGTCGGCATCGTTGGCGAAAAAGCTGATGTTGTCGCCGATCGAACCTGCAAACAGCACATCGTCCTGCAACACCGTGGCACTGATACGCCGCAGCCGGTCGACGGTCGACGCATCGATCGGCTCGCCGTCCAGCAGCACCTGCCCGTCGACAGGGGGCAAAATGCCAAGCATCACATTGAGCAACGTGGTCTTGCCGCAGCCTGAAGGCCCGACGATGGCCACCGACTCGCCCGGCTCGATCACCAGGGACACCCCGTCGAGTACCCAGGGCTCGTGATCGGAATAGCGGAACCTGAGCTGGCGCACTTCCAGGCGCGGCACCCGGTCCGTGACAGGCACCAATGCCGGCGCCGATTGTGGCTCTGCTGTTTCCAGCACGATATCCGCCAGCCGCTCGCCATGCAGGCGCAGCATGATCACATCCACCAGCTTGTCGATAAGGCCGGCGACGCGGCTGTTGAACTGGTCCTTGTAGGCATTGAAGGCGATCAGCATGCCAGCACTGAACACGCCGTCGATCACCTGCCTGGCACCGAGCCAGAGCACCAGCAGCGTGACGCTGCCGAACAGCAGGCCATTGAAGGTGCGGTACAGCAACTGCAGCTTCTGCGGCTGCAGGCCGGCATTGATTTCGTCCACCAGCAAGCCGCTCCAGGCAGTGGCACGTTGCTCCTGGTGGGCGAACAGCTTGAGCGTACGCACGCCACGCATCGTCTCGAGGAAGTAACTTTGCTGCTTGGCGGCGCGCACCAGTTCGTCTTCGCTGGCCCGCCGCAACGGCCCGAACCAGGCCCAGCGCGCCAGCGCATAAAGCACCATGGCGGTAACCGCGATCATCGCCAGCGGCGGGCTGTAGACGAACATCAACACCAGCGTTACCACAGTCATCAGCCCATCGAGCAACGCTTCGATGAATGAGGTGGTCAGTGTGCGCTGGATGGCCTTGAGCGAGCCGAAACGCGAAATGATGTCGCCCAGGTGCCGCCGTTCGAAGTACGCCACCGGCAGGCGCACCAGGTGGTTGAAGACATTGATCTGCCACTGGCTGCCGAGTAGCGTGCCGAGGTACATGAGCGCCCAGGAGCGGCCCAGCGACAACACCTGCTGGGCAACCAGCAGCAGGCCGAAGCCCAGCGCCAGCACCGCCAGCAGGTCGAGGTCGGCGCTGACCAGTACCTTGTCGATGACTGTTTGCAGAAAGAACGGCGCAAGGATCATGCACAGCTCCAGCGCCATGCCCAGCAACAGCACGTGCCCGAGCACCCCGCCAAAGCCCTGGACCTTACCCAGCAGCCGGCGCAGGGAAACCTGGCTTTTCACTTCGCCTGGCTGAAAGTCACTGTGTGGCCAAAGCTCCAGGGCAATACCGGTAAACGACGCCGACACCTCGGCAAGGCTCAGCTTGCGTATGCCCCGGGCCGGGTCGTGCAGCACCACGCCGCGTGGGCCGACCTCCTTGAGCACGACGAAGTGGTTGAACTCCCAATGCAGGATGCAGGGCAACCGTAGCTGCGCCAGCGCCTCCAGCTCCAGGCGCAGCGGCCGCGTGGCCAGGCCCAGCTGGCCAGCCATGGCCATCAGTTGCTTGAGCGTTGCGCCCTTCATTGACGGCGACAGCTTGTGCCGCAGGGAATGCATGTCATGCACCTGGCCATGGTAAGCGGCGATCATCGCCAGGCAGGCCTGGCCGCACTCTGCGGCCTCGACCTGAAGCATCACAGGCAGCTTGCGGCCCATGCCGAAGCTCAGGGACTGGGAGATGGTCACAGGCGTTTTCCTATGCCGCGCAAGGGTTCGAGCAGCCATTCGTAGAGCGGCAGGTTTTCCAGCATGATGTCGGCGTCCAGCTGCATGCCAGAGCGCAACCGCTCTTCCCTGCCCCTGGCAAACAGGCTTTGCCGGTCGAGTGCGAC
Source organism: Pseudomonas sp. LFS044 (assembly GCF_047978245.1). NCBI lineage: Bacteria > Pseudomonadati > Pseudomonadota > Gammaproteobacteria > Pseudomonadales > Pseudomonadaceae > Pseudomonas > Pseudomonas sp. LFS044. Next base: position 10,557 of record NZ_JBFPFX010000031.1, read on the forward strand.
CTTGACCCGATATAACGGCCCTTGCTCGCGCAAGGCATCGGTGGCGGCGCCCACGGTCATGATCTCGTCGGCCGGCAACGCACTGCGCGACACCGAGGCAACGGTGCCGCGGGCGAGGCCGAAGTGCTGGTAGGGGTAGGCCTGGTAACGCAGCAACACTTCATGCCCCGGGCGCACGAAGCCCGCCGAACGGCTTGGTACGTACAGCTCGGCATAGAGCGGGCTGTCTTGCGGCACCAGGCTGAACAGCGGGCGGCTGACATCGGCGCGTGAACCATTGACCACGCCCATGGCCGTCACCTCACCGGCAGCTGGCGCGGTAATCACCACCTGGCGCTTGACCTCGCTCTCGAGCAGGTTGCTTTCGCTGTCGATCAACCGGCGCTCGAGGTCGGCCAGCTGTTTGGTCTGGTTGTAGGGAAGCTCGGCGAGTTCGGCGCGCACTGCAGCGCTGTCGTTGCGCAGTGCCAGCAGTGAGCGGTGCAGCTCCTCGGCGCGCAGGCGCACTTCCAGCACGGCGTCCTGCTTGGCCTGCAGCAGGTCACGCGAGACAAAGTCCTGACGTTGCAATTCGGCATACCGTTCGGCGATGCCTTGCGCCAACGCCAGGCGCTGGCGCGTCAGCGCGATCTGCGCGGTAACCTTTTCCTGCTCGCCCTGCAGCATGCTCAGGCGGCGCTGCTTGCCCTCACGCTCCTGCTGGTGGAGCACGCGGGTCTCGGCTATCTCGTCAGCCAGGCTGCTGTTGCGCCGCGCGATCAGGCGGCTGATGGCAACCTGGTTGGCGCCAGCGTCGCCGCTTTGGGTATCGCTGACCAGCGTCAGCAAGGTCGCCCCAGCCTGGACGTGCTGGCCATCACTGACCAGCAAACCCTGCACCACCCCGACCTGGGGTGCGAACACCTTGATCAGGCCGCCCTCGGGCACCAGCACCCCAGTCACGGCTTCGCGCCGGGTATAACTGGCAAACGTCAGGAACAGCACCAGCACCACACAAAACAGCAGCGCGCAGGCACTGGCCACCCGCAACGATGGCGGCGATATCAAAATGACGCTGCCCAGGTCCTTCTGCGCCCCTGATTGCAGTGCTTCCTTTCGAAATAGCATTCCCTGGCCTACGGTGCTGGCAGATGCGAAGTGGCCTCGCTGCAGATCCGGCTGCGAAGCACCGCCAGCCTAAACAAGCTGGCCTGCGCTAACACTAGTACAGATGTGCTAGCCGAGCTGCGCACCGGACAGTGGCACCTGGACATTAGGCCACCCGTTCTATTGCCCCTTTGTACTGTCCGTCCACATGATTCCCCGAGCCCATCGCCTGGGCTCCCAATGACGGAACAACAAAACTGGAACGAGGACGCAATCATGAACACCGCATCGAGTGCCCTGCGCGCGTTGAATGAACAGGAACTGGATCAAGTCAGTGGTGGCCTGTCAGCCTTTGGCTATTACGTGGACGTCGACCTGGTCAATTATGGCGACGGCGAAAAGGTCCATGTGAGCTGGGGCGAGGAAGGGGGCTCCTACAACTACGTCGAAGTCAACGTGGGCTGCTGATCGGCCAATGGCTGATTACCGAGAGGGCACAAGGCATGAACTGCACGACGCATGCAATTCGAACGCTTGGCGAAGAGGAACTGCAACAGGTCAGCGGTGGGGCTTCACTCTTTGGCTACTTCGTTGAAGTCGACACGGTCAACTATGGCAATGGCGACAGCCTGGTGGTGAGCTGGGGGAAAGAGGGTGAATCCTGGGACTACGCCCAATTTGAATTGGGAACCAACAAACCGGAGTGACCCAGGCCGCACGTTCTGCCAACCCAGAACGACAAAGCCCGCCACCGTTTCCGGTAGCGGGCTTTGACTTGTTGCGTATGGTGGGTCGTGTAGGATTCGAACCTACGACCAATTGTTCACAATACAATTGAACCTCGGCTCTGGCACCTTGAGTGCCCGCGACGCGTTTTATGCCAAGCGCACCGCTTTGTTCATGAAGCTCGAAAAGCAGTTGAGAAACATCGCCGCGTACGGTTCAGGGTTACGTAACCAAGGAAAGGTAAAGCAGGCATTGGGCATCTCGACCCGCAGTTACCTCCACACGGGCGAGATCGCCGGCTATGCCGACAAGGTATCAGGTGTTGCCAAGGCATCCACTCTGGTCAAGAAAGGCACGTACATCGGTACTGCGCTGGATGTAGCAGCCACAGGCTTGTCGATTCATAAAGCCTGCACAATGGGCCGAGAGGACCAGTGCCGCCGCGCCAAGTATGTTGAAAGCTCTTCATTGATGGGTAGCCTGGGGGGCGGAAGCCTCGGAGGGTACGCGGGAGGTACAGCAGGGACTGGTATTTGCGTAGTTGTTCTGGGGGTGAGTACAGGCGGCCCAGGAGCACTGGCTTGTGCTGTGATAGGCGGTGCAGTAGGCGGCAAAATCTTCGGTGACATTGGGGGCTGGGGTGGTGAGATGGTGGGTGATTACTTATATCGTGAGGTCTCGGAGTGAATGGAGTTGACCCTGGGTTGATTGCGCTGCTGATCCTTGCGCCTATGATTCTGGCTATGATCGTGCAGTGTTATATCGCACATAGATATACTGAGCGCTTTGAGTCTTTTCTTACGAATTGTACGTACGTGACCGGCAATAAAAAAATATTCCAGCATGCAGGTTTACTGGGCAAAGTCATGCGCACGGGGTCGGTCTCTCTGGTACTGGCCATACCCAGGATCTTTCTGCGCAGAGGTTTAATTGACTTTAATGAAGTTAAACGTTTCCCGCCCAACATGAGACGATTGTTGGTGAGCATGTTAGGCATCCACATCGTGCTGCTCACCGCGCTAACCATTTTTTACTACGTATATCATTGAAACTTAGTTGAGCAGATTTGCGCTCCTACAACTGGGCTCCTACACGACTAGGGATGGGTTGGACCTAGCCCCTTATAGGCTGGCCTTGGAATCCATGCAGCCGCTCAGAGGCTTCTTCCGACCCAGTGCGCTGATGGACATTGCGCCACCTCCAAACATCACCGGATCGCATAGGTGGAGCTGGCGCCTCACCTTCATGAAATTCATTTGGGAGGATGCCGAGCCGGTAGGGCTGACTGTGGCGGTAAATGAATGGTCTGCTTCAGCTACAAAGCTGTTTTGCAAAGGCATCTGTCCGGGACCGCCACGAGCGGGCAGAACTCTGGTACCGCAAGGCGGTTTAATTGATTAGACCAACGAAAAAGCCCGCAAACCAGTGACGGCTGCGGGCTATTTCATAGTTACATCACTCTGAAGCGCGCCTAAGGTTCGCTCCAGACGGCAGCACGACTAGATTGGCAGTGAACGGCATTGCCTTAGTAGTACATACGAACCGCTGTATATGGTGGGTCGTGTAGGATTCGAACCTACGACCAATTGGTTAAAAGCCAACTGCTCTACCAACTGAGCTAACGACCCGCTGGATGGCGCGTATAATACTGATTTCTAACGAGAAATCAACACCCCATCAAAACTTTTTTCAAAAATAACGCGTCGGGTCGTCTACGCCGGCGGCCTTGAAGCCGTCAGCGCGCAAGCGGCAGCTGTCACACTTGCCGCAGGCGCGGCCTTGATCATCGGCCTGGTAGCACGAAACGGTCAGGCTGTAGTCCACGCCACGGGCCAGCCCGGCTTGCACGATCTGCGCCTTGCTCAGGTTCTGCAAGGGTGCCTGGATACGGAAGCCCTGCCCCTCGACACCGGCCTTGGTCGCAAGGTTTGCCATGCGCTCGAACGCCTCGACGAACTCCGGGCGGCAATCCGGGTAGCCGGAATAGTCGACGGCATTGACCCCGATGAAGATGTCACGGGCTTCCAGCACTTCTGCCCAGCCCAGGGCCAGGGACAGGAATACCGTGTTGCGTGCCGGCACGTAGGTTACCGGGATGCCCTCACCTGGGGTTTCCGGCACATCGATGCTGCTGTCGGTCAGGGCCGAGCCGCCGATACCATCGAGGTTCAGGCCGATCACCTTATGCTCGACCACGCCCAGGTCGCGGGCGACGCGTGCGGCGGCGTCCAGCTCGGCACGGTGGCGCTGGCCATAGTCGAAGCTCATGGTGTAGCAGCTGTAGCCTTCGGCCTTGGCCATGGCTACGACGGTGGCCGAATCGAGGCCGCCAGACAGCAGGATTACCGCGCGTTTCTCAGTCATGTGCTTTTACTCTCAATCAACGTCCGGGTTCGTCGTTCCACAGCAGCTTGTGCAGCTGCAGCTGGAAACGCACGGGCAGGTTGTCGGCAACGATCCAGTCGGCCAAGTCGCTTGCGCTTACCTGGTGATGACTTGGCGAAAACAGCACCTCACCGGCGCGCTCGGCCAGGTTGTACTGGATCAGCTTGGAGACGGCCCAGTCATAGTCCTCGCGCGAACAGATGACGAACTTGACCTGGTCATTGCGGGTCAGCTGCTCGATGTTCTCGTAGCGGTTGCGGTGGGACTCTTCGGACCCTGGGGTCTTGAGGTCGACCACACGGCTGACGCGCACATCGGTGGCCGAGATATCCAGGGCACCACTGGTTTCCAGCGAAACCTCGTAACCGGCATCGCACAGGCGCTGCAGCAGCGGCAAGGCATTGGGCTGGGCCAGCGGCTCGCCACCCGTCACGCAGACGTAGCGGGGCTTGAAGCCAGCCACCTGCTCCATGATCGAATCGAGGGTGCGGATAGTGCCGCCTGTGAAGGCATAGGCACTGTCGCAGTACTGGCAGCGCAGGGGGCAACCGGTCAGGCGCACGAATACCGTGGGCAGCCCAGCCGTTCGTGTTTCACCCTGCAAAGAGTAAAAGACTTCGGTGATGCGTAATGTGTCTTGCATGATCGCCACGGGCGAGACAGCTGAACAGGCTGTCCGCCTCCGTCAGGCACTGTCGCGGACTCGACATGGCGTTATCCGCGGCAGCGTGTTTAAGAAAAGGGCAGTGATTCTAACGAAAAAACCCGCGACTGGCGCGGGTTTCTTTCGAACGGTGCTGCTTAGAGCTTCTGCAGGTCGCGTTGCGCCAGTTGCGCGGCAGAGGTGCCGGGGTACTGGGTGATGACCTGCTGCAGGATGCCCTTGACCTTGTCGGTGTGGCCCATACGGCGCTCGACATCGGCCAGCTTGTACAGCGAATCCGGCACCTTGCTGTGTTTCGGGTACTTCTGGCTGACCTGGGCAAAGGCCTGGCTGGCGGCTGGCAGGTCGCCCTTGGCCAGGTTCACTTCACCCAGCCAGTACTGCGCGTTGCCGGCGTACTGGCTGTTTGGGTACTTGCGCAGGAAGGCGTTGAACGCCTGGCTGGCCTTGTCGAAGTCCTTCTGCTTGATCAGGTCGAAAGCCGCGTCGTAATAGAGCTTCTCTTTCGCCGGATCGCCCGGTTCGCTGTTGGCGGCCGGTTGTTGCGCAGCAGCGCCAGCGGCGCCTGCTGCTGCACCGGCGGCGGCATCGGGTGCACCACCGGTGGAGGAATTGTCGGGGGTCGCGGCAGGCGCGCCACCACTGTTGATGCGACGGTCCAGGTCCTGGTATCGCTCCAGGTTTTCCTGCTTCATGCGCGACACATCGTTTTGCAGCTCTTCGATGATGCCTTGCTGGCGGGAAAGCTGGTCCTGCATCTGTTGCAGCTGCATGAACAGCTGGCCCTGTGCTGAGGCAGGGGTCGAAGCCCCTGCCCCGGCATAGGCGCCGCTCGTGCCATAACCCGAAGGTGGATACCCACCTGCGTTGTCATCTACTACAGGAACCGCAGCCCACGCTGAAAGCGGAAGGCTGAGTGCGAGGACGGTTACAACACGACGGCACATTCGCATGGGAACTTACTTACGCAGTTCTACGCGACGGTTCTGAGCCCAGGACTGCTCGTCGTTGCCGGTGGCAACTGGACGCTCTTCGCCGTAGGAGACCAGTTCCAGCTGAGCAGGGGAAACGCCCTGCAGAACCAGGTAACGCTGAACGGCTTTGGCACGACGCTCACCCAGAGCCATGTTGTACTCGCGGGTGCCGCGCTCGTCAGTGTTGCCTTCCAGAACAACACGGTTGCCGTTGGACTTCAGGTCCTTGGCGTGAACGTCCAGAGCGCGCATGGCTTCTGGCTTCAGGTCCGAGCTGTCGTATTCGAAGTAGAAGGTGGTGATTGCGCGCAGGGCGGCTTCTTCGCTCAGGGAGCCATCGACAGCGCCAGTGTTGGCACCGTAGCCAGCGTTCGGGTCAACAGCGCCTTCACCAGCATTGTCACCGCCCTTCGAGGAGCAACCTACAGCTACAGCCATGGCCAGAGCCAGCGCAGCAAATTTACCAAACTTCAGCATTTCCATCGTGAAACTCCTAATGAAACCCCAGTGTGTTAAGCAAAACGTATTACGCCGCAATCAGTTCAGGTAAGGGGACCAGGACGGTTCTCTGACTTCGCCTTGAGCGGTAGGAAGTGGGAGCCTCACGCGGCCATTAAGCGACACGAGCATCAAGACTCCCCGGCCCTGCTGGCGGGTGGCGTAGATTAGCATGGTGCCGTTTGGCGCAACAGTGGGAGACTCATCAAGACTTGTTTCCGTGAGAATCTTTACACTTCCGCGCTGCAAGTCCTGTGCCGCCACTTTGAAGTTGGTGAAACCTTGCTGGCGATGGATCATTACCAGGGTCTTTTCGTCCGCCGACAGTTTCGGGTTGGCGTTGTAGTTACCGACGAAAGTCACGCGCTCTGCACTACCACCGCTGACCGACTGTTTGTAGATCTGCGGCTTGCCGCCACGGTCGGAGGTGAAGTACAGGGTGTTGCCATCCTTGCCCCAGAACGGTTCGGTATTGATACCCGGGCCGGCAGTGACACGGCTGATCTGGCGCGAGGCCACGTTCATGACATAGATGTCCGGGTTGCCGTCTTTCGACAGCACGAACGCCAGGCGCGAACCGTCAGGCGACCAGGCCGGCGCACCGTTCAGGCCTTCGAAGTTGGTGACCTGCTCGCGGCGACCGGTATCGATGTGCTGAACGAAGATGCGCGGGCGCTTCTGCTCGAACGAGACATAGGCGATACGCTTGCCATCCGGCGCGAAGCGCGGCGACAGGATCGGCTCGCGCGACTGCAGCAGGGTCACTGCGCGCGCACCGTCGTAGTCCGAACGCTGCAGGGTGTAGCGGGTGTTGTTGGTCGAGAAGCGCTCGGCAGTCACGTACAGCATGCGGGTGGAGAACGCACCCTTGATGCCGGTGAGCTTCTCGAACGACTGGTCGGCAATATAGTGCGACATGTCGCGCAGCTGGTCGGCGGTGCCAGCGACGCTACCGGTCAGCACTTGCTGCTCGGTGGCGACGTTGAACAGCGCGTACTGCACCTGCAGGCGGCCACCCGACGGGGTGATGCTGCCGACCATCACATACTGGGCGCCCAGGGCTTTCCAGTCACGGAAGATGACTTCGCTGGCCTGGGAAGGCTGGCTGATCATGTTCTGCCGCGGGATCGGCGAGTAGTAGCCGGAGTTGCGCAGGTCGTTACCGATGATATCGGCCATGTCTTCTGGCAGCACGCTGCCACCCTGCACACCGAACGGCACCACCGCGATGGGCGTGGCCCGATCGCTGCCGCTGGTGACCAGGATGTTCTTTTCGTCTGCCATGGCCATGCCTGCCACGCAGCACAGCATGACCAGCAGTCCTCGAAGGAGAGTAATCACAACGCTAGATCCTCAGGAGTAAATGTCATCTTGAACGAACGATACCTGTTGAAATCGCTCGGCTTCATACCCTGCATTTCGGTCAGACGACCGATGTTCTTCATTGCTGCCACCGCCGAACTGTCAAACGGGCCGTCGCCACTGGAGCGCAACACACTGACATTGGTAATGGTGCCATCCGGCAGCATGTTGACCTGCAGGACTACCGTCATGCCTTTACGCGCGGAAGGTGGACGCGCCCAGCCTTCAGCCGCGCGCATACGGATCAGGTCGTCGAAATCGCCGGCCACCTGGTCACCTTGCTCGTCGGCCAGGGCCTGCTGCCGCTCGGTGGTGTCAGACAACAGCTCGGCCAGGGCCTGGGCTTTTTTGTCTTCCGCCGACTTGCGGGCCGCTTCCTGTGCCTTCTTCTTCTGGGCATCTGCCGCGGCCTTTTTCTTGGCCTCTTCAGCTGCCTTCTTCTTCGCATCCTCGGCCGCCGCTTTTTTCTTGGCGTCTTCGGCTGCTTTCTTCTTGGCCTCTTCGGCCGCCTTTTTCTTGGCGTCCTCGGCGGCTTGTTTCTTGGCTTCTTCGTCGGCCTGTTTCTTGGCCTCTTCCTCAGCCTTTTTCTTGGCGATGTCGGCCTGCTGCTTTTCAGCCGCCTTCTTCGCTTCGTCAGCCTTCTTGGCTTCGGCGGCTTTTTTGGCCTCGGTGGCCTTGGCAGCTTCCTCGGCTTTTTTAGCCTCGGCAGCTTCGCGGGCCTCCTCGGCCTTTTGAGCGGCGTCGGCTTTCTTTTGTTCCGCAGCCTTCACGGCTTCCTGCTCGACCTTCTTCTGCTCCAGCTGCTCGACTTCCGTCTGGCGCGAGGCGGTTTTCTTCGCTTCCCCGGCAATCTTCTGATTGGTCTGGGTAGTCGCCTGGCTCTTGGACTTGAGCTGATACAGAGTAGCCTGAACGATCGGCTTGGAAGGCGGCAATTCTGGCGTCATGGCAAAACTGACGAACAGCATTGCGAACACCAGTACATGCAGGCCGATGGCCCAGACACTGGGCCAGAAGTAGCTTTCCGAGGCGGATGGCTCTCGCTGTTGCATCAGGGCGCCTCGGTAATCAGGCCAACGTTACCGACACCGGCCTTCTGCAACCCGCCCATGGCGCCCATGACGGCGCCGTAGTCGACAGCCTTGTCGCCACGAATGAAGACCTGGGTCTGCTTGCCCTGGTCGCGACCGGCGGCAATGATCTTGGTCACCGCGTTGGTCATGTCGGGCAAGGTCATGGCCTTGTCCATCTGCTTGTCGGTGTCGACTTCGCTGCCGAGGTTCCAGTAATAGGTCTTGTCGGCCTTGATGGAGATGGTAAGGATCTGGACGTTGTTGTCCTGCGGCAAGGCTTCGCTGGAAACCTTGGGCAGGTCGACCTTCACGCCCTGGTTGAGCATGGGGGCCGTCACCATGAAGATGACCAGCAGTACCAGCATCACGTCGATGTAGGGCACCACGTTCATCTCGGCGACCGGCTTGCGTTTGTGGCGAACTCGGGCCATGGGCTTCTACCTGATTACTCTTCGCTGGTGTGCACTTTGCGGTGCAGGATCGCCTGGAACTCGTCGGCGAAGGTGTAGTAACGACCGATCAGCACTTCACTGCGTGCGGCGAAACGGTTGTAGGCGATGACCGCCGGGATTGCCGCGAACAGGCCGATGGCGGTGGCGATCAGCGCTTCGGCTATACCCGGGGCAACGGTGGCCAGGGTGGCCTGCTGAGCACTGGCCAGGCCGCGGAAGGAGTTCATGATGCCCCATACGGTACCGAACAGGCCGATGTACGGGCTGGTCGAACCGACGGTGGCAAGGAACGGCAGGCTCTGCTCGAGCTTTTCTTCCTCACGCGAGATAGCCACGCGCATGGCGCGGCCTACGCCTTCCATGACTGCGTCCGGGTCCACGCCCGGCTGCTGACGCAGACGCGAGAACTCTTTGAAGCCGGCACGGAAGACCTGCTCCACGCCCGAATCCGGGTCAGGGTTGCTGCCTGCCTGACGATACAGCTTCGACAGGTCGATGCCCGACCAGAAGCGCTCTTCAAAGGCATCCAGCGCACGACGACCGGCGCGCAGCATGGTGCTGCGCTGGAAGATCATGATCCATGAGGTGACCGAGGCGGCCACGAGGATCAGCATTACCAGCTGTACCACCACGCTGGCATTGCTGACCAGACTCCACATGGAGGTATGGTCGACGACGTTAGCTTCCACGCTTATTCTCCTGCATTCGATTGAGTACCCGAGCCGTCCGCCATAAAGGCGTCGCGCAGCTGGGGGGGTATGGCTCGGGGTTTGAAAGTGTCGGCGCGCACGGCGGCCACCAGGAACTGCCCCTCGCAGAGCAGTGTTTCATCCTTTTCCCGCCAGACCTGCTGTACGAAACGCAGGCTGGCGCGATTGAGTTCAAGTACTTGCGCGGTTACCCGCAGCTCATCGTCCAGCCGCGCCGGCGCGTGATAGCGCGCCTCGCTGGAATGGACGACGAACAACAGGTTCTCGCCGGCCAGCTGCTGCTGGGAAAACCCCAGGTGTCGCAGCCGCTCGGTGCGCGCGCGCTCCATGAATTTCAGGTAGTTGACGTAATACACCACGCCACCGGCGTCGGTATCCTCGTAATAGACGCGACAACGGTGTGCGAAAGATTCCAGGCCATTTTGCGCGCGCATACTCTAGTGCTTACTCCTCAGCTTGCCAATCCGCTGCGGCAACTGTTTTTTCTTCATTAATGTCTTATTGCCAGCAACCCTGGGGCATGCCAGCGGTAGGACCACGAAAAGCGGGTTTCGATCTGTCATTCATCGCCTGCTTCGGAAAAATCTGCCCCCTCACCCAGGCGGCCGGGAACATTCAGGCCAAAGTGCAGGTAGGCGTGCCGGGTGACCACGCGCCCGCGAGGGGTGCGCATGATGTAGCCCTGCTGAATCAGGTACGGCTCGAGCACATCCTCGATGGTATGGCGTTCCTCGCTGATCGCTGCCGCCAGGTTGTCCACGCCCACCGGGCCACCGTCGAACTTTTCGATCATGAGGAATGACGGAGGCTTTTTGCTGTGGTGGGACGGTTTGCGTAGCGAGATGCAGCCGATCCACGACAGCCAGGGCGTGTTCGCCGTCCTGGAAAAGGAAGTGCGGCGCCTGGGCTTCGATTACTACGCCTATGGCGTGCGCCACACGATTCCCTTCACCCGGCCGAAGACCGAGGTCCATGGCACCTATCCCAAGGCCTGGCTGGAGCGATACCAGATGCAGAACTACGGGGCCGTGGATCCGGCGATCCTCAACGGCCTGCGCTCCTCGGAAATGGTGGTCTGGAGCGACAGCCTGTTCGACCAGAGCCGGATGCTCTGGAACGAGGCTCGCGATTGGGGCCTCTGTGTCGGCGCGACCCTGCCGATCCGCGCGCCGAACAATTTGCTCAGCGTGCTTTCCGTGGCGCGCGACCAGCAGAACATCTCCAGCTTCGAGCGCGAGGAAATCCGCCTGCGGCTGCGTTGCATGATCGAGTTGCTGACCCAGAAGCTGACCGACCTGGAGCATCCGATGCTGATGTCCAACCCGGTCTGCCTGAGCCATCGCGAACGCGAGATCCTGCAATGGACCGCCGACGGCAAGAGCTCCGGGGAAATCGCCATCATCCTGAGCATTTCCGAGAGCACGGTGAACTTCCACCACAAGAACATCCAGAAGAAGTTCGACGCGCCGAACAAGACGCTGGCTGCCACCTACGCCGCGGCGCTGGGCCTCATCTGAATGGTCAGCAGCAGGCGGCGGTCGGAATGGTCGAAACCACGCTCGTCGACGTCCAGCAGGTTGAGCGCCATGTCGGCCACGGCCTTGGTGATCTGCCCCTTGCCGCGCACTTCGGCGTAGTCACGTACACGGCGCAGCAACCGGTTGGCGATACGCGGCGTACCCCGGGCGCGACGGGCGATCTCGTAGGCACCCAGGTCCTCGATGACCAGCCCCAGAATGTGGGCGGACCGGCTGACGATGGTCGCCAGGTCCTTGTCGCTGTAGAACTCCAGGCGCTGGACGATACCGAAACGGTCACGCAGCGGGTTGGTCAGCATGCCGGCGCGGGTGGTGGCACCGACCAGGGTAAAGGGCGGCAGGTCGAGCTTGATCGAACGGGCGGCCGGGCCTTCGCCGATCATGATGTCGAGCTGGAAGTCCTCCATGGCCGGGTACAGCACCTCTTCGACAACCGGCGACAGCCGGTGGATTTCGTCGATGAACAGCACGTCATGCGGCTCGAGGTTGGTGAGCATGGCCGCCAGGTCGCCCGGGCGCTCGAGAATCGGCCCCGAGGTGCTCTTGACCGATACCCCCATCTCCTGGGCAATGATGTTGGCCAGGGTGGTCTTGCCCAGGCCGGGCGGGCCGAAGATCAGCGTGTGGTCGAGCGATTCGTTGCGACCGCGGGCAGCCTGGATGAACAGCGCCATCTGCTCGCGCACCACCGGCTGGCCAATGTATTCGTCCAGGCGCAGCGGGCGGATCGCGCGGTCCTGGACTTCTTCACGGTCGCGGCCACTGGCGGCGATCAGGCGGTCGGCTTCGATCACTTGGTAATCATCCCTTTCAGGCTGCGGCGGATCAGCTCTTCACTGCTCAGGCCTGCCTTGTCCTTGATCGCGGATACTGCCTTGCTGGCTTCCTGCGGCTTGTAGCCCAGGGACACCAGTGCACTGACCGCATCGGCCTCGGCCGTGGAGGCGCCACTGACCGGCACTGGGCCGTCGGAGACCAAGGTGAACATGGCTGGCGAGGTTTCCCACGCCTTGAAGCGGTCCTTCAGCTCGACCAGCAGGCGCTCGGCGGTCTTCTTGCCAACGCCGGGCACACGGACCAGTGCCGACGTGTCCTGGGCCTGCACGCAACGCACCAGTTCGTCGGCTTCGAGGCCCGACATCAAGGCCAGCGCCAGCTTCGGGCCCACGCCATTCAGGCGAATGAGTTCGCGGAACAATTCGCGCTCGCGCTTTTCGTGGAAACCGTACAGCAGGTGAGCATCTTCACGCACCACCAGATGGGTGTGCACGGTGACGGTCTCGCCCAGCCTGGGCAGGCGGTACAAGGTGGTCATGGGGACTTCCAGCTCGTAGCCCACGCCATTCACGTCGATAATCAGGTGCGGCGGTTGCTTTTCCGCCAGGGTGCCGCGCAAACGTCCAATCACGTTCCGATCCTTCCTCTCGGGGAGCCGATCAAAGACCGCTCAACCCTATCAGCAAATGCAGCGGGTGAACGATTCACCCGGACAAAATGTGTATCAGCGCATGAAGCGCTTACAGACGCAAGCGCCCACCGCGCCGACGGGCCGTTGACAGGCCGTGTGGTACCAGGCTGGAACGGGTATGGGCATGGCACAGGGCAATGGCCAGGGCATCGGAGGCATCGATCTGCGGTTTCTGGGTCAACTTGAGCAGGTGCATGACCATCAGCATTACCTGCTCCTTGTTCGCCCCGCCCGTGCCGGCTACGGCCTGCTTGACCTGGGTCGCGCTGTATTCGGCGATTTCCAGGCCGGCCTCTGCTGCGGCGACGATGGCCGCGCCGCGGGCCTGGCCAAGCTTGAGCGCCGAATCGGGATTGCGGGCCATGAACACGCGCTCGATGCCCATGGTCACAGGGCCGTGCTGGGTAATGATTTCACTGACACCGCGAAAAACGATCTGCAAGCGCTCGTGCAGCTCACCGCTGCCTGTGCGGATACAACCCGACGCCACGTATTCGCAACCACGGGCTGTCTGGCGCACAACGCCATAGCCGGTGATACGCGAACCGGGGTCGATACCAAGAATAAGCGTCATAGTGCCTGTCGTTCAAAGCTCACGATTCAAGACCATTAGGGCCGCTGCGCGACCCATCGCCGGCAAGCCAGCTCCCACAAGTACAGTGCAGGCCCGAAGAAATGCACTGTACGTGTGGGAGCTGGCTTGCCGGCGATGGGCTGCGCAGCGGCCCCAATAGAAGCCTTGACGCGAAGGGTCAGGAGACCTTAGCCGATATTTTCCATGATCTCGTCGGAAATCTGGGCATTGGAGTAGACGTTCTGCACATCATCCAGGTCTTCGAGCATGTCGATCAGCTTCAGCACCTTTTCGGCACCCTCCTGATCCAGCTCGGCACTGGTGGTCGGCTGCATGACGATTTCCGCGTCCGCCGCCTTGAAGCCAGCTTCTTCCAAGGCATTACGCACCGCGTAGAAGCTGTTGAACGAGGTGAACACCTCGAAGGAGCCATCTTCGTTGGCGACCACGTCGTCAGCATCGGCCTCCATCGCGGCTTCCATCAGTGCATCTTCGTCGATACCTGGCGCGAAGCTGATCTGCCCCTTGCGCTCGAACAGGTAGGCCACCGAACCATCGGTGCCGAGGTTGCCGCCACACTTGGTGAAGGCATGACGCACGGCGGCGGCGGTACGGTTGCGGTTGTCGGTCATGGCTTCGACCATGATCGCCACGCCGCCCGGGCCGTAACCCTCGTAGCTGAGCTCTTCGACGTTGTCGCTTTCGTTGGTGCCCGCACCCCGTGCCACCGCGCGATCGATGATGTCGCGGCTCATGTTGGCACCCAGGGCCTTGTCCAGCGCCAGGCGCAGGCGCGGGTTGGAAGCGGGATCGCCACCACCCTGCTTGGCCGCGACGGTCAGTTCACGGATCCACTTGGTGAAGATCTTGCCTCTCTTGGCATCCTGGCGCTCTTTGCGGTGCTTGATGTTCGCCCACTTGGAATGACCCGCCATAACAACTCCAAATCCTTGAAACACAAACAATTGCGCCCCACTCGGGGCGCAACGACAAAATTCCTGCGCCGTAACGCAAAGGCGCATCCATGTGGATGCGCCCGGGGTCCGCTTACTCGACCTTGGTCTGTTCGCGCAGACGGATGTGCAGCTCGCGCAGGGCCTTGGCGTCGACCAGGCCAGGGGCCTGGGTCATCACACACGCAGCGCTCTGGGTTTTCGGGAAGGCGATCACTTCACGAATCGACTGGGCGCCGGTCATCAGCATGACCAGGCGGTCCAGGCCGAAGGCCAGGCCACCGTGGGGTGGCGCACCGAACTTCAGCGCGTCGAGCAGGAAGCCGAACTTCTCTTCCTGTTCTGCCGCTTCGATACCCAGCAGGCGGAACACCGCCTGTTGCATCTCTTTACGGTGGATACGGATGGAACCGCCACCCAGCTCGGTGCCGTTCAGCACCATGTCATAGGCACGCGACAGCGCGGTAGCCGGGTTGGCTTCGAGCTCTTCCGGGCTGCACTTCGGCGCGGTGAACGGGTGGTGCAGCGCGGTGAAGCTGCCGTCGTCGTTCTCTTCGAACATCGGGAAGTCGACGACCCACATCGGTGCCCACTCGCAGGTGTGCAGGTTGAAGTCGTTACCAACCTTGATACGCAGCGCGCCCAGGGCCTCGCTGACGATCTTGGCCTTGTCGGCGCCGAAGAACACGATGTCGCCATCGACCGCACCCACGCGATCGAGGATCACGTTCAGGTTGGCCTCAGGGATGTTCTTGACGATCGGCGACTGCAGGCCTTCAACACCCTTGGCGCGCTCGTTGACCTTGATGTACGCCAGGCCTTTGGCACCGTAGATGCCAACGAACTTGGTGTACTCGTCGATCTTGCTGCGCGGCATGCTGGCGCCGCCTGGCAGGCGCAGCGCGGTAACGCGGCACTTCGGATCGTTGGCAGGGCCTGCGAAGACCTTGAAGTCGACGTCCTTGAGCTGGTCGGCAACGTCGACCAGTTCCAGCGGGTTACGCAGGTCTGGTTTATCGGAACCGTAGCGGCGCATGGCTTCTTCGAAGGTCATGTGCGGGAACTCGCCGAACTCCAGGTCCAGGACTTCCTTGAACAGCTTGCGGATCATGCTTTCGGTCAGGCCCATGATCTCGGATTCATCGAGGAAGCTGGTCTCGATGTCGATCTGGGTGAACTCCGGCTGACGGTCAGCACGCAGGTCTTCGTCACGGAAGCACTTGGCGATCTGGTAGTAGCGGTCGAACCCGGCCACCATCAGCAGCTGCTTGAACAGCTGGGGCGATTGCGGCAGTGCGAAGAAGCTGCCGGCGTGGGTGCGGCTCGGCACCAGGTAGTCACGCGCGCCTTCAGGGGTGGCACGGGTGAGGATCGGCGTTTCGACGTCAAGGAAGCCGTTTTCGTCGAGGAAGCGACGGATGCTGCTGGTGATGCGCGAACGCAGGCGCAGCTTGTCGGCCATTTCCGGGCGACGCAGGTCGATGAAGCGGTAGCGCAGGCGGGTTTCTTCGCCGACGTCGGAGTATTCGTTCAGCGGGAACGGCGGGGTTTCAGCTTCGTTCAGCACGTTCAGCTGGTAGCCGAGGATCTCGATGGCACCGGAGGCCATGTTGGCATTTACCGCGCCGTCCGGGCGCTTGCGTACCTTACCGGTGATCTGCACTACGAATTCGCTGCGCACGCGGTCGGCGGCGGCGAAGGTTTCAGCGCGGTCCGGGTCGAACACGACCTGGGCCATGCCTTCGCGGTCACGGATGTCGAGGAAGATCACCCCGCCGTGGTCGCGGCGACGATGGACCCAGCCGCAAAGGGTGACTTCCTGGCCGTCCAGGCTCTCGTTCAGTTGGCCGCAATAATGGCTGCGCATCATGATGGTGGTTTCGCTTCTCGTGATTCGTGTATTCGATGGAGGCCTTGGCCGCCCCAGGGGGCTAATACTGCAAGACCCGGCTACTGCAATTCAACTCAGTCGGCTTTGTCGCCGCCTGCCAGATTCTTTTTTGCCCCAGTCTTGAAGTCGGTTTCGTACCAGCCGCTACCGCTCAGGCGAAAGCCAGGGACCGACAGCAATTTCTTCAATGCCGGCGCCTGGCAGGCCGGACAGTCGGTCAGCGGCGCGGCGCTGATCTTCTGCAGCGCTTCCATCTGGTGATCGCAGGCTGCACATTGATAGTCATAAAGGGGCATGGGTGTCTCTCGTCAACCATAACAATGCTTCGCTGTCGGGGCAGCAAAAAGCGCGATTATATATGGTTAGCAGGCACTGCGCAGCCCGCCAGGCGATCAGCGTACACCGGATGGTTGCTGCAGCCAGGCAACGCAGATCACCCGGATCAGGCCGCTGAAGTTACGCACCCCGCCTTGGCGCAGGTGCACTTCGCGGTCCACATAGGAAAGCACGGCGCTGACCGAGCACTCATTGGCCTCGGCGATGCGCTCGAGGATACCCCAATAGACGGCCTCCAGGCGCAAGCAGGTGGAAAAACCGTTGAGCCGGACCGAACGGGATACCGGCCGAATCTGCAACATGTCGAAATCTTCCCTGAAGGGATCGATGCATTGCTTGCCAGGGCAGCGCCCCAGATTCCCCACACGCTTGCTCGCTTGAATCATGCGCGTCACTTCCTCGCCACAGGTATTCCTCCCTGCGCCGCCATACAGACATAAGCACAGGAACCAGGGGCTAAATGAAGCGCGCACACGCGGGCACAGAGCAGCGGCAAAGCCTTCCCGCACAAACCAGAAAGCCCGGCCGAGCGTGGCTAGGCCGGGCTTTCAACCCGCATTCAGGCGTTACATTCGATCACTTGCCGTCCAGCAGCACCCGCAGCATCCAGGCAGTTTTTTCGTGCACCTGCATGCGTTGGGTCAGCAAGTCGGCGGTCGGCTCGTCACTGACCTTGTCCACCACGGGGAAGATGCTGCGCGCGGTACGGACCACGGCCTCCTGCCCCTGAACGAGCTGACGAATCATTTCATCCGCCACCGGCACACCCTCTTCCTCCTTGATGGAGGAATGCCTTGCATAAAAGGCATAGGAGCCCGGCGCCGGAAAGCCCAACGCGCGAATGCGCTCGGCGATCGAGTCGACCGCCAGGGCCAGCTCGTTGTATTGCTCTTCGAACATCAGGTGCAGGGTGCGGAACGAGGGGCCGGTGACGTTCCAATGAAAGTTGTGGGTTTTCAGATACAGCACGTAGGTATCCGACAACAGGCGGGAAAGCCCTTCGACGATGGACTTGCGATCTTCTTCACTGATACCGATATCGATTGCCATGAAGTTCCCCTTTTGCAAATGGCTTGATGACCAAGCAGGCCCCACACACTGTACCAACACTTGGCGAAACACGCCCATGACACAGGGCAACACAATGCCATCGGCCGACTGCGGTTTGAGAAGGCCCCGCCTTTGCTGTTAAATAGGCACCGTGCCACCCGTGCGGACTGTTAGTGCCGGGTGCATAGGCTGGCCCACCACGTGTTCGCGCTCTACACCTCATGCGCACCGTGCTGCCAGCTCTTCCTGTGATCGGCCTTATCAACTGTGAGCCAACCCCATGTTCAAGATCGTCCATCTGGTGACGGGCGCTGCAGCTTTGCTGCTATCGCTCATACCCAGCCTGAAAACCGATGCAACACCCTTCCTGCAGCAACCCGACGCGGTCTACCTGGCCCTGCTCGGCCTGCTCAACCTGCTGCTGGCGCCGGTCGTGCCCCTGTATTACCGAGGCGCCCGTCAGCAACTGCAACACCTGGCCTGCGCCCTGCTGGTGGTGGCCGTGGTGCTGCAAACCCTGACCTTGCTGGCCCGCCCGGAAATGGGCAACCTCGCTGCGCTGGTCTGCGCGGCACTCGCCGTCGTGCTGCACCTGGCCGCAGGCTTTGCCCGCACCGCCAGAAAAGCACGCCCAAGCCAAGGTGCCGCAATGGAGACCGGCATGCGTGATACCGGCACGGTGAAGTGGTTCAACACATCCAAGGGCTTTGGTTTCATTTCCCGCGATTCGGGGGACGATATTTTCGTCCACTTCCGTGCCATCCGCGGCGAAGGCCACCGCATCCTGGTCGAAGGCCAGCGCGTGGAGTTCTCGGTGATGCACCGTGACAAGGGCCTGCAGGCCGAAGATGTGGTCGCGGTAACCCGCCGCTGACCCGGAGCAGCCCTGGGGCAACCCCAGGGCTGTATCACTCAGTAATGAGGCGGCGGCGCCTCTTCCCCCTCGCTGCCGTATTGCCCGACCATCTCTTCGTAGCGCTTGATCAGCTCGGCCATCTGCAATTGCAGGCGCTGGATCACCCGCCCCTGCTCGACCACCACGTCATTGAGTTCCTGAATACTGTCGTCCTGAAACGCCTGACGGGTTTCCAGCTCGATGATGCGCGCTTCCAAAGACATGTCAGGCCTCCTGGTAATCGGCGAGAGGCAACGCACGCAGGCGCTGACGAATGGCGTCGACCTGGCCAGGGCCATATTCGACAGCAGGCACCTTGCCCCAGACCGGCGCTGGCCAGGCGGCGTCGCCGTGACGGCGGACGATGACGTGCATGTGCATCTGGCTCACCACGTTGCCCAGCGTCGCTACGTTCATCTTGTCGGCCGCAAATTCACCCTTGAGCGCTTCAGCCAGCCCCGTGGTTTCTTTCCACAGCTGAGCCTGATCCTCCTGGCTCATGTCGAACAACTCGCTGACGCCTTCACGTTTGGGCACCAGGATGAACCAAGGGTAATTGGCATCCTTGCTTAATAGCAGACGGCACAGTGGAAACTCTCCAAGCACCAGCGAGTCCTGCTGCAAACGCGAATCCATCTCAAACACTGCAAACCTCCAACACACAAGATCGAGCCCGACCAACGCGGGAATACGCGCAAGGATACCTTGCTTCGCCTGTCCCGGCATGCAACAGCGGGTTGCGCTGCACAGTTTAAGTTCATGGAGGGCAGCCACTTGCACAATCGCGGTAACACCCCGCTACTTTTCGCACCAAAATGAGGCCGCAAACGAGTACACCACTACGCTTTTACACACACGAATGACTCAGCATGAACAGTTGCCGGTAACACATTGACTTTCATGGCAGCTTTGGGGTTTGAAGGACACTGAATATCTGGCACACCATCAGACAAGTCTCAGCCCATGTTTTCGGGGCATTTCGACCTGCCACCGGGGTGTTTGTGAAAATTTCATGAACCGTTGTTAATTTTGAGCACGCTTGTTGCATTCTCCCCACACCAAGTCGGCACGACATCTGCATCAAGCGATGTACGCGACAAATAACAACAGCCGCTTTGGATAGACCAGGGAGTTTCCCCAGCCATAACCGGTAGTTACAGAATCGTTACGGTGAAAGGAACAGCGCTGGCGTTGTACGCCCCGGAAATACGGGACGTGATTTGCGACATGGAAATACGTGAAAGCGACATGGCCATAAAGTTCCCGAAAGGTTGTATATGCCCATATCGCCAACAACAGTCAGCGTGCTATACATTTCCGCCGACATAACAAGAAAGAGCTGCCCCATATAACTAAAAGACTTGGGCGCAGCGGTACTCTTCCTAAAAACCAAAGGAGCAAATCACGATGCGCGTGATGAAGTGGAGCATGATCGCCCTGGCCGTTTCGGCAGGGACCTCGCAATTGGCCTTCGCCTCTGCACAAGACGAGTCCAAGGGTTTCATCGAAGACAGCCAGCTGAACGTCAAGACTCGCATGCTGTACTTCAGCCGCGACTTCCGTAACAACCCCGCTGGCACCCAGAGCCGCGTTGAAGAAACCGGCTTGGGCTTCCTCGGCACTTACGAGTCGGGCTTCACCCAGGGCACTGTAGGTTTCGGCGTAGACGCCATTGGCATGCTCGGCGTGAAACTGGACAGCGGCCGTGGCCGTGCCGGTACCGGCCTGTTCCCACAAGGCTCCGATGGCCGTTCGCAGGATGATTACTCCGAGGGCGGCGGCGCTGTCAAAATGCGCATTTCCGATACCGTGCTGAAGTTCGGTGACCAGTTCACCGCAATGCCGGTATTCGCCACCGACGACAGCCGACTGCTGCCGGAAGTAGCCCAAGGCGGCCTGATCACCAGCAACGAGATCAAAGGCCTGACCCTGAACGCCGGCCACTTCACCTCGCTGAATGCCCAGGCCCAGACGTACCACGACAGCCTGAACCTGACCGAAGCCAACATCTTCGGCGGCACCTACGCTTTCACTGACAGCCTCAGCACCAGCGTCTACTACTCGCGCGTGGAAGACCACTTCCGCAAGTGGTACGGCAACATCAACTGGGCGCTGCCGATCAGCGACAAGCAAGGCCTGGTGTTCGACTTCAACATCTATGACACCAAGTCCATCGGCGACAACCGCACTGGCGCGTTCGTCACCAAGTCCGACGGCAGCAACGAACTCGACAACATTGCCGCCAGCCTGTCGGCCGCCTACAACGTCGGCGCCCACACCTTCACCCTGGCCTACCAGAAAGTCAGCGGTGACGGCGACTACGCCTACGGCGTAGACGGTGGCGGTACCGTGTTCCTGGCCAACTCCATCGCCCGCTCCGACTTCAACGCTGAAGACGAGAAGTCCTGGCAGGCTCGCTACGACCTGAACTTCGCCGAGTTCGGCGTGCCAGGCCTGACCTTCATGACCCGTTACGCTCGCGGTACCGGTGCAACTACCCGTACCACCGACGACGGCAAGGAATGGGAACGCGACATCGACGTCAAGTACGTGATGCAGAGCGGCCCGGCGAAAGACCTGAGCTTCCGCGTCCGTCAAGCCACCTACCGCTCCGCCGACGGCGTGTACTACGGTTCGAGCTCGATCGACGAACTGCGCCTGATCGTCGAATACCCGCTGAGCATCCTGTAAGCCTCGCTTATAGTGCCCCGCACCTGAGAAAGCCCGGCACGCTTGCCGGGCTTTTTCTTGGCTGACAATTGCCCCGCCCTGGGGCATCCTGTACGCCTTCGTTTCGCCCCCGTACAATGCGGGGTCATTTCAATGTCTTAGGCAATCGACACGGCTAACCATGCGCACCAGTCAATATTTGCTCGCCACCCAGAAAGAAACCCCTGCCGACGCAGTGGTCATCAGCCATCAGCTCATGCTGCGTGCCGGCATGATCCGCAAACTGGCCTCCGGCCTGTACACCTGGCTGCCGATGGGCCTGCGAGTAATGCGCAAGGTCGAAGCCGTGGTGCGCGAGGAAATGAACGCCGCCGGCGCCCTGGAAGTGCTGATGCCTAGCATCCAGCCCGCCGAGCTGTGGCAGGAATCCGGCCGCTGGGAGCAGTACGGCCCTGAGCTGCTGCGCCTGAAAGACCGCCACAACCGTGATTTCTGCGTTGGCCCGACCCACGAAGAAGTCATCACCGACCTGGCCCGCAACGAGCTGTCCAGCTATAAACAGCTGCCGCTCAACATGTACCAGATCCAGACCAAATTCCGTGATGAAATCCGCCCACGCTTCGGCCTGATGCGTGGCCGCGAGTTCATCATGAAGGACGCCTACTCCTTCCATGCCGACCAGGCTTCCCTGCAGGAAACCTACGACCGCATGCACCAGGCGTACTCCAACGTCTTCACCCGCCTGGGCCTGGACTTCCGCCCAGTGCAGGCCGACACCGGCTCCATCGGTGGCAGCTACTCGCATGAGTTCCACGTGTTGGCCGACTCCGGTGAAGACGACGTAATCTTCAGCGACAGCTCCGATTACGCTGCCAACATCGAGAAAGCCGAGGCCATCCCGCGCGAAACCGTGCGCCCTGCGCCTACCGAAGAGCTGCGCCTGGTCGACACGCCCGATGCCAAGACCATCGCTCAGCTGGTCGAAAACTTCGGCCTGGCGATCGAGAAGACCGTCAAGACCCTGATCGTGCGCGGCGCCGAAGAAGGCAAGCTGGTCGCCCTGATCGTCCGTGGCGATCACGAGCTCAACGAAATCAAGGCTGCCAAGCTGGAGCAGGTTGCCGACCCAGTGGTCATGGCCACCGACGCAGAACTGCGTGAGGCCATTGGTGCCGGCGCAGGCTCGCTGGGCCCGCTGAACCTGCCGCTGGAATGCATCATCGACCGCTCGGTCGCACTGATGAGCGACTTCGGCATCGGCGCCAACATCGACGATAAGCACTACTTCGGCGTCAACTGGGAACGCGACCTGCCGGTCCCTCAGGTTGCCGACCTGCGCAACGTCGTCGAAGGCGACCCGAGCCCGGATGGCCAAGGCACCCTGGTGATCAAGCGCGGCATCGAAGTGGGCCACATCTTCCAGCTCGGCACCAAGTACAGCGAGGCCCTCAAGTGCCAGGTACTGGGCGAGAACGGCAAGCCAGTGGTGCTGTCCATGGGCTGCTACGGCATCGGCGTGTCCCGCGTGGTCGCTGCCGCCATCGAGCAGAGCTATGACGACAAGGGCATCATCTGGAACGACGCCCTGGCGCCCTTCCAGGTTGCACTGGTGCCGCTGCGCTACGAAACCGACGTGGTACGCGAAGCCACCGACAAGCTGTACGCCGAACTGACGGCCGCCGGCTTCGAAGTGCTGCTGGACGACCGCGACAAGAAGACCAGCCCAGGCATCAAGTTTGCCGATATGGAGCTGATCGGCATCCCCCACCGCATCGTCGTCAGCGACCGCGGCCTGGCCGACGGCAACCTGGAATACAAGCACCGCACCGAACAGGATGCTCAAGCGCTGCCACTCAATGAAGTGCTGAGCTTCCTGCAGGCCCGCGTTCGCCGCTGATAATCAATGCACGAGTGATCATGTCCAAGCGAAGTACCTTTACCCTGGGGGGCGCCGCACTGTGCGGCGCCCTGCTCGTCAGCGGTTGCGCCAACCAGATGTCCCAGCGCAGCGAGCATGAGGAGCGCGTCGAGCGCAAACTGCTCGAACACACCCTGCAGATCGATGTCGGCGAGCCGAAGGTGATGGAGCTTCCGCAGCGGCGTGTGCGCGTACATGAACAGAAGCGCTTCGAACTCACCGAGTTCGAAGTGACCCGCCGCTACGACCGCTACACCCCTTACCAGCCCTGGCGGGAGGTCTACGAGATCCCGCTTGGCGCGGTAGCGGTCGTGGCCGGCGTTGGCGCCAACGTGGTCAACATATTCGCCTTGGGCAACCTGCCCGAAAGCGTGACCCACGACTGGCTCAGCTATGGCGTTGCCGGGCTCAACCCGTTCATGAACGTGCAGTCCAACGGTCGCGCCCAGCAGAACCTGGCCGGGATAAGCGAAGTGCAGAAGGACAAGCGCGAAGAATTCACCAGCCTGCCCTGGAGCGAACGCCTGGTCGAGGTCAAGGCCGGCAAGATGACCCACGAGCTGACCACCGACAGAAACGGCGTCCTGCGCCTGAACCTGCTCGACAGCCCGTTCTCCGAGCAACACTTGAACCATGTCGGCACGCTGCACTTGCAGGTAGTCGATGAAGACAACGCAGTGCGCGGGGATGCCAGCCTGTTGGTCAGCGCCACCCTGCGCAACAAGCTGCGCGAAGCTCATGAGCTGATTTTCGACGACCTTGAAGACGACGACGTCGGCCAATGGGTACACCGGGTCAAGCGCCTTTCGGAGCTGGGCCTGGAAGAGGAAGCCAGCGAGATGGAGCAGAGCCTGATCGAGCTGACCCGCAACGATCCGGAACTGCAACAAGAGTTTCTGCAAGCGCTGACCAAATCCACTGGCCGCTTGGTGGCGGATCCAGGCGCGCAGTAATCGCGTGCTTATATAAAGAGGGGCTGCCTAGGCAGCCCCTCTTTATTTATCGGCAAACAATTCCAACTGCTCGTGCGCCCCGCGCAAATCCCGCAACCTCACCCCCACCCCCAGCAAGCGCACCGGTTTGCCACCCCGGGCAAACGCCTGCTTCATCAATTGCCGGTAGCTTTCAAGGTCTCTGCCCGCCCCTGCCTGCTCAAGCGTGGTCTGGCTGAAATCATGGAACTTGACCTTGACGAAGGGTTTGTCCGGTCGGTAACTGCTGTCCATGCGGCCGATGCGTTCATTCAGGCTGCTCAGCAACTCAGGTAAACGCTCCAGGCAACTGGCCAGGTCGGGCAGGTCCGTGTCGTAGGTGTTCTCCACGCTGACCGACTGCCTGCGGCTGTCATTGTGCACCGCCCGCTCGTCGACACCCCGCGCCAGCCCCCACAGGCGCTCGCCAAAACTGCCGAACTCGCGCACCAGCGCCAGCCGCGACCAATCTCGCAAGTCCAGGCAGGTCACGATACCCAGCCGGGCGAGCTTGTCTGCAGTCACCTTGCCCACACCGTGTAGCCTGGCGACGGGCAAAGCAGCCACAAAGGCCTCCACCTGGTCTGGGGTAATCACGAAAATCCCGTTGGGTTTGCGCCAGTCACTGGCAATCTTGGCCAGGAACTTGTTCGGCGCCACCCCAGCCGACACGGTTATGTGCAGGGTGCGGGCAACACGCCGGCGAATATCCTCGGCGATGCGCGTAGCGCTGCCGGCAAACCATTGGCTATCACTCACGTCGAGGTAGGCTTCATCGAGCGATAGAGGCTCGATCAACTCGGTGTAGTCTCGGAAAATGCCGTGAATCTCACGCGAGGCTTCACGGTAGGCCTCGAAACGCGGTTTGACGATCAACAAGTCTGGGCAAAGTTTGAGCGCATGCCGGGAAGACATGGCCGAACGCACGCCGTAGGCCCGCGCTTCATAATTGCAGGTAGCGATCACCCCGCGATGATCCGGCGAGCCACCCACAGCCATCGGCCTGCCGGCCAGGCGCGGGTCGTCACGCATCTCGATCGCGGCGTAAAAGCAATCGCAGTCGATGTGGATGATCTTGCGCAAAGACATGGATGACCGTGAGCACTGTAAATTCATACAGATAGTAACGCATGCTCCCACACGGAGACAGCCACCCGCTTGTGCTGCACGACAATTGGCCTGAAAGCCCCGCCACGGCTGAGCTGCCTGCCTTGATCAACCGCTAAGGGTTTGAAGGAAAAAGGTTTTTTGAATGAAAAGCTTGACACAGGGAAGAAAATCCGTAGAATTCGATCTCACAGGCGCGGGATGGAGCAGCCTGGTAGCTCGTCGGGCTCATAACCCGAAGGTCGTCGGTTCAAATCCGGCTCCCGCAACCAGATTCGAGAAAAGGCCACTGTTAACGCAGTGGCCTTTTTCTTTGCCCTGAAAAAAGGCACTCCGCAAAAAGTTTCGTTAAATCAATAACTAACAGTTGACACTCGGCGCTTAAGCTGTAGAATTCGATTCCACAGGCGCGGGATGGAGCAGCCTGGTAGCTCGTCGGGCTCATAACCCGAAGGTCGTCGGTTCAAATCCGGCTCCCGCAACCAGATTCAAGAAAAGGCCACTGTTAACGCAGTGGCCTTTTTCTTTGGCCTCGAAAAAGTACGAGCCGAACAAAAACGTGGCCGAACAACATTTAGTACTTGACCGCCAAGTTCAAAGCTGTAGAATGCGCCCCTCTGACGCGGGATGGAGCAGTCTGGTAGCTCGTCGGGCTCATAACCCGAAGGTCGTCGGTTCAAATCCGGCTCCCGCAACCATATTCGTCAGAACAAACCCCGCCTGTGTAACAGCAGCGCGGGGTTTGTTGCTTTTCGTCACCTGAAAAACCCCTTCTGCATTCGGCAACCCCCGGGCTTGAGATGCTCTCCTTTGGATGAACTATCTTTAACCCTGCCGGACGACTGAAAGTAACGTTGCCCGGAGTAATATCTGGATACGTTTCCAAAGGGACTTTCACTTGGCCGCACCTTCCCCCCATCTCGCGCTGAATGCCCGGGGTAACCCATGACCTCCCATCACCCTGAACCCCAGGCGCCGCTTGCCTCGGCGTTGCCTGCGGCTGCGCAGCGTTTGCCCTGGCTGGAGCGGCTAAGTCGCTATCGCCAACCGATCGGGCTCGGCGTGACCCTGGTGCTGTTCGCCATGGCACTGATCGCCTGCCGCCACTTGCTCAGCGAGCTGGACATCTACGCCCTGCACGATGCCATGCTCAGTGTGCCCAGGCAGTCCCTGTTCGGTGCCTTGCTAGCCACGGTCATCGGGTTCGTGATCCTGCTCGGTTATGAATGGTCGGCCAGCCGCTATGCCGCCGTTAAGCTCCCAGCGCGGACCCTGTTGCTCGGCGGCTTCAGCGCGTTCGCCATAGGTAACGCCATTGGCCTGTCGATGCTCTCTGGCGGCTCGGTGCGTTATCGCCTGTACGCACGGCAAGGGCTGGGCGCCGCCGAAGTCGCGCGCATGACGGTATTCGCCAGCCTGTCCCTGGGTTGCGCCCTGCCCCCGCTCGCCGCATTGGCAACCTTGAGCAACCTGCCTGCCGCATCTGTCGCCTTGCGCCTGCCCGCCCCCGTACTGGCCGGTATCGCTATTGCCGTGCTGGCCCTGACCGCCGTGCTGGTGGTCGGGCTGTACCGCCGCCGCCTGGCAGAACAGCCACTGGCCGACAGCCTGCTGGTACAAATAGGTCGCCGCACCTTGCGCCTGCCCGGCGCGCGCCTGACTGCACTGCAACTGGTCATCACCGCACTGGACGTTGCCGCCGCCGCTACCGTGCTCTACCTGCTACTGCCAGAAGCCCCACCGTTCGGTGCGTTTGTCCTGGTCTACCTGCTGGCCCTGGCCGCAGGCGTGCTCAGCCATGTGCCCGGCGGTGTCGGGGTGTTCGAGGCAATCCTGCTTGCCGCTTTCGCCGACCAGCTCGGCGCTGCACCGCTGGCCGCCGCGTTGCTGCTGTATCGCTTGATCTATGTGGTCCTGCCGCTGCTGGTAGCCTGCGTGCTGTTGCTGGCCAACGAAGCGAGGCGCCTGCTGTTCGCGCAACAGGCACTGAAAGCCGCATCGGGGCTGGCCGCCCCGATCCTGGCGATTTTGGTGTTTCTCTCGGGGGTCGTGCTGCTGTTCTCGGGCGCTACCCCGGAAATCGACACCCGCCTGGAGCACATGGGCTTTCTGGTGCCACACCGCCTGATCGATGCCTCACACTTCGGCGCCAGCCTGATTGGCGTGTTGTGCCTGTTGCTGGCCCAAGGCTTGCGCCGCCGCCTCTCCGCAGCCTGGCTACTGACTACTGTGTTGCTGCTGGTGGGCGCACTGCTGTCACTGCTCAAAGGCTTCGACTGGGAAGAGGCCAGCCTGCTGATCTTCACTGCTGCCCTGCTCGCCCTCTTCCGCCGCTCGTTCTACCGGCCAAGCCGGCTGCTGGAGCTGCCGTTCTCACCGGTGTACCTGGTGGCCAGCGCGTGCGTGGTTGGCGCTTCGGTATGGCTGCTGCTGTTCGCCTACCAGGATGTTCCGTACAGCCATCAGCTGTGGTGGCAGTTCACCCTCGACGCCGATGCCCCACGGGGCCTGCGCGCGGCCATGGGCAGCGCAGTACTGCTGGTGATCGTCGCCCTGACCTGGCTGCTGCGCACCGCCCGGCCAGTCATCCACCTGCCTGACGATGAGGAACTGCAGCGCGCCAACCGTATCCTGCTGGCGTCCGAACAGCCCGACGGCGGCCTGGCCCTGACCGGTGACAAGGCCCTGTTGTTCCACCCCAACGACAACGCCTTCCTCATGTACGCCCGTCGCGGCCGCAGCCTGGTGGCGCTGTACGACCCGATCGGCCCGGCCCAGGAGCGCGCCGAGATGATCTGGCAGTTCCGCGACCTGTGCGACTTGCACCACGCCCGCCCGGTGTTCTACCAGGTGCGCGCGGAGAACTTGCCGTTCTATATGGACATCGGCCTGACCGCACTCAAGCTCGGCGAGGAAGCCCGGGTCGATTTGCGCCGCTTCGACATCGAAGCCAAGGGCAAGGAGATGAAAGACCTGCGCTACACCTGGAACCGTGGCGGCCGCGATGGCCTGAGCCTGGAAATCCACGAGCCTGGCCAGGCCCCGCTGGCCGAGCTCAAGGAAATTTCCGACGCCTGGCTGGGCGGCAAGAACGTGCGCGAGAAAGGCTTCTCGCTGGGCCGCTTCAGCCCCGAGTACCTGCAGCATTTTCGCATCGCCCTGATTCGCTACCAGGGCCGGCCGGTGGCGTTTGCCAACCTGCTGGAAACCCACGGCAACGAACTGGCCAGCCTCGACCTGATGCGCGCCCACCCCGAGGCTCCGAAGCTGACCATGGAATTCATGATGATCGGCCTCATCCTGCATTACAAAAGCCACGACTACGGCCGCTTCAGCCTGGGGATGGTCCCGCTTTCCGGCCTGCAACCGCGGCGCGGTGCACCGCTGACCCAGCGCCTGGGCTCGATGGTGTTCCGCCGCGGCGAACAGCTCTATAACTTCCAGGGCCTGCGGCGCTTCAAAGACAAGTTCCAGCCGGACTGGGAACCTCGTTACATGGCCGTGCCAGCCGGGCTCGACCCGCTGGTTGCACTGGCCGACACCGCCGCCCTGATTGCAGGCGGCCTGACTGGATTGGTGAAACGTTGATGATCCGACGCTATTGGCTGTACGTATTGATACCTCTGCTCCTGGCTGCCGTGGCTGGAGCTGCAGGCTTCTGGTTGTGGACACGCCCGGCCCCCGAGGCACGCCTGGAACAACTGACCCTCAACGACACCCGCATTACCCGCGTCAGCCCCGGCGTGCATGCCAAAGCTCGGGTCGCCATAGGCGTGCCCCAAGACCAGGCCCTGACCGACAAGCAACTGCTGGACCTGAGCCAGGCCGGTGAGGCACAGTTGGTGCAGGTCATCCTGCCACCAGGCGACTGCAGCAAGCAGCAGCAGGCAATGGACCAGGCACTGGCGCAACTGGCCGAGAAACCGACCCTGGTGGCCGGCATCGGCCCCGGTGCCGCCCAAGCCTGGCGCTGGCTGGCCACCCAGACCGACGACAAGGCCCGCGCCATTTCCGTCGATTTCAACGTGGAGCAGCCCGGCTGCTCCGTCGCCCTGCCGAAGACCGCCGCCCATGGCCACTGGAACGTCGCCTGGAACGACAACCCCGATGACGCCAGCGCGGCATTCGTACGCGACCAGGCCAACGCCGAAACCAGCATCAGCGACTACGACATCCACCTGCCGCAAGTCCTCAAGTCTCAGTTGACCCAAGCCCTGGTGGGCCGCGACGGCAATGCACTGGCAATCCCTGTGGTGGAAGTGCCGGCCGGGCAGACCACCGATACCGTCACCCTGTTCCTCTCGGGCGATGGCGGCTGGCGCGACCTGGACCGTGACGTGGCCGGTGAAATGGCCAAGCTCGGCTACCCGGTCGTCGGCATAGACACCCTGCGTTACTACTGGCAGCACAAGACGCCTGAGCAAAGTGCCGCCGACCTGTCAGAACTGATGCAGCACTACCGCCAGAAATGGGGCACCAAGCGCTTCGTGCTGACCGGCTATTCGTTTGGTGCCGACGTGCTCCCTGCCATCTACAACCGCCTGCCGGCCGAAGACCAGCAGCGTATCGATGCCGTAATGCTGCTGGCCTTCGCCCGCAGTGGCAGCTTCGAAATCGAAGTCGAGGGCTGGCTGGGCAAGGAAGGCCAGGAAGCGCCTACCGGGCCGGAAATGGCCAAGCTGCCCGCGGCCAAGGTGGTGTGCGTGTATGGCGTGGAAGAAACCGACGAAAGCGGCTGCACCGACCATACGGCGGTCGGTGAGCGCCTGAAGCTGCCAGGCGGGCACCACTTTGACGAGAACTACCCGGCACTGGCCAAGCGGTTGATTGGCGAGATCGAGACACGCCAGGGCAAGTCCAGCGTGGCAGAGCAGAACTGAGACAAACCAGGGGCCGCATAGCGGCCCCTTTTTCAATCAGATCTCGACCTGTGTTCCCAGCTCGATTACCCGGTTGAGCGGCAGGTTGAAGAAGCGCAGGTTACCGTTGGCATTTTTCAGCAAGAACGCGAACAGGTTGCCGCGCCAGCGTGACATCCCTTCCAGGCGCGACGCGATCACGGTTTCACGGCTCAGGAAGTAGGTCGTACGCATCGGGCTGAAGTCCAGCGCGTCCAGGTGGCACAGCTTGAGCGCCGCCGGCACATCCGGCTCATCCATGAAGCCAAAGTGCAGCAGCACGCGGAAGAAGCCATCACCATAGGCCTCCACTTCAAAGCGCTCCTGGTCCGGCACCCGTGGCCGATCCTCGCTCACCACCGTCAGCAGCACCACCTGGCTGTGCAGCACCTGGTTATGCAACATGTTGTGCAACAGGGCATGCGGCACCGCGTCCGGGCGTGCAGTGAGGAACACGGCGGTCCCTTCAACCCTGTGCGGCGGCTGCACACGGATGCTGCTGATGAACACCGGCAGTGGCAAACCACCTTCATCTATACGCTCGACGAGGATCTGCTTGCCGCGCTTCCAGGTGCTCATCAGCAGGAACAGTACGCCGCCTGCAAGCACCGGGAAGGCACCGCCCTGTACGATCTTCGGCACGTTGGCGGCGAAGAACAGCCCGTCGACAAACAGGAAGCCCAGCAGAATCGGCACCGCCAGCACCGGCGGCCACTTCCACAGCAGCAGCATCACCGCCGACACCAGAATGGTGGTCATCAACATGGTGCCGGTCACCGCCACGCCGTAAGCCGCAGCCAGCGCACCGGATGACTCGAAACCGATCACCAGCAGCACCACACCGACCATCAGGGTCCAGTTCACCGCCCCGATGTAGATCTGCCCCTGTTCATCACTGGACGTGTGCTGGATCTGCATGCGCGGAATGTAACCGAGCTGGATGGCCTGGCGCGTCAGGGAAAAGGCACCGGAAATCACCGCCTGCGATGCAATCACCGTGGCCATGGTCGCCAGCCCCACCAGCGGCAACAGCGCCCAGCTCGGGGCCAGCAGGTAGAACGGGTTGCGCGCGGCCTCGGGGTTTTGCAGCAGCATTGCGCCCTGGCCGAAATAGTTGAGCACCAGCGCCGGCAACACCAGGGCGAACCAGGCACGGGCTATCGGCTTGCGGCCGAAGTGGCCCATGTCGGCATACAGCGCCTCGGCACCGGTCAACGCCAGCACCACCGCCCCGAGAATGGCCACGCCCATGCCCGGATGGACGATGAAGAAGTTCACCGCCCAGCCTGGGTTGAATGCCTTGAGCACTTCCGGGGTCTGCGAGATGCCATGCACCCCCAGCGCGCCCAGCACCACGAACCAGGTGACCATGATCGGCCCGAACAGCTTGCCGATTTTTTCGGTACCGTGCTTCTGCACCAGGAACAGCGCCACCAGCACCACCAGCGATATCGGCACCACCCAATGGTCGATACCGTCGAACGCCAGGCCCATGCCCTCCACCGCCGACAATACCGACACCGCCGGTGTGATCATGCTGTCGCCGTAGAACAACGAGGCGCCGATCAGGCCGCAGATGACCATCAGCGTGCGCAACCGTGGGTAAGCCGCGGTGGCCCGTCGCGCCAGCGCCGTGAGCGCCATGGTGCCGCCCTCGCCCTGGTTGTCGGCGCGCAGAATGAACATCACGTACTTGAACGACACCACCCACAACAGCGACCAGAGGATCAGCGACAGGATCCCCAGCACGCCATCATGGTTGACCGGCACCCCATAACCGCCGGTAAAGACTTCCTTGAGGGTATACAACGGGCTGGTACCGATATCGCCATAGACCACCCCAACAGCTGCCACCAGCAGGCTCAGCGACTTTGCCGTCCCGTGCCCGCCTTCGGCGTGACTGCTTGCCTGAACCATCGACCACTCCCGCAAACGGCCACCAAGGCCGGTAGAATTCACCTCAGCGCCGGGGCATCGCAGATACCCGGACGCAACGGCGCGAAGCATAGCGCAGCGTTCGTCGCATTTCTGCTAGTCAAGCGACCTTGCGCTCGCAGGAATTGCGCAATTGTTGATCAGGTGCGCCAAAAACCGCCCGTTGAGACCGCACCCGTTTAAGCCCGGGGCGACCTGCGTTTTGCCTATGCCGCTCGTCCCCTGATCAAGAAAAATCACATGCTGACACAAGCGCTACCTTGAACAATGTAGGTTAACCCCCTATCATCCAACTACGCCAATGACGCACAGAAGGGGCTGCATGATCTTCATCGAAACTCCAGTATTCACCTCCGATCTCAAGGAGCATCTGGATGATGAAGAATACCGGGCTTTTCAGGCCTATCTGGCTGAGCGTCCGGAAGCCGGCTCTCTCATAGAGGAAACCGGCGGCCTCAGAAAAGTCCGCTGGGCGGCCAAGGGCAAGGGCAAGAGTGGGGGTGTGAGAGTGATCTACTACCACGTCACTGCAGCCCACCAGATCCGTTTGATTCTGATCTATCGCAAGGGAATCAGGGATACCTTGACAAATAGTCAGAAAGCGCAGCTTCGCGCACTAAACAAAGGGTGGAAATAATGGAAAAGAATCTCTTCGATCGTCTTGTGGAAAGCATGACTCAGATGGATGAGATCGATCGCGGGGAGCGTCAGCCTTCGCGTGAATTCCACGTAGACGCAGTTCAAGTCAAAAAAATTCGTCAAGCCACTGGCCTCTCCCAGGCGATGTTCGCCAAACGTATTGATGTCGCAGTAGGCACTTTACGAAATTGGGAACAAGGCCGTCGCGAACCTGAGGGACCAGCTCGTGCCTTGCTCCGTGCGATCCATAACGATCCTGAGCATGTACTTGCAGCCTTGAGCTGAGTGCACAAAAGCCCGCAATAGCGGGCTTTTTTATGCACGGAGTTCCGATACGAGCCTGGCCTTTTCCCACCTTGTCGGTCAGCGTCTCTGGGCGATTCATCTTTTGCCATTCAGCAACCTGGCGAGAGCTGAGTGTCCATTTGAACTGCATCACAAACGCCTCAAGATGATTCAGGACAACGCGATAGAGGGTGGCCAGGTCGCAGTTAAAGGGGTTCAGCAGCGTTCGTCGCATTTCTGCTAGTCAAGCGACCTTGCGCTCGCTAGAATTGCGCACTTTTTGATCAGAGGCGCCAAAAAGCGCCCGTCAAGACCGCCCCCGTTTCCGCCCGGGCGGCCTGCATTCAATACCGAGGTTAGTCATGTCCACCACGCCCGCCACCCCCAAGGTAGGATTCGTAAGCCTGGGTTGCCCCAAAGCTCTGGTCGATTCCGAGCGCATTCTGACCCAGCTGCGCATGGAAGGTTATGAAGTCGTGCCCACCTACGAGGACGCCGACGTGGTGGTGGTCAACACCTGCGGCTTCATCGACAGTGCCAAGGCCGAGTCGCTGGAAGTCATCGGCGAAGCGATCAAGGAAAACGGCAAGGTCATCGTCACCGGCTGCATGGGCGTCGAAGAAGGCAGCATCCGTGATGTGCACCCCAGCGTGCTGTCGGTCACCGGCCCGCAGCAGTACGAGCAGGTAGTCAATGCTGTGCACGAAGTGGTGCCACCGCGCCAGGACCACAACCCGCTGATCGACCTGGTGCCGCCGCAGGGCGTCAAGCTGACGCCGCGCCACTACGCCTACCTGAAGATTTCCGAAGGCTGCAACCATAGCTGCAGTTTCTGCATCATCCCGTCGATGCGCGGCAAGCTGGTCAGCCGCCCGGTCGGTGAAGTGCTGAGCGAAGCCGAGCGCCTGGTCAAGGCTGGCGTCAAGGAGATCCTGGTGATTTCCCAGGACACCAGCGCCTACGGCGTCGACGTCAAGTACAAGACCGATTTCTGGAATGGCCGCCCGGTCAAGACCCGCATGCTCGAGCTGTGCGAGGCGCTGAGCAGCCTGGGTGCCTGGGTACGCCTGCACTACGTGTACCCCTACCCGAACGTCGACGACGTGATCCCGCTGATGGCCGCCGGCAAGATCCTGCCGTACCTGGACATCCCGTTCCAGCATGCCAGCCCCAAAGTGCTCAAGTCGATGAAGCGCCCAGCCTTCGAAGACCGCACCCTGGCGCGCATCAAGAACTGGCGCGAACAGTGCCCGGACCTGGTGATCCGCTCGACCTTCATCGTCGGCTTCCCGGGCGAAACCGAAGAAGACTTCCAGTACCTGCTGGACTGGTTGACCGAAGCCCAGCTCGACCGCGTCGGCTGCTTCCAGTACTCGCCGGTCGAAGGCGCCCCGGCCAACGACCTTGGCCTTGAAGAAGTACCGGATGACGTCAAGCAGGCACGCTGGGACCGCTTCATGGCCCACCAGCAGGCCATCAGCAGTGCACGCCTGCAGCTACGCATCGGCAAGGAAATCGAAGTGCTGATCGACGAAGTCGAAGAGCAAGGCTCGGTGGGCCGCAGCTTCTTCGATGCTCCGGAAATCGACGGCAGCGTGTTCATCGATGGCGACCACGGCTTCAAGCCGGGCGACAAGGTCCGCTGCCGTGTCGTCGATGCCGATGAGTACGACATGTGGGCCGAGCCAATCTAAGGTCACTTGGTTATCCATCGCCTGTATTGGGGCCGCTTTGCGGCCCCAGCGCTCCTGAGTGAACCGCACTACGCCCCACTGGCAGGGCCTTTTTTTGCATCTATGGTTTCCTCAATGGCCAACGAGGAATACCGGCATGCACTTGATGCTGCAAACACCCCACCTGAGCGACTACCCCGAACTGGCCCAGGTCTGGGAAGACTCGGTACGCGCGACCCACGAGTTCCTGCCCGACGCCTACATCACGCTGCTGCGTGAACATGTTCTGGGCAAGTACCTCGACGCCGTCATGCTGGTCTGCTGCAGGCATGGCCAGCGCATCTGCGGCTTCGCCGGTGTCGCCAACGGCCGCGTGGACATGCTGTTCGTTGCCCCGCAGTACCGTGGCCAAGGCGTCGGAAAGCGCTTGCTGCGCTACGCCATCAGCGAGCTGAATGCCGAACGCCTCGACGTCAATGAGCAAAACCCCCAAGCCTTGGGTTTCTATCTGCACGAAGGTTTCGAAGTCATCGGCCGCTCGGAAACCGACGGCTTGGGGCAGCCTTACCCATTGCTTCACATGAAGCTGGTTCCTACAGCTCGCTAGGAGCGCACTGTAGGATGCCGTCCGATACTTCCGAAATGGCGCATTTGACACAGATTCCCGTCATCAACTGCCCATGGGCAGGTACAATGCAAGACTTTCCCTGCCTTGCGAATTGCCCGCCATGTCCGAACCCATCCGCCTGTCCAAACGCCTCATCGAGCAGCTCGGCTGCTCCCGCCGTGAGGCCGAGCTGTATATCGAAGGGGGCTGGGTCACGGTCGATGGCGTGGTCGTCGAGCAACCTCAGTTCAAGGTCGACAACCAGACCGTGGAACTGTTGCCAGGCGCCAATGCACAGGCGCTGGACCCGGTTACCCTGCTGCTCAACCAGCCGGCTGGGGTCGATATCGACACGGCGCGCGCCAGCATGAACCTGGCCAGCCTCAGCGAAGCGCACCGCGAGGGTGTGCGGCCCCTGCACGGGCATTTCGCCCGGTTGACCTGCTCTGCCCCTCTAGAGCGCGGTGCCAGCGGCCTGCAGATATTCACGCAGGACTGGAAGGTAACCCGCAAGATCGAGGCCGACCTGCGCAAGCTGGAGCAGGAATACATCATCGAAGTGCGCGGCGAGACCACCCCACAGGCGCTGGAGCGCCTGGCACGCGGGGCGACGCGCAACGACCGGGAACTGCCCAAGGCCAAGGCCAGCTGGCAGAACGAAACCCACCTGCGCCTGGCCTTGAAAAACCCACAACCCGGGCAGATTTCCGAGATATGCGCTTACCTGCGCCTGGAAGTGCTCAGCATGCGCCGTATTCGCCTGGGTGGGGTATCCATGGGCAAGCTGCCTGTGGGCCAG
The DNA here is from genome assembly GCF_047978245.1 of Pseudomonas sp. LFS044. Classification (NCBI taxonomy): domain Bacteria; kingdom Pseudomonadati; phylum Pseudomonadota; class Gammaproteobacteria; order Pseudomonadales; family Pseudomonadaceae; genus Pseudomonas; species Pseudomonas sp. LFS044. The sequence goes on from NZ_JBFPFX010000031.1 coordinate 46,694, forward strand.
TGGCGTTACCTGGCCGGCACTGAACGTTTCTAAGCAATGCGCCACGCCGTTGCGTGGCTTCTGAACAGGATTTTGCAGCAATGAACCACAATGATGTCCTGCGCAGCCTGCGCTACATGCTCAAGGTGAACGACGCCAAGATGGCCGAAATCATCGCGCTGTCGGGCCTGGAGGTAAACCCGGTGGTACTCGCCACCTACCTGAAGAAAGAAGACGAGCCCGGTTTTGTGCGCTGCCCCGAGCGGGTCATGGCGCACTTTCTGGACGGCCTGGTCACCCACCGCCGTGGCAAGGATGACAGCCGTCCGCCACAGCCGGTCGAGCTGCCGGTGACCAACAACACCGTGCTCAAGAAGCTGCGCGTGGCCTTCGAGCTCAAGGAAGAAGACCTGCATGCAATCCTCAAGTCGGTCAACTTCCCGGTGTCCAAGCCCGAGCTCAGCGCGCTGTTCCGCAAGGTCGGCCACGACAACTACCGGCCCTGCGGCGATCAGTTGCTGCGCAACTTCCTCAAGGGCCTGACCCTGCGCGTGCGCGGCTGAGTGACCATGCAGCATACGGTTTCGCCCGTCGGCATCGTGCGCTCCTGCTTCAAGGAGAAGTTCGCCATACCGCGCCAGCCCCAGCTGGCGCCGGCGGCCCGTGGTGTATTGGAACTGCTGCCACCGTTCGACCAGGGTGATGCGGTGGCAGGCCTGGAGCAGGTCAGCCATGTCTGGCTGCTGTTCCTGTTCCACCAGGCACTGGAAGACAAACCACGCCTGAAGGTGCGCCCGCCGCGCCTGGGCGGCAACAAGAGCATGGGCGTGTTCGCCACGCGTGCCACCCATCGGCCAAACGGCATCGGCCAGTCGGTGGTCCGGCTGGAGGGCGTTGAACCGGGGCGGCTGCTGTTGTCCGGCATCGATCTGCTCGACGGCACGCCGGTACTGGATATCAAGCCCTATGTCCCCTACGCCGACAGCATCGCCGGGGCCAGCAACCTGATGGCCAGCGAAGCCCCTGAGGCAATCGCCGTGCAATGGGCGGACAGCGCGCTGCCGCAGGCCCACGAGCATGCGTTGCGCCTGGGCGAGCCGCTGGTGGAGCTGATCGAGCAGTGCCTGGCACAGGATCCGCGGCCTGCCTATCAGGTGCCGCCAGCGGAACGTGTATATGGGGTGAAGTTCTGGGACGTACAGGTCAGGTGGCACTACCCGCAGCCGGATGTGATTCGGGTGCTTGAGGTTGTGGGCGACTGACAGCGCCTCAGGCGGCAGGCATAAAAAAACGCAGACCTGGGTCTGCGTTTTTTATTACAGCGCTGGCGTTACTTCTCGACGAACGCGCGCTCGATCAGGTAGTCACCTGGCTCGCGCATCCGCGCAGAGACTTTCAGGCCGAAGCTGTCGAGCACTTCGCTGGTCTCGTCGAGCATGCTCGGGCTGCCGCAGATCATGGCGCGGTCGTCCTGCGGGTTGATGGGTGGCAGGCCGATGTCGCTGAACAGCTTGCCGCTGCGCATCAGGTCGGTCAGGCGGCCCTGGTTCTCGAACGGCTCGCGGGTCACGGTTGGGTAGTAGATCAGTTTGTCACGTACCGCCTCACCGAAGAATTCGTTCTGCGGCAGGTGCTCGGTGATGAACTCGCGGTAGGCCACTTCGTTCACGTAGCGCACGCCGTGTACCAGGATCACCTTCTCGAAACGCTCGTAGGTTTCCGGGTCCTGAATGACGCTCATGAACGGCGCCAGGCCAGTGCCGGTGCTCAGCAGGTACAGGTGCTTGCCCGGGTTCAGGTCATCGAGCACCAAAGTACCGGTAGGCTTCTTGCTGATGATGATCTCGTCGCCTTCCTTCAAGTGCTGCAGCTGGGAAGTCAGCGGGCCGTCCGGCACCTTGATGCTGAAGAACTCCAGATGCTCTTCCCAGTTCGGCGAAGCGATGGAGTAGGCGCGCATGAGCGGACGGCCGCTTTCCTGCTGCAGGCCGATCATCACGAACTGACCGTTCTCGAAGCGCAGGCCCGGGTCGCGGGTGCACTTGAAGCTGAACAGGGTGTCGTTCCAGTGATGCACACTGAGGACACGTTCGTGGTTCATGTTGCTCATCGATGGGGCTCCTGAAGAAAACGCAGCGCGCAAAGCGCACAGTTGCGCAATAGTTTAGGGGCAGCGACAATATCTGTTAACTGAATTATCAAGATATGTGTTATCGGTTATATCGATATGCGATTCACACTCCGCCAGCTCCAGGTCTTCGTCGCCGTGGCCCAGCATCAGAGCGTCTCACGGGCCGCCAGCCTGCTGGCCCTGTCGCAGTCGGCCGCCAGCACTTCCATCACTGAACTGGAGCGTCAGTCAAGCTGCCAGCTGTTCGACCGTGCGGGCAAGCGCCTGGCCCTCAACGCGCTTGGCCACCAGTTGTTGCCACAGGCAGTTGCGCTGCTTGACCAGGCCAAGGAAATCGAAGACCTGCTCAACGGCAAGTCCGGTTTCGGCTCGTTGGCCGTCGGTGCCACGCTGACCATCGGCAACTACCTGGCCACCTTGCTGATCGGCAGCTTCATGCAGGTGCACCCGGAGAGCCAGGTAAAGCTGCATGTACAGAACACAGCTCATATCGTGCACCAGGTGGCGCAGTACGAAATTGATCTGGGTCTAATCGAGGGCGACTGCAACCACCCGGACCTGGAGGTGCAGCCTTGGGTCGAAGACGAGCTGGTGGTGTTCTGTGCGCCGCAGCATCCGCTGGCCAACGTGGGCCGGGCCAATATCGAAAGCCTGTCGCAGGAAGCCTGGATCTTGCGCGAGCAGGGCTCCGGTACGCGCCTGACCTTCGATCAGGCCATGCGCCATCATCGCGCCAACCTGAATATCCGCCTGGAGCTGGAGCATACCGAAGCGATCAAGCGTGCCGTGGAGTCGGGCCTGGGCATTGGCTGCATCTCGCGCCTGGCCCTGCGCGATGCGTTCCGCCGTGGCAGCCTGGTGCCGGTCGAGACCCCGGAGCTGGACCTCATGCGCCAGTTCTACTTCATCTGGCACAAACAGAAATACCAGACCTCCGCCATGCGCGAGTTTCTCGAGCTCTGCCGCAACTTCACCGCAGGCTTTACCCGCAGTGACGAGATCGTATTGCCACCGATTGCCTAGAGCAGGATGACGCCCCAGACCAGGGCCACCATGGTCAGCGCTACCAGCTGTGCGGCGCTGCCCATGTCCTTGGCGTTTTTCGACAGCGGGTGGCGCTCGAGCGAGATGCGATCGATCGCCGCCTCCACTGCCGAGTTGAACAGCTCGACAATCAGGCCGAGCAGGCAAACGGCAATCATGATCGCCCGCTCTGCGCGACTGACCGGTAGCCAGAAGGCAATCGGAATCAGCAGTACGTTGAGCAGCACCAGTTGGCGGAAGGCAGCCTCACCCTTGAAGGCGGCGCGCAAGCCGTCCAGCGAATAGCCGGCGGCGTTGAAGATACGTTTGAGGCCCGTCTGGCCTTTGAATGGCGACATGTGCGTCACTTTACCGATGAAAGGCCAGCAGACTAGTTGAAAAAGCATCAAAAAAGCGTGAAGGCGCAGGCAGTTAGCTGCTCGCAACCGATTCCAGTTGTTGCAGCAGCAAGGCCGCCTGGGTGCGCGTACGCACACCCAGCTTGCGGAATATCGCTGTCACGTGGGCCTTGATGGTAGCTTCCGAAACACTCAGTTCATAGGCGATCTGTTTGTTCAACAAGCCTTCGCAGACCATGGTCAGCACGCGGAACTGCTGCGGCGTAAGGCTGGCGAGGCCTTCGCTGGCGGCCTTGGCCTCGGCCGACACATCGACTTTCTCGAACGCCTGTGGTGGCCACCAGACTTCACCGTCGAGCACTTTTCTCACCGCATCCTGAATCACTTCGAGGCCGCTGGACTTGGGAATGAAGCCACTGGCGCCAAACTCGCGGGACTTGACCACAACGGCAGCCTCTTCCTGAGCCGAAACCATCACCACCGGGATTTGCGGGTACTGGCCGCGCAACAGCACCAGCCCGGAGAAACCGTAGGCACCTGGCATGTTCAGGTCCAGCAGGACCAGGTCCCAGTCGGCTTTCTCGCTCAGCCGGGTTTCAAGCTCGGCGATGCTCGCCACTTCAACCAGGCGTACATCCGGCCCCAGGCCAAGGGTAACGGCTTGGCGCAGAGCGCTGCGAAACAGCGGGTGGTCATCGGCAATCAGGACTTCGTAAGTGGCCATCGATCTAGGGATCCTGTTCTGTGCCAGGCGCATGCGGGGGAATATTAGCGCCGGGCGGGGAATCGGCGCCAAGGGTGGCGAGCACGCAGGCGCGGGTCAACCGATCGCCCTGCCGCCTCGCCGCACCCCGGCTGCCAGCCCCGTCATTATGAACCAAAGCGGGGCTGATGCCCCTTGGACTATAGGAAGGTATGCAAACGCTGGTGGATATCATCCTGCTCATCCAGCGGCAACCGACGCTTGCCACTGAGGTAATGCAGGCTGAACACGTCCAGATACGCATCCAGTGCCTGAGAGGCCTGGCTGTCGCCCGCGAGGTCCAGGCACATGGCAGCCACCTCTGCGGTACAGAAGTGATCGTCACGTTTGGAGCGACGCAGGCGATAGCGCGACATCTGCTCGGCCTGCAGGCTCAATACCGGGAAGCGCTCAAGATAGGGGCTCTTGCGGAACATCTTGCGGGCTTCGGTCCAGGTGGCATCCAGCAGGATGAACAACGGGCGCTTGCCCGGGGTACGCACCACTTCGCTGACCACGCGCTCCTGCGCAACGAACTCACCGGGGAAGACGATGTACGGCTGCCACTGCGGATCATCCAGCAGCGCCAGCAAACCTTCGTCCACCGAAGTACGCAGCCAGCCGAACGCTGAGGTGTCTTCGATCAGGTCGGCGATCAGCCAGCCGGTGTTGGTCGGTTTCAACGGCTCGGTGTCATGCATCAGCAGGCATACACCGGAGTCTGCCTGCACCCTGGGCTTCCAGGCGCACAGGCAATGCGTGGCGATCACCCGACAGTCAGGGCAGCGCTCGGCGCGTGAACCACGGGCAATGAATGGCTTGATGCTGCGAGCCAGGCGTTCGGCGCGCAAGCGCGCTACCGCGTGGCTCATGCTGGCAAGCCTCGGGGGAGGATGTGACTGGACACTGCGATAACTCGGAGAAAACAAACCGCCAGTCTAACAGAGCAGGCGTCATTTGCCGTGCAGCAGGACGGGTTGGTCCCTTATAATCTGCGCTTTGGCGGCCGCGAAGTTGCCCGTGAACATGCGCGATTCAGGGAACGCCTGCTGCCAGCGCATGTCAAAGCGCCAGTCATCGAACCAGGAGAGATTCATGCTGCGTCTTATTGTCCCGACCCTGAGCCTGTTGCTCACCCTGCCACTGGCAGCCCACGCGGCCTCCAAGCAGGAATTCGAACTGAACAAGACGCTGCAGAAGGTCGCCAAGGAAAGCAGCGTCGGTACCCCGCGGGCCATCAACGAAGATATTCTCGACCAAGGCTATACCGTCGAAGGCAAAGCCTTGGTCAACCACTTGAGCGTACGCCCTGAGCACGCCGCGCGCATGCAGGCAAACCCCGAGCAGGTACGCAGCCAACTGGGTGACAGCGTATGCCGCAACAGTGGCTACCGTAACCTGATGTCCAAGGGCGCAGTGATGGTCTATCGCTTCACTGTCTACAAGACCAACCAACCGGTCATGGACCAGGCGTTCGACGCTGCCAGTTGCACTGCCGGTAACAAGAAGAAGTAATCAGCTGACCCGCTCATCCTCCGCGCGCCGCGGCCCTTCGTCGGCGCGCATCTCCGCCAGTAGCGCCTGCAGATAAGGTGACTGGCACTCAAGCGCAGCCAACCGCCGCCGACACTCCACCTCCAGGCTCACATGGTGAACCTGCGCCGCATTTTCAAGCTGCTGATAAAGCTGCCGGTCTACCTCGATGACCAAGCGATGCATACCGCCACCTCCTGCATCGACACGTTTCGCTTCACCAGTTAATCAAACCCTCGCCATCAATGGTCATGCGCCGACGAGCGGCCACGCAGATCACAACGGCACGAACGGTCGCGAGGGTCTAGATTGATAGCGAAGACTGTGAAAACAACACGATGAATTTGCGCAACTGCATCAGGGCCTGAAGGCCTACTGCAATGCTTGGGTTGCACACTCGAGCCAGAGCAGCCAGCGACGCACGTAGTGTCGCGGCCAAGCCGGACCCTCGGCTCGGTCAGAGGTTTTGCTGCAGAAGGAGACGTTGAATGCCTTACCAACCCAGTGAGTATCTATTCAATCATTTCAGGGACAGCGGTATCGACCTGAGCAAGATCGACCAGCAACTGCAACTGGTCGCCCCCGACAGCCCCAACCTGCCACTGTACCGTGACATGATGCTGACCGTCCTGCGCATGGCCCACGATGACGGTGATCGCTGGAACGCCAAGATCACCTTGCAGGCACTTCGCGAACTGGACCAGTCATTCCGCACCCTGCAACGCTACAAGGGCCGGCGCAAGGTCACTGTGTTCGGTTCGGCGCGCACACCACTGGAACACCCGATGTACGCCTTGGCCCGCGAATTGGGGGCCACGCTTGCCCGCTCCGACCTGATGGTCATCACCGGTGCTGGTGGCGGCATCATGGCGGCCGCGCACGAAGGTGCGGGCAGCGATCACAGCCTGGGGTTCAATATCACATTGCCCTTCGAACAGCATGCCAACCCCACCGTCGATGGCACTGACAAGCTGTTGCCCTTCCACTTCTTCTTCATTCGCAAGCTGTTCTTCGTCAAGGAAGCTGACGGCCTGGTGCTCTGCCCTGGAGGCTTTGGTACGCTCGACGAGGCACTGGAAGTGCTCACGTTGATCCAGACAGGCAAGAGCCCATTGGTGCCTGTGGTTCTGCTCGACTCACCGGGTGGCAGCTTCTGGCGTGACTGCCTGGACTTCATCAGCCGCCAACTGGAAGAAAACCGTTATATCCTCCCCACCGACCTCAAGTTGGTGCGCCTGGTACACAGCGCCGACGAGGCCGTAGAAGAGATCAACCAGTTCTACAGCAACTACCACTCCAGCCGCTGGCTCAAGAACCAGTTCGTGATCCGCATGCACCACCGGCTCAGCGACGCCGCACTGCATGAAATTGAGGAGGGATTTGCCGATTTGCGCCTGAGTGGCAAATATCACCAGCACGCAGACAGTGGCGCAGAGCACGAGGTAGGCAACTACAGCCACCTCACGCGCCTGACCTTTGCGTTCAACGGTCGCGACCAGGGACGCCTGCGTGAACTGGTGGACTTTATCAATCTGCCGGAGAACTGGGCCAAACCACAGCCGATGCACACGACTCAGCGGGCGCGTGAGGCGTTGAAGGTCAGCTAGGCAAGTTTAATCGTACAAATCCCGGCCGCTGAGCAGGCGGCCGATCATCTCCATGGGGAAGCCACGGTAAGCGAGAAACCGGGTTTGCTGTGCACGGCTGCGAGGGTCTTGCGGGCGCTGCCCGGCATACTTGCGCTGCCAGGCTTCCTGTAACCGCTCCGCCCAATCGACACCGCTGTCACGCAGTGCCTGGTCGACATCTCCACGGTTCAGGCCACGCTGGCCAAGCTCTTCGCGAATCCGCGCAGGGCCATAGCCAGCATTGGATCGGTACCTGATGAAGCTTTCGAGATAGCGGGCTTCGCTAAGCAACCCTTCTTCGGCGAGCCGATCGAGCGCAGGCTCGATCAGCTCATCCGTCGCGCCGCGCTGGCGCAATTTGCGCGTCAGCTCTACGCGACCATGCTCGCGTCGCGCGAGCAGGTCCATGGCTGTCCGTCGAACGGCGACGGGGGTGTCGAGTACGGCGGACATGATCGGCCAAGCAGCTATCAGTAACCGGCGTCGGCGTCAGCCACGTCGTCAGCGTTGGCGTCGGCAGCAGCAGCCTTGCCAGCTTCAGCAACAACACCCGCCTTGAGCAGCTTCTCGCGGATCTGCTTCTCGATCTCGGCACCAATAGCCGGGTTCTCGTGCAGGTACTTGGCAGCGTTAGCCTTGCCCTGGCCGATCTTGTTGCCCTGGTAGGCATACCAGGCACCGGACTTCTCGACCAGGCCTTGAGACACGCCCAGGTCGATGATTTCGCCGTTGCGGTAGATGCCCTTGCCGTAAAGGATCTGGAACTCGGCCTGACGGAATGGCGGCGAGACCTTGTTCTTGACGATCTTCACGCGGGTTTCGCTGCCCACTACTTCGTCGCCTTCCTTGACCGCGCCGGTACGGCGGATGTCGAGGCGCACCGAAGCGTAGAACTTCAGGGCGTTACCACCGGTGGTGGTTTCCGGGCTACCGAACATCACGCCGATTTTCATACGAATCTGGTTGATGAAGATGACCAGGCAGTTGGCGTTCTTGATGTTACCGGTGATCTTGCGCAGCGCCTGGGACATCAGACGGGCCTGCAGGCCGACGTGCATGTCACCCATCTCGCCTTCGATTTCGGCTTTGGGTACCAGGGCAGCCACGGAGTCGACGATGATCACGTCAACGGCGTTGGAGCGCACCAGCATGTCGGTGATTTCCAGCGCCTGCTCACCGGTGTCCGGCTGAGAAACCAGCAGGTCGTCGACGTTGACGCCCAGCTTGCCGGCGTATTCAGGGTCGAGGGCGTGCTCGGCGTCGACGAAGGCGCAGGTGGCGCCGCTCTTCTGTGCTTCAGCGATGACCGACAGGGTCAGCGTGGTTTTACCCGACGATTCCGGGCCGTAGATTTCGACGATACGGCCTTTTGGCAGGCCGCCAATGCCGAGGGCGATGTCCAGGCCCAGGGAGCCGGTAGAGATAGCCGGGATGCCTGTGCGCTCGTGGTCGCCCATGCGCATGACCGCGCCTTTGCCGAATTGGCGTTCGATCTGACCCAGGGCCGCAGCCAAGGCGCGCTTCTTGTTGTCGTCCATTGAAATCCTCACGTGTTCGACTTGGCCCTGATGGCCGGAATACCTGTATAAGTAGCCAGTATTATTCCACAGGGAAGCGCTTGAGCAAACCCCTGTCGTCGAATTACTCGGTACCGAGCTGTAACAAGCCGTCTAACGCGGCGATCACCGTTTGTCGGCGCACCGCTTCGCGGTTGCCATCGAAGTGGCGACGCTCACTGATCACGTGCTCGCCATCCGCCCAGGCCAGCCACACGGTGCCCACCGGTTTGGCCGGCGAACCTCCATCTGGCCCGGCTACACCGCTGACGGCAACGGCAAAGCGCGCGCCACTGGCAACCTGGGCGCCACGAGCCATGGCTTCGACCACTTCCTGGCTGACCGCGCCTACCTGGCTGAACAGCGGTTCAGGGACGCCAAGCTGGCGGGTCTTCTGCGAATTGGAGTAGGTGACATACCCAGCCTCGAACCAGGCGGAGCTACCGGGTACACGGGTGATGGCTTCTGCGATGCCACCCCCGGTGCAGGATTCGGCAGTGGTGACCTGAGCGTTCAAGCGGCGCAAGTGTTCGCCCAGACGGGTGGAGAGAGCGGTGATCGGGTCCATGGGTGGTTCCTTGGGGAGACGGATGACACCGTAGCACTTGAGTTGGCATAGCGGGATAGGCGTTGCAATGCGCAATGCGCGGCCTGTTAGTGACCATCCGTATCACGCAGCCCCAGCCGCCTCATCGCCCACCGCTCATACATACGCATTGCAACATCCGCTCCCCCCACAGCGGTCAGGCAGCCCACCCCGCTGGCCGCCCAGATCGACAAGCCGGCGGCGTACAGCAGCATCCCGGTCGAAACCCCACAAATGACGCAGGCGCCGGAGCGCAGCACCAGTCGTCGCAAGAGCGACCACCCGGTGGCGCCGGCCTTGTCCGCCCGCCACATTTCGCCACTCAGGCCGGCCAGCAATGCCAGGGCGATCACCACCCAGAGCGGCAACTCCAGCAACACTTGCTGCTCGTTGATCACGGCGCTGCCTCCTGTGTATTGGCCGTCAACACTGATCGGCAGGCGAAAATGAGGGGGAAAGAGCAAAACCCGTCCAAACCAATTTATGCATTTACGCATAACAGGTCAATGCACCGGTTCACATTTCCATGAGGCAACAAAAAACCGCCGAAGCGGTTTTATGGAGGAACACCCCCTCAGCGGGCATACATGCCCCACCAGAACACATGGCCGAGCAGACTGATCTGCTCCTCCTGCAGTTGCTGGAAGCTGTAGTCCTCATCGGGATGTTCATCGCGGTTGAAGCTGCGCAGGCGGATGCCTGTGGGCAATCGGTAAACCTGCTTCACCCGTAATTGGCCGTTGTGGTTGATGGCGTAGAGGTCACCGTCGATGATGTCGCCAATCGAGCACTTGCCGGTATTGACGCCGACGGTAGCCCCGTCGCGCAGTACGGGCAGCATGCTGTTGCCGCGCACGGTCACGCATTTGGCCTGGTCGAACTGCACACCGTTATGGCGCAAGCTGCGCTTGCCAAACCGCAGACGGGCACGCTCGCTCTCTTCGATGACGAATCTTCCAGACCCAGCTGCCAATTCGACCTCGCGAAGAAAAGGGACCGACACCTCGTCGTCCTCGACGGGTGTTTCATCATCCCAGAGGCTGATGTCGCGCAGGTCCGCATGGCCATTAACGGGCAGCGCGGCTTCACGCGGCGCGCCCAACTCGGCACGGCCGCGCAGCTGCTCGGTGCTGACGCCAAAGTAGCTGGCGATCTTCGACACGTGCTTGTCAGAAGGGTCGACGATCTTTTCACCGAGAATGCGCGACAAGGTGGACTGGGGCACGCCCGTGCGCCGATGCAGCTCTGTCGGGGACAGGCTGTGGCGGTCGAGCAGTACCCTGAGTACGGTGGCTATATTGCGTTTTTGCATAGCATGCATAATGCCGCTACATCTCACACAATGCAATGCAGGTGCAGGCCGGGCTCAACCCGCCTTCAAGCTTTCGAGAGCAATCGCCGTGAATGCGCGCTCATCGTTCCGCCCCAGGCGCGGCAAACCCTCGGGCCACGCTTGCGACCACTCGAACCCGTCGAGCTGACGCATGTCCTCGATCGCCGAGCGCCACCAGATCACCCTGCAGGCACGCTGATACTCGTCGCCACCGATACCGCTGCCATACAGCAGTTTGCGCCCGATGCCGCGCAACTCGGGTGGAACACGCTTCAGGCTCCATTTGACCGAAAGCCGGCCAAGCCAGGAAGGGACCGGGCGCTGCATCGGTACCTTGAGCGCCTGCTTGCACAGGCGCGGGTCGAACTGGTCGCCGCGACGCCTGAAGAAAATCTCAAGAATGGCGTGAATGTACTGCTTCACCGCGAAATAGTGGCTGATGACGCCACGTGCCTCGTTGATCTGCGCGCCATGCAGCTCGAACGAAAAAGCAATCTGCTCGATGGTATGCAGGGCCGAGGCGTACTGCGTCCAGGCATCGATGCGCTGGATGGCACGCTCGGCAATCGCGGCGTTCTCAAGGGCAAAGCCCATGACCCCGCTGTTGCAAAGGCGCAAGTCATCCACTGGCGCCTCGCCAGACAACGTCAGGCCGCGGGTAAAGCCTGCGTAATAGGCGCTGTGGGATGCCTCCGCCCAGCTCATCTCGACTTCGTCCACCAGAAAGTGCTGGGCATCTACCTGCTGGAACAGCTTCTGCGGCGATTGCAGGAAGACTGTGTCGGTATCGATGAAGATGGTCTTCTCTGCCCAGCGGGACGCATGGGCAATGGCGCACGCCTTGCGCCGGTGGGTGTAGCCGCCCTCTCCGGACCAGTCCGCGAGCGTTTGCCCATCCAGCACCACCACGTCCACAGGCCAGCCATCGAACGCCTGTGGCTGGTCGGTCAGCACGCGGATGGTCGGCAGTTCGCCCGGCTTGCTGCGGGCAAGCGCGGTAAGGATGCTGAACTTGGCCTCAAGCTGATAGATGCGGCGCTCTCCATAAAGGAGGTAGATCAATTGCTGCTTTACGAAGGGGACACTGCTGGGCACTTTCATTACACATCGCGTGGAGCGGGCTGGCCGGGGGCGCGCATTGTAGTGAAGTGTTCCGTGCATCACCACAATTGCCCGCCGAACTGCGCCAAACCGGCGCACACGTCGAGTCCTACCGCCGCCTGCATCTCGATGAAAAAGCCTGTACCATTGCCGGTTTCAAAATCGCCAACCAGATCACCCGCTGTAAGGCCCTGAATGTCTGATCTTTCCGCACACACCCCGATGATGCAGCAGTACTGGAAGCTGAAAAACCAGCACCCGGACCAGCTGATGTTCTACCGCATGGGCGACTTTTACGAAATCTTCTACGAAGATGCAAAAAAAGCCGCGAAACTGCTGGATATCACCCTGACCGCGCGCGGTCAGTCGGCCGGCCAGTCGATCCCCATGTGCGGGATCCCGTTCCATTCGCTGGAGGGCTACCTGGCCAAACTGGTCAAGCTTGGCGAGTCGGTGGTGATCTGCGAGCAGATTGGCGACCCGGCCACCAGCAAAGGCCCGGTGGAACGCCAGGTGGTGCGCATCATTACCCCAGGTACGGTCAGCGACGAAGCGCTGCTGGATGAGCGCCGCGACAACCTGATTGCCGCGCTGCTGGGCGACGAGCGCCTGTTCGGCCTGGCGGTGCTGGATATCACCAGCGGCAACTTCAGTGTGCAAGAGATCAAAGGCTGGGAAAACCTGCTGGCCGAGCTCGAGCGCCTCAACCCGGTCGAGCTGCTGATCCCGGACGACTGGCCGCGTGACCTGCCGGCCGAAAAGCGCCCAGGCGCACGCCGCCGTGCCCCTTGGGACTTCGACCGCGACTCGGCACGCAAGGCGCTCTGCCAGCAGTTTGCAACCAAGGACCTCAAGGGCTTTGGCTGCGACAAGCTGACCCTGGCCATCGGCGCCGCCGGCTGCCTGCTGACCTACGCCAAGGAAACCCAGCGTACCGCCCTGCCGCACCTGCGCAGCCTGCGCCACGAGCGGCTGGACGACACGGTGATCCTCGACGGCGCCAGCCGCCGCAACCTGGAGCTGGACATCAACCTGGCCGGCGGGCGCGACAACACCCTGCAGTCGGTGATCGACCGCTGCCAGACCGCAATGGCCAGCCGTTTGCTGAGCCGCTGGCTGAACCGCCCGCTGCGTGACCCCAAGGTGCTGCAGGCGCGCCAGGATTCGATCCGCTGCCTGCTCGATGGCTACCGTTTCGAGAAGCTGCAGCCGCAACTCAAGGAAATTGGCGATATCGAGCGGATCCTCGCCCGTATCGGCCTGCGCAACGCCCGGCCACGCGACCTGGCGCGCCTGCGCGATGCCCTCGGCGCCCTGCCCGAGCTGCAGAACGCCATGACCGAGCTGGAAGCGCCGCACCTGGCGCGCCTGGCCGCGATCACCGGTACCTACCCGGAGCTTGCCAGCCTGCTGGAGCGGGCGATCGTCGACAACCCGCCAGCAGTAATCCGCGACGGCGGTGTACTCAAGGCCGGCTACGACAACGAACTGGACGAGCTGCTGGCGATCAGCGAGAACGCCGGCCAGTTCCTGATCGACCTGGAAACGCGCGAAAAGGCCCGTACAGGCCTTGCCAACCTGAAGGTCGGCTACAACCGCGTACACGGCTATTTCATCGAACTGCCGACCAAACAGGCCGAACAGGCCCCGGGCGATTACATTCGCAGGCAGACACTCAAAGGTGCCGAGCGCTTCATCACGCCGGAACTCAAAGCCTTCGAGGACAAGGCGCTGTCGGCCAAGAGCCGCGCCCTGGCCCGCGAGAAAATGCTCTACGACGCGCTGCTGGAAACCCTCATCAGCCACCTCGCGCCGCTGCAGGACAGCGCCGCCGCGCTTGCTGAGCTGGACGTGCTGAGCAACCTTGCCGAGCGCGCGCTGAACCTCGACCTGAACTGCCCGCGCTTCGTCGACGAGCCGTGCCTGCGCATCGACCAAGGCCGTCACCCGGTAGTCGAGCAGGTGCTGACCACCCCGTTCGTGGCCAACGACCTGGGCCTGGACAACAGCACCCGCATGCTGATCATCACCGGCCCGAACATGGGCGGTAAGTCCACCTACATGCGCCAGACCGCGTTGATCGTGCTGATGGCGCACATCGGCAGTTTCGTGCCGGCGGCAAGTTGCGAGCTGTCGCTGGTCGATCGCATCTTTACCCGTATCGGCTCCAGCGACGACCTGGCTGGGGGGCGCTCGACCTTCATGGTCGAGATGAGTGAAACCGCCAACATCCTGCACAACGCCACCGACCGTAGCCTGGTGCTGATGGATGAAGTGGGCCGCGGCACCAGTACCTTCGACGGCCTGTCGCTGGCCTGGGCTGCAGCCGAGCGCCTGGCGCAGCTGCGCGCCTACACGCTGTTCGCCACCCACTACTTCGAGCTGACCGTACTGCCCGAAAGCGAGCCGCTGGTGGCCAACGTTCACCTGAACGCCACCGAGCACAACGAGCGCATCGTGTTCCTGCACCACGTGCTGCCTGGCCCGGCCAGCCAAAGCTATGGCTTGGCCGTCGCGCAGCTGGCAGGTGTGCCGTCGCCGGTCATCCAGCGTGCGCGCGAGCACCTGAGCCGCCTCGAAACCAGCAGCCTGCCGCATGAACTACCCGTTTCGCAAAAAGCCAAGGGCGAGCCACAAGCACCGCACCAGAGCGATTTGTTCGCCAGCCTGCCACACCCGGCCATCGAGAAGCTGGGCAAGCTGGACCTTGACGACATGACCCCTCGTCAAGCTATCGAAATGCTATATCAACTAAAGAACCTGTTATAACGGCGCCCACTACAAGCTGGTAGAATCCGCCGCGGTTTGCTGGTGCTGCAGGTTATTAGCCTGGCCTGCAGCCACATGCCCGTAAGCCGCGCGGCCCTGAGAGGAAGGGCCGCCGCCGTTGCCTGAGGAGAGAACTAGAAATGACCTTCGTCGTCACCGACAACTGCATCAAATGCAAATACACCGACTGCGTGGAAGTCTGTCCGGTGGACTGCTTCTACGAAGGCCCGAACTTCCTGGTCATTCACCCGGACGAGTGCATCGACTGTGCACTGTGCGAGCCTGAGTGCCCGGCCCAGGCCATCTTCTCGGAAGACGAGGTGCCTGCCGGCATGGAGAACTTCCTCGAGCTCAATGCGGAGTTGGCGGAAATCTGGCCGAACATCACCGAGCGTAAGGATGCCCTGCCGGACGCTGAAGAGTGGGATGGCAAGCCTGGCAAGATTGCCGACCTGGAGCGCTAAGCGCCCAGATACGAAAAAGGCCCTCACAGGGCCTTTTTCATTTTCTGCAGGCAAAAAAAAGGGGCGGTTTGACCCGCCCACATTTTTTCCGTAGTCCCTGCTTGTCCCTAACATCGTCCGTAATGAAATCGCTTCTTGCGATGTCCTTGGCCTTCTCCCTGAAAGCCTGTGCATGTCCGTGTGCACAGTTCGAATACTAGCGACTTCCCCAAGGCAGGCAACTGCCACACCTCTCAAAACATTACCGGGGACACATTTCCACAAATTTGAAATCCTCATTAATTTCAATATGTTATGAAATTTACGATTCTGGAAACGACAATGATTTACTCGTCCGCACACGAATGGCTTACACCACGAGTAAGCAAAGGCTTACATGCCATGCATCAAGGGTAGCGCCGGACACATGAAAGCCCTGTTTGCGGGTAACCAGGCACAAGCTGCACAAACAAAAACGCCCCGAACTTATCGGGGCGTTCTGCATACCGGGTGGACGCTTATTGGAACAGCGACTCGCTGGACAGGCCGTTCTTCTCGAGAATCTCGCGCAGGCGCTTGAGCCCCTCTACTTGAATCTGCCGTACCCGCTCACGGGTCAGGCCGATCTCCAGGCCAACATCTTCAAGGGTGCTGCTCTCATGCCCACGCAGGCCGAAGCGACGCACTACCACTTCACGCTGCTTGTCGGTCAGCTCGCCGAGCCACTGATCGATGCTCTGCGACAGGTCGTCATCCTGCAGCAGTTCACAAGGGTCGGTTGGCCGGTCGTCGGTCAGGGTGTCGAGCAGGGTCTTGTCTGAATCTGGCCCGAGGGATACGTCCACCGACGACACCCGTTCGTTAAGGCCAAGCATGCGCTTGACCTCGGCAACAGGCTTCTCGAGCAGGGTGGCGATTTCTTCGGGGGAAGGTTCGTGATCGAGCTTCTGAGTCAGCTCCCGCGCAGCACGCAGGTAAACGTTCAGCTCCTTGACCACGTGGATCGGCAGGCGAATGGTGCGGGTCTGGTTCATGATCGCCCGCTCGATGGTCTGGCGGATCCACCAGGTCGCATAGGTCGAGAAGCGGAAACCGCGCTCCGGGTCGAATTTCTCGACCGCACGGATCAGCCCCAGGTTGCCTTCCTCGATCAGGTCGAGCAACGACAGGCCGCGGTTCACGTAACGACGGGCAATTTTCACAACCAGGCGCAGGTTGCTTTCGATCATGCGCTTGCGGCCAGCAGGGTCGCCCTTCTGCGACAAGCGCGCGAAGTGCACTTCCTCTTCTGGCGAAAGCAGAGGCGAGAATCCGATCTCGTTGAGATACAACTGGGTCGCGTCGAGCGCCCGGGTGTAATCGATGTACTTATGCTGCTTGAGCGAAGAGCCTGATTTGGCCCTGGTCCGAACCGACGGTACAGCAGGTTCGTCTGACACCACATCCGTTTCCAAAACGATGCCCGTCTCCATCAGGAGGACGTCATCGTCGATGTCAAACTCCGGCGCTTCTTTATTGAGAGCCATTGTTATAGTCCTTTGCTGAGTTCGAACTCAGACTCGAGCGGCGCCTGCATCCCTGGCAACGCTAGAGCCTGTCCCCTCTACATCACAGGAACAGGCCGGGTACAACAATCAACGGCGTGGCAGGAACTGGAGTGGATCGACGGGTTTGCCCTGGCGGCGAATCTCGAAATGCAGCTTCACCCTATCAGTGCCCGTGGACCCCATTTCAGCAATCGACTGCCCTGCCTTGACCTGCTGCCCCTCCCGAACCAACAGCCTGCGGTTATGGCCGTAGGCACTGACATAGGTATCGCTGTGCTTGATGATGATCAGCTCGCCGTAGCCCCTCAAGCCACTCCCGGCGTAGACCACCGCACCATCAGACGCAGCAAAAACAGGCTGTCCCAAATCACCGGCGATATCAATGCCTTTATTCAAACTACCGTTTGAAGCGAATTTTCCAATCAGTACACCGTTGGCAGGCCAGGTCCAGCCGCCCACCGCCCGCTCTGCGGCGGGCACCGTGGTAACCACCGGCGCAGGCGTGGTTGGCGAATTTGGCGTCGCTTTTCCGCCGCTGGCGGGCGGGGCAATAGCTGTTCCAACAGGGCGACGAATGACCGTTGTCTTGCTCGAGGACGACGGGTTGGAAACTACCGTGGTACTGCCAGTCGAGCCGCTGCTGAAGCGGATCGCCTGACCGGGGCGAATGGTATAGGGAGCGGGGATGCCGTTGCGTGCCGCCAGCTCCTTGTAATCCCACCCGTAACGGAAAGCGATTGAGAACAGGGTGTCGCCAGGCTTGACCACATATTGGCCGGAAGTCACCGTCGGCCGCTTGGGCGCCGACGTGTTGCGATCGACCACGCGTGCGCCGCTCGAGCTGGTGCTGGAGCAACCCGTCAGCAGGGTGCCCATGGCCAAAGCAATCACCAGAAGCTTGAAACCCGCCCAATCCTTGCGCTGCCGAATGACTGTGTGCCCCACCCGCGCTCCCCTCATGGTGCCGAAAATCGATAATACGATATGAAATGCAATAATGTTGCAATTATAACCGAGCGCCACTGCATTGGCAGGCTCGCTGCAAAAGGCTCACTGAAGAGCCGGGATACCCCGCCAGATAGACAGGGCCGAACGGCAAGAATTCGTCGTCGCCGCAAATATTCCCTGTCGCTCAGGCCAACGGACCATTGAGCAGCGGCACGAAGCGCACGGCGCCCAGCACGCGCCGAGAGAAACCGTGCTCTTCGCGGACGATCAGCATCAGTTGCTGAACCTCCCCGGCCGGCCCAACCGGGATCACCATGCGGCCGCCCGGTGCCAGCTGGTCAAGCAGAGCCTGCGGCACTTCCGGCGCTACAGCGGTGACGATAATGGCATTGTAGGGCGCCAGCGCCTGCCAGCCATCGCAACCGTCCCCCCAGCGAAACACCACATTGCGCAGGTTCAGCTCGACCAGGCGCTCCTTGGCGCGATCCTGCAGCACCTTGATGCGCTCCACCGAGAACACCCGCTCGACCAACTGGGCCAGGATCGCCGTCTGGTAGCCGGAGCCGGTGCCAATCTCCAGCACCTTGTCCAGCGGCCCTGCTTCCAGCAGCAGTTCGCTCATGTGTGCGACCATGAACGGCTGGGAGATCGTCTGGTTGTGCCCGATTGGCAGCGCGGTGTCTTCGTAGGCGCGGTGGGCGAGCGCCTCGTCGACGAACAGGTGGCGCGGCGTACGGCGGATGGCATCGAGCACCTTGGGGTTCGATACACCCTCCTCGCACAGGCGCTGGATCAGCCGCTCCCGGGTACGCTGGGAGGTCATGCCAATACCGCGGCGCTGCAGATCGTCCTGTTCGCGCATCAGAGCAGGCCCTCCAGCCAACCGTCGAGCTGTTCGAAGGCATCGTTGAAGGTGCGGTCCAGCTGCAGCGGGGTAATCGAAACGTAGCCCTGCATCACGGCGTGGAAGTCGGTACCCGGCCCGCCGTCCTCGGCATCACCCGCCACCGCAATCCAGTAGCCCTCTTTGCCGCGCGGGTTGACCACCTTGGTCGGCGCTGCCGCCCGGGCCCGGTGACCGAGGCGGGTGAGCTGGATGCCGCGGATGTGCTCCAGCGGCAGGTTGGGAATGTTGACGTTGAGCACGGTGCGCGGGGGCAGCTGCAGACGCGGCTGCGCCTCCACCAGGCGGCGGGCGATGAAGGCCGCTGTCGGCAAGTTGTCAGGCAAGCGCGACAACAGCGAAAACGCCAGCGACGTGCCGCCCAGGAAGCGCCCTTCCAGCGCGGCGGCAACCGTACCGGAATAGATCACGTCATCACCCAGGTTGGCCCCCAGGTTGATCCCCGAAACGACCATGTCGGGCGGTTCCGGCAGCAGGCCATTGAGCCCCAGGTGCACGCAATCGGTGGGCGTGCCATTGAGGCTGATGAAACCGTTGGCCAGCGTCTGCGGATGCAGCGGCCGGTCCAGCGTCAGCGAACTGCTGGCGCCGCTCTTGTCCTGGTCCGGGGCGATTACCACGCACTCGGCATAATCCGCCAGCGCGCCATGCAGCGCGGCCAGGCCTGGTGCCGTAACACCGTCATCATTCGAAATCAGAATACGCATGGGCTGTCCGTCTGCCCTGCCGGCACCAGATCGACGAGTTCGCGCACCACCACGGTGGCGAAGCATCCGGCCGGGAGGACGAATTCCAGTTGCAGGATATCAGGCTCGGGATAATGCCACGTCAGCCCGCCAATAGGGAGCCGCAGGATACGCCGTTCGTGACTCATGCCCGCATTGGCGAGCCATTGGCACAATGCCGGATGCTGCTCGGCGACCGCCGACTCCAGGGCCAAGGCCGCGCCGGCTGTGGGCGAAGGGCCTTCGCCCCACATCGGGCCGGTGGGATGCAAGTCGAGAATACCCAGGCGCGGATCGGAACATTCCAGCTCGCCCGCCGGGAAGAAACTGCGGCTATCGGTGAACGCCAACAGGTCACCGACCTGGGCGCGCTGCCAGCTGCCGTCGGCAACCCGGGCGGCCAGTACCTGGTTGAACACATAACTGCGCGCGGCAGAAAGCAGCCGCGAGCGCACGTTGCGCTGCTCTGGCAGGGCCTCGCGCGCAGCCCAGTCCTGGGCATCCTGAACGTTGCCGCCGCCAAAGCCGAAGCGCTGGCTGCCGAAATAATTCGGTACACCGTCCTGCTTGAGGGCCTCCAGGCGGGCATCGAGGGCCTGGTGGTCGGCCGCCAGCGCGGTCAGGCGCAGGGTAAAGCCATTGGCCGAATGGGCGCCACGCTGCAGCTTGCGCGAGTGGCGCACCTGCTTGAGCACGCGCAGGGTGGCATCCTCGGCACGCGCCAGGTCGGGGTCGGCCTTGCCCGGCAGGTGCAGGCTGAACCACTGACGGGTCAGCGCCTGCCGGTCCTTGAGGCCGGCATAGCTGATCGAACGCACCGGCACACCTGCGGCACGTGCCAGCCGGCGGGCTGCCTCTTCGGTGTTGAGGTCACGCTTCTCGACCCACAGCCACAGGTGCTCGCCTTGACCGGATAACGGAATGTCCAGCACTTCGTCGACCTGAAAGTCTTGCGCGACAGCCTTGAGCACCGCAGTACCCAGTGGTTCACCCGATGCACGCGGGCCCAGCAGTTCCAGTTCGGTCATGCGGGCAGCAGCAGGGCGACAGCGTGCACGGCAATCCCCTCCTCACGGCCGGTGAAACCCAGCTTCTCGGTGGTGGTGGCCTTGACGTTGACCTGATCAAGCTCGGCCTGAAGGTCTTCGGCGATCAGTTGGCGCATGGTCTCGATATGCGGGGCCATTTTCGGTGCCTGGGCAACGATGGTGGCGTCGACGTTGCCGACTTTCCAGCCCTTGGCCTGGACGATGCCGACCACATGGCGCAGCAGCACGCGGCTGTCGGCCCCCTTGAACTGTGGGTCGGTGTCGGGGAAGTGCTTGCCGATATCGCCCAATGCCGCCGCGCCGAGCAAGGCATCGCTCAAGGCATGCAACAGCACGTCACCATCGGAATGGGCCAGGAGGCCGTATTTGTGGGTGATACGCACCCCACCCAGGGTAATGAAATCACCGTCGCAGAAACGGTGCACATCGTAGCCGTGGCCAATACGCATAGAAAAACGCCCTGATTGAGTCAGGGCGTGATTCTACCTGCTTTGCAGGTGGTTGGGCGGCTTTTGGACCGGATCGTTAAACCCGCCCCAGTGCCGCTGCGTGATGGCGCAGATGGTCGTCGATGAAGCTGGCGATGAAGTAGTAGCTGTGGTCATAGCCAGGCTGCAAGCGCAGGCTGAACGCATGCCCACCCTTGCGTGCCGCCTGCTCCAGCGCCTCGGGCTTGAGCTGCTTTTCGAGGAAGTCATCACGGTCGCCCTGATCCACCAGCAATGGCGGACACTCGCCAGCCGGCGTCTCGGCCAGCAGCACGCTGGCATCCCACTCACGCCAACGCGCGCGGTCTTCACCCAGGTAACGGCTGAAGGCCTTTTCGCCCCATGGGCAATCCATTGGGTTGCTGATCGGCGAAAACGCTGAGACCGACCGGTAGCGCCCCGGGTTGCGCAGCGCACAGACCAGCGCACCATGCCCGCCCATCGAGTGGCCGCTGATGCTGCGCTGGTCCGAGGCCGGGAAGTGCGCCTCGATCAGCACCGGCAATTCGTCCACCACATAGTCATGCATGCGGTAATGCTGTGCCCAGGGCTGCTGGGTGGCATTGAGGTAGAACCCCGCACCCAGGCCGAAGTCCCAGGCACCCTCAGGGTCGCCGGGCACCTGCTCGCCACGCGGGCTGGTGTCGGGTGCGACGATGATCAGGCCAAGCTCGGCAGCCAGGCGCTGGGCGCCCGCCTTCTGCATGAAGTTCTCATCGGTGCAGGTCAGGCCGCTGAGCCAGTACAGCACAGGCAGCTTCTCGCCCTGCTCTGCCTGCGGCGGCAGGTAGACGGCAAAGACCATGTCGCAGCCCAGCACCTTGGAGTGATGCCGGTAACGCTTGTGCCAGCCGCCGAAGCTCTTCTGGCAGGAGATGTTATCCAGGCTCATGGCAGACCTCAGAAGTGGATCACGCTGCGGATGCTCTTGCCTTCATGCATCAGGTCGAAGGCTTTGTTGATGTCCTCCAGGCCCATGGTGTGGGTGATGAAGGTGTCCAGCGGAATCTCGCCTTTCTCGGCCATGTCCACATAGCTTGGCAACTCGCTACGGCCGCGCACGCCACCGAAGGCAGAACCGCGCCAGACGCGGCCGGTCACCAGCTGGAACGGACGGGTAGCGATTTCCTGGCCGGCACCGGCGACACCGATGATCACCGATTCACCCCAACCTTTGTGGCAGCACTCCAGGGCCGCGCGCATCAGCTGCACATTGCCGATGCACTCGAAGGAGAAGTCCACGCCGCCGTCGGTGAGGTCGACGATCACTTCCTGGATCGGGCGGTCGTACTCCTTCGGGTTGATGCAGTCGGTGGCCCCCAGCTGGCGGGCGATCTCGAACTTGGCCGGGTTGATGTCGATGGCGATGATGCGCGAGGCCTTGGCCTTGACTGCGCCGATGATCGCCGACAGGCCGATGCCGCCCAGGCCGAAGATGGCCACGGTGTCACCCGGCTTGACCTTGGCGGTGTTGATCACCGCGCCGATGCCGGTGGTGACGCCGCAACCGAGCAGGCAGACTTTCTCCAGCGGTGCTTCCTTCTGGATCTTGGCTACGGAAATTTCCGGCAGCACGGTGTACTCGGAGAAGGTCGAGGTGCCCATGTAGTGGAACAGCTGCTGGCCCTTGTAGGAAAAACGGGTAGTGCCGTCCGGCATCAGGCCCTTGCCCTGGGTGGCGCGGATGGCCTGGCACAGGTTGGTCTTGCCGGAGCGGCAGAATTTGCACTGGCCACATTCCGGGGTGTACAGCGGGATCACGTGATCACCGACAGCCACCGAGGTAACGCCCTCGCCTACTGCCTCGACGATCGCACCACCTTCATGGCCAAGGATCGACGGGAAGATACCCTCCGGGTCGGCACCCGAGAGGGTATAGGCGTCGGTGTGGCAGACACCGCTGGCAACCACGCGCAGCAGCACTTCGCCAGCCTTGGGCATGGCCACGTCCACTTCGACGATTTCCAGGGGTTTCTTGGCCTCGAAGGCAACGGCAGCACGGGACTTGATCATCAAAGGTCTCCAAACAGAGGGTCGATTCAGTCCAACAGTGTAATTCACGTGCTTTTGATGAATAATCCAGGCAAAGACAAAACATTATTGCCACACAGGGACAATCGATGAGCAGCCGCTGGGAAGGCATCGACGAATTCGTCGCGGTAGCGGAATCGGGCCAATTCACTGCGGCGGCGGAACGCATGGGTGTCTCGTCGTCGCACATCAGCCGGCAGATCGCTCGCCTGGAAGAGCGCCTGCAGACCCGCCTTCTGTACCGCAGCACCCGCCGAGTGACCTTGAGTGAAGCCGGGCAGACCTTCCTGCAGCACTGCCAGCGCCTGCAAGACGGCCGCGAGGAGGCGCTGCGGGCCATGGGTGACCTGGCCAGCGAACCAAAAGGCCTGCTGCGCATGACCTGCGCCGTGGCTTATGGCGAACGCTTCATCGTGCCGCTGGTGACACGCTTCATGGCGCTGTACCCGCAGCTGCGGGTCGAAGTGGAGCTCAGCAACCGTACCCTGGACTTGCTGCACGAAGGCATGGACCTGGCGATCCGCCTGGGGCGGCTCGCCGACTCCCGGCTGGTGGCCACACGTTTGGCGCCGCGGCGCATGTACCTGTGCGCCTCGCCCGCTTACCTGGAGCGTTATGGCCGCCCGCACAGCCTGTCCGAGCTGGCCCGGCACAATTGCCTGGTGGGCAGTTCCGACTTATGGGCGCTGCAACAGGACGGCCGTGAGATCAGCCAGCGGGTGCAGGGCAACTGGCGCTGCAACAGCGGGCAGGCGGTGCTGGATGCAGCCTTGCTGGGGATGGGGTTGTGCCAGCTGCCGGACTACTACGTGCTGGAGCACCTGAACAGCGGTGCGCTGGTGTCGTTGCTGGAGGCGCATCAGCCGCCCAATACAGCAGTGTGGGCGTTGTATCCACAGCAGCGGCACCTGTCGCCCAAGGTTCGGCGGCTGGTGGATTTTCTGAAGGAAGGGTTGGCGGGGATGCCAGCGTATCGGGTGGCCTGACAGTGTGCGGGTGCGCTTTGCGGCCCAATCGCCGGCAAGCCGGCTCCCACTGGGACAACACAGCGTTCGGACACTGCACTTCATCTGTGGGAGCCGGCTTGCCGGCGATTGGGCCACGCAGTGGACCCGGCGATCTCAGCCGCGCCCCGCCCAACGCTGGCGCAGCCACTCCAGGTCTTCCGGCCGGGTCACCTTGATGTTATCGCTGCGCCCCTCGATCAGCCGCGGCGCCTGGCCGGACCACTCGATGGCCGAAGCTTCATCGGTGACAACCACGTCGGAAACCAGGCACTCGGCCAAGGCCCGATGCAACGCGCCCAGGCGGAACATCTGCGGCGTGTAGGCCAGCCAGACAGTGCTGCGATCCACGGTGGCACTGACTCGCCCATTGGCATCCGCCCGCTTCAGGGTGTCGCGTGCAGGCACAGCCAGCAGCCCACCTACCGGGTCGTCAGCCAGTTCCGACAGCAAACGGTCCAGATCCGTACGCGCCAGGTTCGGCCGCGCCGCATCGTGCACCAGCACCCAGTCATCGTCAGCAGCACCCTGTGCATGCAGCAGCAACAGGGCATTGAGGACGGAGTCGGCGCGCTCGCGCCCACCTGACGCACGCTGGATGCGCGGATCGCTGGCGCAGCGCAAGCCAGGCCAGTAAGGGTCATCTTCAGCAACGCTGACCACCACGCCTTTTAGCGTGGGGTGGCCAAGAAAACAGTCGAGGCTATGCTCGAGAAGTGTCTGCCCCCCCAATTGCAGATATTGCTTGGGGCGGTCGGCAGCCATGCGGGCACCTACACCCGCAGCAGGAATCACGGCCCAGAAAGCCGGCAGGGTATTCATCATTTTTGCGGCAGCTGGAAGAGGGTCTCGCCCTCTTTGACCATTCCCAGTTCATGACGAGCCCGCTCTTCGACGGTCTCCATGCCTTTCTTCAACTCCAGCACCTCGGCGTCGAGCACGCGATTACGCTCCAGCAGCCGCTCGTTCTCGGCATGCTGCTCGTCGATCTGCTGCTTGAGCTCGGCCACTTGCGCCAGGCTGCCGTTACCTACCCACAGGCGGTACTGCAGGCCACCCAGCAGCAGGAGCAGGACAAGAAACAACCAATAGGGACTGCGCATCAAGGTATCCAGGTTAAAAAGACCGCCAGCTATAGGCAGGCCTCAAATAGCACGAAGCCTGGCCGAGGCCAGGCTTCGTTGACAGAAACCCGCATGAAGCGTCAGAAATTTCAGAGCGAAAGTTCCGACAGCCTCGGCTGCTGTCTTTTTACCATCTCTTGCTTAGCCGCGAAACTCGTCACGACCGCGGTACACCGCTTTGGCGCCCAGTTGCTCTTCGATGCGCAGCAGCTGGTTGTACTTCGAGACGCGGTCGGAACGGCACAGCGAACCGGTCTTGATCTGGCCAGCAGCGGTACCCACGGCTAGGTCGGCAATGGTGGAATCTTCGGTTTCACCGGAACGGTGCGAGATCACTGCGGTGTAGCCGGCAGCCTTGGCCATCTGGATGGCTTCCAGGGTTTCGGTCAGCGAGCCGATCTGGTTGAACTTGATCAGGATCGAGTTACCGATGCCCTTCTCGATGCCTTCCTTGAGGATCTTGGTGTTGGTCACGAACAGGTCGTCACCGACCAGTTGCACCTTCTCGCCAATCTTGTCGGTGAGGATTTTCCAGCCGGCCCAGTCGGACTCGTCCAGGCCGTCTTCGATCGAGATGATCGGGAAACGTTCGGTCAGGCCTTTCAGGTAGTCGGCGAAGCCTTCGGCATCGAACGACTTGCCTTCGCCGGACAGGTTGTACTTGCCGTCTTCGTAGAATTCGGAAGCCGCGCAGTCCAGGGCCAGGGTCACGTCGGTGCCCAGCTTGTAGCCGGCTTTTTCAACGGCTTCGGCGATGGCAGCCAGCGCGTCTTCGTTGGAAGCCAGGTTCGGGGCGAAACCACCTTCGTCACCCACGGCAGTGTTCAGGCCACGGGCCTTCAGTACAGCCTTGAGGTGGTGGAAGATCTCGGTGCCCATGCGCAGGCCGTCGGAGAAGGTCTTGGCGCCAACCGGCTGAACCATGAACTCCTGGATGTCGACGTTGTTGTCGGCGTGCTCGCCACCGTTGATGATGTTCATCATCGGAACCGGCATCGAGTACTGGCCCGGGGTGCCGTTCAGGTTGGCAATGTGCGCGTACAGCGGCAGGTCCTGGTCCTGGGCAGCAGCCTTGGCGGCAGCCAGGGAAACAGCCAGGATGGCGTTGGCGCCCAGCTTGGCTTTGTTCTCGGTACCGTCCAGGTCGATCATGGCGCGGTCCAGGGCCTTCTGGTCGGACGGGTCCTTGCCCAGCAGCAGCTCACGGATCGGGCCGTTGATGTTGCCGACGGCTTTCAGCACGCCCTTGCCCAGGTAACGGCTCTTGTCGCCATCACGCAGCTCCAGCGCTTCGCGCGAGCCGGTGGAAGCACCGGACGGCGCGCAAGCGCTGCCGATGATGCCGTTGTCGAGCAGTACATCGGCTTCCACGGTGGGGTTGCCACGCGAATCGAGAACTTCACGACCTTTGATGTCGACGATTTTTGCCATTGTTGTAAGCACTCCAGAATTGACGAAAACAACGCAGCTTTAGGAAATTCTTGCCTTCCACCAGGCGGACATGCAGCAGGCAGGCCTGGCAGAAGCAACCCCTGACCGGCAGGTCAGGGGCAGAACGGGCGGTACTTTACCCGAGAAATGAGCTTTGCGCGGTTTATACCGTCGGAAAACTCATCAAAGCCTGAGCTCAGGCCTTGTTCTTCTGAGCCAGGGCAGCCTTGACGAAGCCGCTGAACAGCGGGTGCCCGTCACGCGGGGTCGAGGTGAACTCCGGGTGGAACTGGCAGGCGACGAACCATGGGTGGTCCTTGGACTCGACCACTTCCACCAGCGCGCCGTCTTCGGAGCGGCCGGAAACCACCAGGCCGGCGTCCATCAACTGCGGCAGCAGGTTGTTGTTCACTTCGTAACGGTGACGGTGACGCTCGGTGATCACGTCCTTGCCGTAGCAGTCGTGCACCTTGGAACCGGCAGCCAGTTGGCAGTCCTGTGCGCCCAGGCGCATGGTGCCGCCCAGGTCGGAAGCTTCGGTACGGGTCTCGACGGCACCGGTGGCATCGGCCCACTCGGTGATCAGGCCGACTACCGGGTGGCCGCTGTTGCGGTCGAACTCGGTGGAGTTGGCGTCTTTCCAGCCCATCACGTTGCGGGCGAACTCGATCACGGCAACCTGCATGCCCAGGCAGATACCCAGGTACGGCACCTTGTTCTCACGGGCGTATTGCACCGCGGTGATCTTGCCTTCCACGCCACGCAGGCCGAAACCGCCCGGTACCAGGATGGCATCGGCGCCTTCCAGCAGGCTGGTGCCCTGGTTCTCGATGTCTTCGGAGTCGATGTAGCGCAGGTTGACCTTGGTACGGTTGGTGATGCCGGCGTGGCTCATCGCTTCGATCAGCGACTTGTACGCGTCCAGCAGCTCCATGTACTTGCCGACCATGGCGATGGTCACTTCCTGCTCCGGGTTGAGCTTGGCATCGACCACTTTGTCCCATCCGGACAGGTCGGCGCCATTGCACTGCAGGCCGAAGCGCTCGACGACGAAGTCGTCCAGGCCCTGTGCGTGCAGTACGCCAGGAATCTTGTAGATGGTGTCGACGTCTTCCAGGGAAATGACCGCACGCTCTTCAACGTTGGTGAACAACGCGATCTTGCGACGCGACGAGGCATCGACCGGGTGGTCGGAACGGCAGATCAGCACGTCAGGCTGCAGGCCGATGGAGCGCAGTTCCTTGACCGAATGCTGGGTCGGCTTGGTCTTGGTTTCGCCAGCGGTGGCGATGTACGGGACCAGGGTCAGGTGCATCAGCATGGCGCGCTTGGAGCCCACTTCGACACGCAGCTGGCGGATCGCCTCGAGGAACGGCTGCGACTCGATGTCGCCCACGGTACCGCCGATTTCCACCAGGGCCACGTCGGCATCGCCGGCGCCCTTGATGATGCGACGCTTGATCTCGTCGGTGATGTGCGGAATGACCTGGATGGTAGCGCCCAGGTAATCACCACGACGCTCCTTGCGCAGCACGTGCTCGTAGATACGGCCGGTGGTGAAGTTGTTGTTCTGGGTCATGGTCGTGCGGATGAACCGCTCGTAGTGGCCCAGGTCAAGGTCGGTCTCGGCGCCATCGTGGGTGACGAATACTTCACCGTGCTGGAACGGACTCATGGTGCCAGGATCGACGTTGATGTACGGATCCAGCTTGAGCATGGTGACCTTGAGCCCCCGCGCTTCCAGGATGGCCGCCAGGGAAGCCGAGGCAATGCCTTTCCCCAATGAAGAAACAACACCGCCCGTGACGAATATGTAGCGCGTCATGAAAAACCCTAGAAGTCTGCGTTAAGGCGGCCAGCGCCGCCGGAGAAAGCGAAGGAAGGCCGAAGCCCCCGATCACCCGCGTCAATCACAGTGCATCTCGAAAAACTGCCGCGTCTGTACAGACCAGGGGTATCCCCGGCATGGAGTTCGCTCGTCATTTCCAGAATCAGCCCAGCAAAAAACTGCTTGGTAATCGGCAACTGCCGTGTTTCCGAGGAACGCACAGAAGTTGTATCAAGAAGGGAGGGTAGTCTACCGGAATGTACCCTTCAGCTCAAACCTTGCGCGTTCGTCGGAGGCTGCCAGTGCAGCTGGCAATCCGCCTGCCCCAGTTCAGGCAGGTTGGCCACCGCCAGCAGGCGCTCGCCGCAGTACAGCAACGGTAGCCGCGAACGCACGAAGTGCGGGACTTGCAGCTCGTTGAGCAGGCGTTTCAAGTCGCGCTTGCCGCGGCCGGGAATGTTCAGTACTTCGCCCCCCTGGCGGTAGGCAATGTGCAACTCACCCTGAGGGCGGCCGTGCAGGCGCACACTGCCGTTGCCGGGCAACGCCAACCGGCCATCGGGCTGCTCCCAGCGCAATACGCCGCCGACAGGCTGCAACCAGTCACCACTCAACCACCAGACGCGCCCGTTGCTGCGCTCCAGCTTGCCGTCGGTCAGGTGCCAGGCTGGCCGAGCATCGATTGCCGCGTCGCGCAGGGCTGCCCAGCCGGCCCAATGGCGGCTGTCGGGCAAACGGGTGCGCAGGCTCAGCCAGTGCTGCAGGGCATTGCGCTGACGAGCCGGCGACAGCGCCACGAGGGTAGCCAGATCGAGCGAGTCCAAGCCAGGCCAAGCAACACACCCGCCCTCCCCGGCCTCGGCCAGGTCGGCCTGCGCCAGCTCATCCAGCAGCCCGAGCGCCTCGCCCAGGTGTTCGGCACTGCGTGCAAGGTTCTGGCTGGCCTGCGGCCAACGCTGTTGCAACAACGGGAACACCTCTGCGCGCAGGAAGTTGCGGGTATACGCCGTGTCGTTGTTCGAGGGGTCTTCGATCCAGGCCAGCCCATGGCGTTGCGCATAGGTGTGTAACTGCGTGCGTGAGACCGCCAGTAGCGGCCTGACCAGCTGGCCCTGCCCCAAAGGGCGCTGTACCGGCATGGCGGACAACCCGCGCAGGCCCGCACCGCGCAAAAGGCGGAACAACAGGGTTTCGGCCTGATCATCACGGTGCTGGCCGGTAAACAGCACATCGCCCGCGCCAAGCACGCCCTTGAAAGCCGCGTAACGGGCATCGCGCGCGGCCTGTTCGGGGCTGGCGCCCGGGGTTACCTGGACGTGGATGACGGTGAGCGGGATACCCAGGCGGTCGCAGACTGCTTTGCAATGCGCTGGCCAGGCGTCGGCAGCCGGTTGCAGGCCGTGATGAACGTGGATGGCGTGCAGCGGAGGGGTTTGCTGACTGCGGGCGTGGTCGGCCAGCAGGTGCAGGAGCACGGTGGAGTCGAGGCCGCCAGAGAAGGCGATGTGCCAGGCGGGGGCGTTAAGCCAGGGGGTGAGGTTGATCATTGAAGCCTCACAGTTTCGAAAACGCCGGGGCCGCGTTGCGCCCCTTTCGCCGGCAAGCCGGCTCCCACATTATTCGGCGACAACGCGGACAATGTGGGAGCC